>NZ_JBHXRM010000024.1:33038-64365 GCF_042716895.1 Streptomyces sp. NPDC058653 | reverse complement strand
CCATTGCCCCGCGTGGCCACGCCCCACTTCGCGCCCGTCCCGGGCGCGGGGGGCTTTCCGGCCCGGGGGGGGCCGCAACCCCCCCCCCGCCCCGGTTCCGTCCGTATCACCAGCCCTGTCGGCCGACCCCGCCCGTCGGCCCCGCCTACCAGCCCCGTTCGCGCCAGGCCGGGAGCTGGGGGCGCTCCGCGCCGAGTGTGGTGTCGTCGCCGTGTCCCGGATAGACCCAGGTCTCGTCCGGCAGCCGGTCGAAGAGCTTCGTCTCGACGTCGTTGATCAGACTGGCGAAGGCCTCCGGGTCCTGATGCGTGTTGCCCACGCCGCCCGGGAAGAGGCAGTCGCCCGTGAAGAGGTGCGGGTGCCCGTGCGGGTCGTCGTAGACCAGCGCGATCGAGCCCGGCGTATGTCCCACGAGATGGCGCGCGGTCAGCTCGATCAGTCCGACCCGGACCGTGTCGCCGTCGTCCACCAGCACCTCCGTCGGGACGGGGATCCCCTCGGCGTCGAACCGTCCGGCGAACGTCTCGGCGCCGGTTGCGGCCACGACCTCGGCCAGTGCCTGCCAGTGGTCGGCGTGCCGGTGGGTGGTGACGACCGACGCGATGCCGTCGTCACCGATCAGCGTCAGCAGCGTGCCCGCGTCGTTCGCCGCGTCGATCAGCAACTGCTCCCCGGTGGCCCGGCAGCGCAGCAGATAGGCGTTGTTGTTCATCGCGCCGACGGCGACCTTGGAGATCATCAGGTCGGTCAACTCGTGCACATCGGCCGGTCCGTCGAGCTTCACGGCTCCGCTGTAGGTCATACCACTCAGCCTATAGCGGCGGCAGTACGGGCAGTGAGGAGTCCGACGACTTGAGCGCCGACCCGTCGCGGCGGCCGGCGAGCCAGCCCATGAGGTCGGCCGCCGGACCCGTGACGGCCGCCGGGGCGCCGTCGGCGCGGCCGGTGCGCCAGGTGCGTCCGCCGGGCGAGGTGAGGGCGAGCGGCGGTACGTCCGGGTGCCCGGCGAAGCGCTCGGTGAGGAAGTCGATCTCGCGGTCGGTGAAGTCGTCGGGGAGGTCTTCGAGCTCCCGGCCGATGTTCAGGTCGACGTGGTGGAGCTCGATCTCGACGAGCCTGCGGAACGGGAGCCGCGCGGCGACGTCCGTGACCCCGTTGCGCAGCTCGACGGTGCGTGCCCAGTCGGCGGGGACGGCCGCCACCCGCCGGAAGTGCTCGGCCGTGGCGCGTACGTCCGCGACCTGGACGTCCAGGGGCCGGGGGGCGTCCCGCGCGATGTCCGTGTCGCGGGTCACGTCGTCCGGGTACATCGGCCGGCCTTCGAGGACGTTGACGAGTGCGTCGCCGTTTCTGGCGAGATGGGCCAGTACGTGACCCCGGCTCCAGCCCGGCAGCCGTGACGGCTGGCCCAGGGAGGCGTTGTCCAGCCCGGCGGCTGCGGTGAGGAGCCGCTCGGTCGCTTCATGTAGGGATTCCAGGTCGCGCACATGATCCAGCATGGCGCCGACCCTAGCCCCACCACACCTTCGGGTGAAGGAGTCCGTAAGCTGCCGTAAATCGAATGCGCGTGCTATAAGCTCGTGAGAGGCATCCTGACCAGGAGCCCTCGCCACCCGGTGCCCCAGTGACCCGGGTCATTCCACTTGGCAGTCCATCGCTCTGGCGACCCCCATTACTCTGGAACGGGGGCTCCGCCCCTGCTTCTCTCCAGAAAGGTGCGGACCGGCGTGGCCGACCGTCTCATCGTCCGTGGCGCTCGCGAACACAATCTCAAGAACGTCTCGCTCGACCTCCCGCGTGACTCGCTGATCGTCTTCACCGGGCTCTCCGGGTCGGGCAAGTCCTCCCTCGCGTTCGACACGATCTTCGCCGAGGGGCAGCGCCGCTATGTCGAATCGCTGTCCTCCTACGCCCGGCAGTTCCTCGGCCAGATGGACAAGCCGGACGTCGACTTCATCGAAGGCCTTTCGCCGGCCGTCTCCATCGACCAGAAGTCGACCTCCCGCAACCCCCGGTCGACCGTCGGCACGATCACCGAGGTCTACGACTACCTCCGGCTGCTCTTCGCCCGTATCGGCAAGCCGCACTGTCCCGTCTGCGGCCGGCCGATCACCCGCCAGTCGCCGCAGGCCATCGTGGACAAGGTCCTGGAGCTGCCCGAGGGCAGCCGCTTCCAGGTGCTGTCGCCGCTGATAAGGGAGCGCAAGGGCGAGTTCGTCGACCTGTTCGCGGACCTCCAGACCAAGGGGTACAGCCGCGCACGGGTCGACGGCCGGACCATTCAGCTGAGCGAGCCGCCGAAGCTCAAGAAGCAGGAGAAGCACACCATCGAGGTGGTCGTCGACCGTCTCACGGTGAAGGAGAGCGCCAAGCGCCGGCTGACGGACTCCGTCGAGACCGCGCTCGGGCTCTCGGGCGGCATGGTCGTGCTCGACTTCGTGGACCTCCCGGAGGACGACCCCGAGCGCGAGCGGATGTACTCGGAGCATCTGTACTGCCCGTACGACGACCTGTCCTTCGAGGAGCTGGAGCCCCGCTCCTTCTCCTTCAACTCGCCCTTCGGCGCGTGCCCCGACTGCACGGGTATCGGCACCCGTATGGAGGTCGACCCCGAGCTGATCGTCCCCGACGAGGAGAAGTCGCTGGACGAGGGCGCGATCCACCCGTGGTCGCACGGCCACACGAAGGAGTACTTCGGCCGGCTCATCGGCGGACTGGCCGAGTCCGTCGGCTTCCGTACGGACATCCCGTGGGCCGGACTGCCGCAGCGCGCCAAGAAGGCGCTGCTGTACGGGCACAAGACCCAGGTCGAGGTGCGGTACAGGAACAGGTACGGCCGCGAGCGGGCGTACACGACCCCGTCCTTCGAGGGCGCGGTCTCCTTCGTGAAGAGGCGGCACTCCGAGGCGGAGAGCGACACCAGCAGGGAGCGCTTCGAGGGCTATATGCGCGAGGTGCCCTGCCCGACCTGTCACGGCACGCGTCTCAAGCCGCTCGTTCTCGCGGTCACGGTCATGGACAGGTCCATCGCCGACATCTCCGCGATGTCGATCAGCGAGTGCGCCGACTTCCTCGGCAAGATGACGCTGAACGCCAGGGACAAGAAGATCGCCGAGCGGGTCCTCAAGGAGGTCAACGAACGGCTGAGGTTCCTGGTCGACGTCGGTCTGGACTATCTCTCGCTCAACCGCGCGGCGGGCACACTCTCCGGCGGCGAGGCACAGCGCATCCGTCTCGCCACCCAGATCGGCTCCGGTCTCGTCGGAGTGCTCTATGTGCTGGACGAGCCGTCCATCGGCCTTCACCAGCGCGACAACCACCGGCTGATCGAGACCCTCATCCGGCTGCGCGACATGGGCAACACCCTGATCGTCGTGGAGCACGACGAGGACACCATCAAGGTCGCCGACTGGATCGTCGACATCGGTCCGGGCGCGGGCGAGCACGGCGGCAAGGTGGTCCACGCCGGCACGTTGAAGGAGCTCCTGGACAACGAGGAGTCGATCACCGGCCAGTATCTGGCGGGCAAGAAGGTCATCCCGACGCCGGACGTCCGCAGGCCGGTCGACCCCGGACGCAGACTCACGGTGCACGGCGCGCGGGAGAACAACCTGCGGGACATCGACGTCTCGTTCCCGCTCGGTCTGTTCACCGCCGTCACGGGTGTCTCCGGCTCCGGCAAGTCGACGCTGGTCAACGACATTCTCTATATGCACCTGGCCCGTGAGCTGAACGGCGCCAAGTCGGTGCCGGGACGCCACACCCGGGTCGACGGGGACGACCTGGTCGACAAGGTCGTGCATGTCGACCAGTCGCCCATCGGCCGTACGCCCCGGTCCAACCCGGCGACGTACACCGGGGTCTTCGACCATGTGCGCAAGCTCTTCGCCGAGACGATGGAGGCGAAGGTCCGCGGCTATCTCCCCGGGCGCTTCTCCTTCAACGTCAAGGGCGGACGCTGCGAGAACTGCGCGGGCGACGGCACGATCAAGATCGAGATGAACTTCCTCCCCGACGTGTACGTCCCGTGCGAGGTCTGCCACGGAGCGCGCTACAACCGGGAGACCCTGGAGGTCCACTACAAGGGCAAGTCCATCGCCGAGGTGCTGGACATGCCGATCGAGGAGGGGCTGGAGTTCTTCGAGGCCGTCCCGACGATCTCGCGTCACCTCAAGACCCTCAACGAGGTGGGCCTGGGCTATGTGCGGCTCGGTCAGTCCGCACCGACTCTCTCGGGCGGCGAGGCGCAGCGCGTGAAGCTGGCCAGCGAACTCCAGAAGCGGTCCACGGGCCGCACGGTGTATGTGCTGGACGAGCCCACCACCGGGCTGCACTTCGACGACATCAGCAAGCTGATCACCGTGCTGTCCGGGCTGGTCGAGAAGGGCAACACGGTCATCGTCATCGAGCACAACCTGGACGTCATCAAGACGGCCGACTGGGTTGTCGACATGGGGCCCGAGGGGGGCAACGGCGGCGGGCTCGTCGTCGCCGAGGGCACACCGGAGGAGGTGGCCGGGGTCTCCACCAGCCACACGGGCAAGTTCCTGCGGGAGATCCTCGACTCCGAGCGCATCAGCGAAGCGGAGTCGGGCCGGACGAAGTCGTCGGGCCGTAAGGCGGCGGCGAAGACGACAGCCGCCAAGAGCGCCGGCAATACGGCGAGCAGGACCGCGGGCAAGGCCACGACGAAGGCCGCGGCGAAGACGACCGCGGCCAAGAAGACGGCCTCGCGGTCCCGTAAAGCCTGACGGCGGAAGGCCGAGGCGTCACCGGAGGGCGCCTCGGCCGAACGTATGCGCGGGATCTGGGTCAGAATGGGCACCTTCCATCAATCGGCAGGATGCGAGACGAAGGTGTCCGAGCAGCAGCGCGGTGAAAGCGCTTCCGTGGTCCGGATCATGGCAGAGGTCCTCGGAGCCGATGAGTTGAAACCCTCCGACAGCTTCTACGACTTCGGCGGGACGTCCCTCCAGGCGGTACGCATATGTACCCGCGTCAAGAGAGAGCTGGGCATCCGGGTCTCTCCCGACACGGTCTTCGACAGCGAGACGGTCGCCGACTTCCAGGCAGCCGTGATGGCCCGCGGCGAAGCCGTCTGACTGGGACGGGGACCGACTTCTCATGTCCCGCATGTCCCTCACGTCCCGCCCGCATGACGGGCGGCTCACCGGTACGCGGCTCATCCACGAGGCCGTCGAACGGCAGGCGAGGCTGCGGCCCGACGCGACAGCGCTCGTCTTCGCGGGCCGGCGTGTCAGCTACCGGACGCTCGACCTGGCCGCGGAGGCGTACGCCGTGGAGCTCGGCCGCCTCGGTGCCGGCCCCGGGCGGCTGGTGCCCGTACTGCTGCCACGCTCGCCCCAGTTCGTGGCCGTCCTCCTGGCCGTACTCAAACGCGGTGCCGCCTACGCGGCGCTCGATCCGAAGCTCCCCGCCGACCGGCTGCGCACCGTGCTCGGCATGCTGGCGCCGCCCGTCGTCGTGGCCGCACCGGCCGACGGCGCGTCCCCCGAGGTGGACGCCGACGGCCGCGCCGTATGGCGGCCACCCGTCGAAGAACTGACCGCGGTGGCCGAACGGGCACCGGACCCCCGGCCCACAGAGCCGACGGAGAAGGCGGAGAAGACGGACGGCGGGCACGGGGCCGTGCCGGCCACCGTGTTCTTCACCTCGGGCACCACCGGCACCCCCAAAGGCGTGCTCTCCCCGCACCGCGCGACCACCCGCCTCTTCGGCCCGGACAGCTTCGCCGACTTCGGCCCCGGCCGTGTGATGCCCCAAGCGGCTCCCGTCTCCTGGGACGCGCTCACCCTCGAACTGTGGAGCATGCTGACCACCGGCGGCACGGTCGTGCTCGTCGACGGCGACTACTTCCTCCCCGACGACCTGGCCGAACTCGTCGAGAACACCGGCCTGGACACCGTCTGGCTCACCGCCGCCCTCTTCAACCTCTTCGTGGACGAGGACCCCGACTGCTTCACCGGACTGCGCCAGGTCTTCACCGGCGGCGAGCGCCTCTCCGCCCCGCACATCCGCGCCTTTCTCGCCCGCCACCCCGGAATCACCCTGCTCAACGGTTACGGCCCCGTCGAATGCTGCGTCTTCGTCACCACCCACCGGATCCGACCGGCCGACTGCGAGGCCGAGTACGGCATCCCGCTCGGCACGGCCGTCCCCGGCACGGTGGTGCATGTTCTCGACGGCGACCGCGAGGTGCCGCCCGGCGCGCTTGGCGAGATCTGTGTCTCCGGGGAAGGCCTGGCCGACGGTTACCTCGGCAACGAGCGCGCCACGAAGGAGAGTTTCACCACGTTCGACCCCGGCACCGGCCCCAGGAGGATCTACCGCACCGGCGATCTCGGCCGGCTCGACGCCGACGGGGTGCTGCACTTCCACGGTCGCGCCGACCGGCAGATAAAGATCTCGGGCCATCGCGTCGAGCCCGCCGAGACCGAGGTGGCGGCCCTGCGTCTGCCGGGGATACGGGAGTGCGCCGTGGTTCCCGTGGCTGGTGGGAGCGGTGCGTACGAACGACTGGCGATGTTCTACACCGAGGACCCGCTCGGCGGGACAGACGGAGAACGCGCTGCCCCTACGGCGGTCGACACTGGTGAGGCGGAGCCCGACGCCGTGCGGAAAGCGCTCGCCGCCGTACTGCCGCGCGCCCAGGTGCCGGACGAGGTACGGCGCATCGTCTCCTTCCCCCGCACCCCCAACGGAAAGATCGACATCGCCGCACTGTTGGACCTGCCGGGCTGAGAGACGCATGATCGGTGTCTGAATATCGCCGCACCGGCCTCGTCCGCCACCCCCAGAGGTCCGTCCCAGTCGTTCGCACCACGAAGCGAGAAGCGATGGAACCGCGTACCTACCCGATGTCGTTCGAGCAGGAGTCGATCTGGCTCAACGACCAGTACCAGCAGGGCACCTCGCGCTATCTGGAGTCGTGGGTCCACCGGCTGCGCGGCCCCCTCGACATCGTTGCCGTCTCGGCCGCGCTGACCGGCATCGTGGCCCGGCACGAGGCGCTGCGCAGCCGCCTGGTGCTGGTGGACGGCGTACCCCGGCAGATCGTCGTCCCCCCGGCGCGGGTCCCGGTCGACGTACGGCGGATCGCGGCGGACGAGCGGGAAACGGCGCTCAGGGACGCCGTCACCCGGCAGCTGGACCTGGCCGACCCGCCGCTGCTCAAGGCCACGCTGCTGCTGATCGGCCACGGTGACGCCGAGGACGGCGCCGCGACCGCCGAGGACCGCGACCCGGGCCCCGGCGCCGACCAGGAGTCCGTGCTCGCCGTCGCGATCCACCACGCCGTGATCGACGGCTGGTGCTTCAGCCTCCTGGACGAGGAGTTCGGCGAGCTGTACCGCGCGGAGGTGGAGCACCGGGCGCCCCGGCTGCCCGAACTGCCCCTCCAGTCCGGGCCGTACGCCCAGCGCCAGCGGAGCACCGGCGGCGAGGACCGCGCCCTGCTGGTCGAACACTGGCGCGCCGAACTGGCCGGCGCCCCCGACGAGTCGTCCTTCCCTGCCGACCGTCCGCGCCCGCCCGCCCTCAGCCACCACGGGGGCCAGGTCGAGTTCACCGTCGACGCCGCGACCGGAGCGCGAATACGCCGCCTCGCCGCCCGGCTGCGCACGACCCGCTTCGTGGTCCTGGCCGCCGCGCTGACCGCCCTGATCGGCCGCCACACCGGCCAGGACGACCTCGTCATCGGCACACCGGTGTCGCGCCGCGACGAGCCGGAGACCGAGGACCTCATCGCCTGTCTCACCGACGTGCTGCCGCTGCGCGGACGCCCGCGCCACGACCGGTCGTTCACCGACCTGGTCCAGGAGATGAAGCACCAGGTCAGATCCGCCGTCCGGCACAAGGACGTGCCGTACGGCCAGCTGGTGCGCGAACTGGGGGTGGACCGCACGCTGAGCCGGTTCCCGCTGTTCCAGGTGGTGTTCGCGGTCGACGACGCGCCCCCCTCGGCGCTGTCCCTGCCCGGTGTCGAGGCCGAGCGCGTCCAGGTGCACGGCGGTACGGCCAAGTACGACGTGTTCCTCCATCTGATACCGGAGGGCGACGGATACCGCGCGCTGTGGGAGTACTCCGCCGATCTCTTCGACCGGGCGACGGCCGAGCGGCTGGCGGCCCGGTTCCGTACGTTCGTCGCCGACGCCGTCGCCCGCCCCGAGACCGCGCTCCAGGACCTCGCGGTCATGCCGACCGACGAGGAGCGCCGGGTGCTCACCGAGTGGGCGCACGGCGCGCCCCCGCCCCCCGAAGTACCGCTCGTCCACGAGGCGTTCGCGCGCTCGGCCCGGCTGACGCCGCACGCCCCGGCCGTCGTCGCGCACGGCCGGACCCTGTCGTACGCGGAGCTGGACGCCGCCGCCGACCACGTCGCCGCGGCGCTCGTCGCACGGGGCGCCGTACGCGGCCCCGTCGGCGTCTGCCTGGAGCGGACGGCGCATCTGCCGGTGGCTGTCCTCGGCGTGCTGAAGGCGGGTGGCAGCTGTGTGCCGGTCGACCCGGACCATCCGGCGGAGCGGATCGCGTTCACGGTGCGGGACAGCGGGATCGAGGTCCTCCTCACCCAGCGCGCCTGCCGGCCCGTCGAACTGCCCGCCGGTGTCGAGGCGGTGCTCGTCGACGAGCTGCCGGACGAACTCGACCCGGCGCGGCGCGACCGGGTGGCGCCCGTCGTCCCGGTGGCCCCCGACGACCTCGTGTACGTCATCTACACCTCGGGCTCGACGGGTCTGCCCAAAGGCGTCGCGATGGAACACGGCCCGCTCGCGAACCTGATCGAGTGGCAGCGCCGCAGGTCGGCGACAGGGCCGGACACCAGTGAGGGGGCGCGGACACTCCAGTTCGCGCCCCTCGGCTTCGACGTCGCGTTCCAGGAGATCTTCGCGACCTGGGCGGCGGGCGGCGCGCTCGTCCTCGTCGACGAACAGGTCCGCAGGGATCCGCACCAACTGCTCGACCTGATCGCCTCGGAGCGGATCGAGCGGCTGTTCCTGCCGTTCGTCGCACTTCAGCAGCTGGCGGAGTACGCGTGCGCCACCCGCCGCCGCTGCGAATCTCTCAAGGAGGTCCTCACGGCGGGGGAGCAGCTCCATGTCACGCCCGCCCTGCGGCAGTTCTTCGGCTCGCTCACCCTCGCCACGCTGGAGAACCAGTACGGCCCCTCCGAGACCCATGTCGTGACCGCGGAGCGGCTCGGTCCCGACCCCGCCGCCTGGCCCGATCTGCCGAGCATCGGACGCCCCGTCGACGGCGCGACGCTCGTGCTGCTGGACCGGCGGCTGCGGCCCGTGCCGACGGGCGCCGTCGGTGAGATCTGCGTCGGGGGGCCGGTGGTCGCGCGCGGCTACGCGGGACGCCCCGAGCTGACCGCCGAACGGTTCGTGACCGGTGACATCCCCGGCACGGACGCGAGGGGAGGCAGCCGGTTCTACCGCACGGGCGACCTGGCGAGGCTGCTGCCCGACGGCCGTATCCAGTACGTGGGGCGGGGCGACGGCCAGGTCAAGATCCGGGGCCACCGGGTGGAGACCGGCGAGGTGGAGGCTGCCGTACGCGCCCAGCGCGGAGTGGCCGACGCGGCCGTCGTGGCCCAGGACCTCGGTCCGGGAGCGGGCAAGCGGCTCCTCGCGTACTACATCACCGGCGATCCGTCGGCGGCGGGCCCGGAGGAGATACGGCGGGCGCTCCGTGCCCGGCTGCCCGAACCGCTGGTCCCGGCGCGCTGCGTGGCGGTCGACCGGTTCCCGCTCACGGCGAGCGGCAAGGTCGACCGCGCCGCGCTCGCGGAGCGGGCCTGCCACGGCGGGAGCGACGCCCCGGGGACCGCTGCGGCGCCGCGTACCGCCACCCAGGAGCGGATCGCGCGCCTGTGGTCGGAGCTGCTCGGCCTCGGCCCCCTCGGTGTGCACGACGACTTCTTCGCCCTCGGCGGCGACTCCCTGCTGGCGACCCGGCTCGTCCTGGCGCTCCGGGAGGAGACCGACGTACAGGTGCCGCTCCGTTCGATCTTCACCTCGCCGACCGTCGCGGGCCTGGCCGCACTGGTGGACGACGCCGAGAAGAAGAGGCGGGAGGGACGGAAGGACGCCGTGGGCGCCACCTCCGTAGGAGGGCGGGGTATGCCCGTGCTCGGCGACGACATCCGGCTCGCGCCCGACATCGTTGCCGAGGCCGAGGTCCACAGGGTCGTCCCCGACCCGGAACACGTCCTTCTCACCGGAGCCACCGGCTTTCTCGGCGCCTTCCTCCTGCGGGAGCTGCTGCGGCGGACCGACGCCACCGTCCACTGTCTGGTGCGCGGCGGCGACCGGCCGAACGCGGAGAAGAGACTGCGCTCGGTCGTCGACGCCTACGGCCTCGGCGACCCGTCCTCCGAACACCGCGTCTCGGTCGTCGCGGGCGACCTGGCCCGCCCCCGGCTGGGCCTCTCGGCGGCCGACTTCGACCGGCTCGCCCGGACCGTCGACGCCGTCTACCACGCCGGGGCGGCGGTCAACCTGGTCTACTCCTACGAGCAGTTGAGAGACACCAACGTGCACGGCACGCAGGAGATCCTGCGGCTCGCCGCCCTGCACCGCACCGTGCCCGTCCACCACATCTCCACCGTCGGCGTCTACGGCGGTGGTTCGGCGGGCAGCGCGGTCGTCGCCGGCGAGGGCTCCGTGGCGGGCCGGCCCATCCGCCCCGAGGACCCGACCGGACCGCTCGCCGCGCTCGAACACGGCTACACCCAGAGCAAATGGGCGGCCGAACAGCTCGTGGAGGCCGCGCGCGACCGGGGGCTGCCCGTCTCCGTCTACCGGCCCACCCGGATCACCGGCGAGTCGGCCACCGGCGTCTGCCAGACCGGCGACTTCATGTGGCTGCTCCTCAAGGGCTGCGTCGAGGCGGGTGTGGCGCCGTCGGGCGTCGACACCGCCTTCGACCTCGTTCCGGTGGACTATGTCAGCGCCGCCGTGGTGGAGCTGTCCCGCCAACCCCGGTCGGCCGGGCGGACGTTCCATCTCGCGGGGGAGCGCCCGCTGCGCATGGACACCGCCGTCGCGCGCCTGCGCGCGCTCGGCCACGCCGTCGCGGACGTCCCGCCCGCCGACTGGCTGGCCGCCACCGAGTCGGATCCCGGCAACGCTGCTTTCCCCCTCCTCGCTGCCATGGCCGCCGAGACACGCGGAGGAGGGTCGGAGGGGAGCGCGCGCTTCGACGCGCGGGACACCCGGCGTGCGCTGGCGGGTACCAGGATCGTCTGCCCCGAGATCGACGAAGAGCTCTTCCGTACGTACGTCGCGTACTTCACCCGCACCGGCTTCCTGCCGCCGCCCGCGTCCCCCCGGGCCGCTCCCGCCGACACCGCCGCCGCCCCGGGCCCGCTCCCGGCCCCGTCTCCGGCCCCGCCCCCGTCGTCGGTGCCGAGGTCACAGCCGCAGCCGAAGCCCCGTGCGACCCCGCCCCCGACTCCCGCTACGCCACCTCGGCCTCATAAGGAGGTTCCGCGCCGGTGCGGGAGCAGGTGACGGCGGCGGCCCGCGCGGCGAAGCCGAGGATGTCCCGCCACTGCCCCGCGTCGAGCGAGTCGATCGCCGCTTCCGACAGGGCGTCGCGCACGCCCAACTGATGCAGCAGCGCGGCGTTCACGGTGTCCCCGGCGCCGATCGTGTCCACGGGGTCCACCGGGGCCGCCGGTACGCGCACCTCCAGCCCGGCCCGCGTCCGTACACCCAGCCCCTCGGCGCCCCCGGTGAGGACCACGGCCGCGGGCCCGCTCGGCACCCCTCCCAGCCAGCGCGCGTCGTCCTCGGAGAGCTTCAGGAGCGACAGGTACGGCAGCCACCCCGCGAAGCGCGCACGGTAGGCGTCGGCGTCCGGGATCAGGGGCGGCCGGATGTTCGGGTCGAGCAGGGTGAACAGGCCGCGGTCCGCCTCCCGGCGCAGCAGCGCCTCGTACGCGCTCGCGCCCGGTTCGAGCACGAGCGAGCAGGTGCCCAGGGCGAGCGCCCGTGCCGACGGCGGCAGTTGGGGCGGCAGCTCGAAGAGCCGGTCGGCGGTGCCCTGCGCGTAGAAGCCGTAGCCGGCCGAACCGTCGCTTCCCAGGGAGGCGACGGCGAGCGTCGTCGGTTCGGGACCCCGCTGTACGAGGGAGGTGTCGACGCCCGCCGACCGCAGACCGTCCAGCAGAGCCGCGCCGAAGCCGTCCGTGGAGACCCGTGAGCAGAAGGCGGTGGGCGAGCCGAGGCGGCCGAGGGCGACGGCGGTGTTGAACGGGCCGCCGCCGAGCCGGGGCAGCAAGGGGGGCGGCGACGGCAGCGGCCCCCCACGGGCGCCGGCCCCACCACCGGACCCGCCCGCGCGGCCCTCGGCGCCCGGCTGCGGGACCAGGTCGATCAGTGCCTCTCCTGCGACGACGATCACGCCGCCGAACGTAACCCATCGTCCCCACACGCGACAGCGTGTGCGCGGCCGGCCCCGTACGGTGCGCGGCCGTCCGTGCGCGGTGCCGGGGCACGGTCAGCGTCCGGTGCCCCCGCCGGGCGCCGGAATCGCCACGGGTAGGGTCGATGACAGCGCCAGCCTTCCGACCAGTGGAGACACCATGCCCGCCCGGCCCACCCCCCGTCGTACCGTCCTGAAGGGGGTCGCCCTCGCCGGCGCGGCCGGTGCCGGCGTGGCCGCGTGCTCCACCGAGTCGAAGCTCGGCCACGCCGAGGAGCCCACCCCGACGGCACCGGTCGATCTCGGCGCGGCGGACGCGGTGCCGGTCGGCGGTGCGAAGCTCTACCGGGAGGCGCGCCTGGTGGTGAGCTGTCCCGCCGAGGGCCAGTACAAGGCGTTCAGCGCCCAGTGCACCCACGCGGGCTGTCTGCTGGAGAAGCTGGAGGGCAACGAGGGCAACTGCCCCTGCCACGGCAGCCGGTTCGACGTCACGACGGGCAGGGCGACGAAGGGCCCGGCGACGGTGCCGCTGCCCGAGGTGCCGATCAGCGCGAAGGACGGCAGGCTCGTCGCGGGCCCGGACGCCTGAGCGCCCCCTCCCGGACCGCACGACACCCTCTCCGACCCCACCCGGCGCGGCCACACTGTCGGTGCCCGGAAGTAGGGTGGAAGACATGGCCGACCCCTCCAGCTACCGCCCCAAGCCGGGACAGATCCCCGACTCCCCGGGGGTCTACAGGTTCCGCGACGATCACCGCCGGGTGATCTACGTCGGGAAGGCCAAGAGCCTGCGCCCCCGGCTCTCCAGCTACTTCCAGGACCTGGCGAATCTTCATCCGCGCACGCGCACGATGGTCACCACGGCGGCCTCCGTCGAGTGGACGGTCGTCTCCACCGAGGTCGAGGCGCTCCAGCTGGAGTACTCGTGGATCAAGGAGTACGACCCCCGGTTCAACGTCAAGTACCGCGACGACAAGAGCTATCCGTATCTCGCCGTCACCCTCAACGAGGAATTCCCGCGCGTGCAGGTCATGCGCGGCGCCAAGAGGAAGGGCGTGCGCTACTTCGGTCCGTACGGCCATGCCTGGGCCATCCGCGAGACCGTCGACCTGATGCTCCGGGTCTTTCCCGTACGGACCTGCTCCGCTGGGGTGTTCAAGAACGCCGAGCGCACCGGCCGGCCCTGTCTCCTCGGCTACATCGGCAAGTGCTCCGCGCCCTGCGTCGGCCGTGTCACCCCGGACGAGCACCGCCAACTGGCCGAGGAGTTCTGCGACTTCATGGCCGGCCGCACCGGCGCTTACATCCGCCGTCTGGAGCAGCGGATGGCGGACGCCGCCGAGGACATGGAGTACGAGAAGGCGGGCCGGCTGCGCGACGACATAGGGGCGCTGCGCCGGGCGATGGAGAAGAACGCCGTCGTCCTCGCCGACGCCACCGACGCCGATCTCATCGCCGTCGCCGAGGACGAACTGGAGGCGGCCGTACAGATCTTCCACGTCCGCGGCGGCCGTGTCCGCGGCCAGCGCGGCTGGGTGACGGACAAGGTCGAGGAGGTCGACACGGCGGGCCTGGTCGAGCACGCGCTCCAGCAGTTGTACGGAGAGGAGATCGGCGACTCCGTTCCCAAGGAGGTCCTCGTCCCGGCCCTGTCGGAGGACCAGCGGGAGACCGACGCGCTCGCCCAGTGGCTGAGCGAGCGCCGGGGCTCGCACGTCTCGCTGCGGATCCCCCAGCGCGGTGACAAGAAGGACCTGATGGCGACGGTGGGCCGTAACGCCCAGCAGTCGCTCGCCCTCCACAAGACGAAGCGGGCCAGCGACCTGACGACCCGCTCGCGGGCGCTGGAGGAGATCGCGCAGGCGCTCGGGCTGGACAGCGTGCCGCTGCGGATCGAGTGCTTCGACATCTCGCACCTCCAGGGGGACGACGTCGTCGCCTCGATGGTCGTCTTCGAGGACGGCCTCGCTCGCAAGAGTGAGTACCGCCGCTTCCAGATCAAGGGCTTCGAGGGCCAGGACGACGTCCGTTCCATGCACGAGGTGATCGGCCGGCGCTTCAAGCGCTACCTCGCCGAGAAGGAGCGGACGGGCGAGTGGACGGAGGAGGAGGGCGCCGACGGGCGGAACGGGTCCCCCGAGGACCCGGCCTCCCCGGACCGGACCGCCCAGCACCCCACGGCCCCGGGCGAGGACGGGCACGACGACCACCCCCTCCAGACGTCCCTCAAGGAGGACGACGGCAGGCCCAAGCGCTTCGCGTACCCGCCCCAGCTCGTCGTCGTCGACGGCGGCCGGCCACAGGTGGCCGCGGCCAAACGGGCCATGGACGAGCTCGGCATCGACGACGTCGCCGTCTGCGGCCTCGCCAAACGCCTCGAAGAGGTCTGGGTGCCCGACGAGGACGACCCCGTGGTGCTGCCCCGCTCCAGCGAAGGGCTGTACCTTCTCCAGCGCGTACGTGACGAGGCCCACCGCTTCGCCATCACCTATCAGCGGGCCAAGCGGGCCAAACGCATCCGCACCAGCCCTCTGGACGACGTCCCCGGCCTCGGCGAGACCCGGAAACAGGCGCTCATCAAGCATTTCGGCTCGGTGAAGAAGCTCCGGCAGGCCACAATCGAGCAGATCTGCGAGGTGCCGGGGCTCGGGCGCAAGACGGCCGAGTCCGTGGCCGTGGCCCTCGCCCGGACGGCACCGGCCGCGCCCGCTGTGAACACGGCGACAGGAGAGATCATGGAAGACGACGGGGGCAGCACGCATGACTGAGCGAGACCGGGACGGAGTGGCGGACGTGAGTACGGGCGAACCGAAGGAGAGCGCGGAGGGGGCGGCACAGGACACGGGCGGGAAGACCACCGGGGAGAACGCCGGGGAGCCCCTCGAAGGCACCGGGAGAACCGCGAGGGCTGAGGGGACCGACGAGTCCGTGGAGCCCGTCCCCGAGCCCGCCATCCCGGAGCTGGTGATCATCTCCGGGATGTCCGGAGCGGGCCGCAGCACGGCCGCCAAGTGTCTTGAGGACCTCGGCTGGTTCGTGGTGGACAATCTGCCCCCCGCCCTGATCCCCACCATGGTCGAGCTCGGCGCCCGCTCGCAGGGCAACGTGGCCCGGATCGCCGTGGTCGTCGACGTCCGTGGACGCCGCTTCTTCGACAACCTCCGCGAGTCGCTCGCCGACCTCGACGCCAAGCAGGTCACCCGGCGCATCGTGTTCCTGGAGTCCTCCGACGAGGCCCTGGTCCGCCGCTTCGAGTCGGTACGCCGACCGCATCCCCTCCAGGGCGACGGCCGCATCGTGGACGGCATCGAGGCCGAGCGCGAGCTGCTGCGCGAGCTGCGCGGCGACGCCGACCTGGTGATCGACACCTCCAGCCTCAACGTCCACGAGCTGCGCGCCAAGATGGACGCCCAGTTCGCCGGCGACGAGGAGCCGGAGCTGCGCGCCACCGTCATGTCGTTCGGCTACAAGTACGGCCTGCCGGTCGACGCCGACCTCGTGGTCGACTGCCGCTTCCTGCCGAACCCGCACTGGGTCCCCGAGCTGCGCCCCTTCACCGGCCTCAACGAGGAGGTGTCGGGCTATGTCTTCAACCAGCCGGGCGCGAAGGAGTTCCTGGACCGCTACACCGAACTGCTCGAGCTGATCGCGAGCGGCTACCGCCGTGAGGGCAAGCGCTATGTGACCGTCGCCGTCGGCTGCACCGGCGGCAAGCACCGCTCCGTCGCCATGTCGGAGAAGCTGGGTGCCCGGCTGGCGGGCGAGGGGATCGAGACCGTGGTCGTCCACCGGGACCTGGGGCGCGAGTGACCGGACGCAACTTCCGGCTGCGACGGCTGCGCAGGGACACGCCCGCGCTGGCAGGCCGGGGCCGCGGCGCCCAGCCCAAGGTCGTCGCGCTGGGCGGCGGCATGGGGCTGTCCGCCTCGCTCACGGCGCTGCGCCGGATCACCGGCGATCTGACGGCTGTTGTCACGGTCGCCGACGACGGCGGCTCCAGCGGCCGGCTCCGGGAGGAGCTCGGCGTCCTGCCGCCCGGTGATCTGCGCAAGGCGCTGGCGGCGCTGTGCGGCGACGACGACTGGGGCCAGACCTGGGCCCGGGTCATCCAGCACCGTTTCCAGTCCAAGGGCGACCTGCACGAACACGCGGTCGGCAATCTGCTGATCGTCGCCCTGTGGGAGCAGCTCGGTGACCATGTCCTGGCCCTGGACCTGGTCGGCAAGCTCCTCGGCGCCCATGGCCGGGTGCTGCCGATGTCGGCGGTGCCGCTGGAGCTCCAGGCGCTCGTACGGGGCCACGACCCGGACCGCCCGGACGAGATCGACACCGTACGGGGCCAGGCCACGGTCGCCCTGACCAGGGGCGAGGTGCAGTCCGTGCACCTCGTGCCGAACGACCCGCCGGCGGTCCCCGAGGCCGTCGCCGCCGTCCTCGACGCGGACTGGGTGGTGCTCGGTCCGGGCTCCTGGTTCTCCTCGGTGATCCCCCATCTGCTCGTGCCCGAGCTGCTCGACGCGCTCGTGGAGACGAAGGCCCGCCGGGTCCTCTCGCTGAACCTCGCGCCGCAACCCGGTGAAACCGATGGCTTCTCACCGCAGCGTCATTTGGAGGTTTTGGGACGACACGCCCCTAAACTCGCCCTGGACGTGGTGCTGGCCGACGAGGCCGCCGTGCCCGACAGCGAATCACTCTCCGACGCCGCGATGCGGCTCGGTGCCGCGGTCGAGCTGGCTCCCGTGGCCCGACCCGACGGACTTCCGAAGCACGACCCGGAACTGTTGGCCGCCGCGTACGACCGTATTTTTCGGATGCATGGAAGGATCGGCCCATGGCGATGACGGCAGCGGTGAAGGACGAGATCGCCCGGCTTCCCGTCACCCGTACGTGCTGCAGGAAGGCGGAGGTCTCGGCGATTCTCCGGTTCGCGGGTGGTCTGCATCTGGTGAGCGGACGCATTGTGATCGAGGCGGAGCTGGACACCAGCATCGCCGCGCGCCGGCTCCGCAAGGACATCCTGGAGATCTTCGGGCACAACTCCGAACTGGTGGTGATGGCCCCCGGCGGGCTCCGCCGCGGCAGTCGCTACGTCGTACGGGTGATTACCGGCGGTGACCAGCTGGCCCGTCAGACGGGACTGGTCGACGGCCGAGGCCGGCCGATCCGCGGACTGCCGCCCCAGGTGGTCTCCGGAGCGACGTGTGACGCGGAGGCGGCCTGGCGGGGCGCGTTCCTCGCCCACGGCTCGCTCACCGAGCCGGGGCGCTCCTCCTCCCTGGAGGTGACCTGCCCGGGACCGGAGGCGGCCCTGGCACTCGTCGGCGCGGCCCGCAGGCTGCAGATCCCGTCCAAGGCGCGTGAGGTACGCGGCGTGGACCGGGTCGTCGTACGGGACGGCGACGCGATCGGCGCGCTGCTGACGCGGCTCGGGGCGCACGAGTCGGTGCTGGCGTGGGAGGAGCGGCGGATGCGCCGCGAGGTCCGCGCGACGGCCAACCGCCTCGCCAACTTCGACGACGCGAATCTCCGCCGCTCGGCCCGCGCGGCGGTGGCGGCCGGGGCCCGGGTGCAGCGGGCGCTGGAGATCCTGGGCGAGGAGGTCCCCGAACACCTTGCCGCGGCGGGCCGCCTGCGGATGGAGCACAAGCAGGCGTCACTGGAGGAGCTGGGCGCGCTCGCGGACCCGGCCCTCACCAAGGACGCGGTGGCGGGACGTATCCGCAGACTGCTGGCGATGGCGGACAAGAAGGCGCAGGACCTGGGCATTCCGGGAACGGAGTCGACGCTGTCGGAGGAGATGGCGGACGGCCTGGTCGGCTGAGACCCCACCACGGGCCGGAGTGCGCCGGCGGGTGGATCGATAACGTCCGTGAGGACGCCCCAGCGAGGTCGCGCCGGTTATGTACGCGCGGATCGGACCAGACCGTTCCGATGCGCCCGGCGAGGACAGGCCGACCGGAACCGTCCGGGTCGGCAACGTCCGCCGGGGACGCCCCGGCGAGGTTGCGCCGACCGGAGCGCGCCGGCCGGGAACGCGTCGATCCCGAATGCGTGGGTCGGGAACGCCGATTGAGGCGGTTGACGAGGACGCGAAAGCTGCGGACGCGCCAGCTGGAGCGCGCTGGCCATGAACGCGCTGATCGGAACGCGCCTCTGCGGTGCAGCCAGCGGGGATGCGTCGGCCGGAACCATCGGGCTCCGGACGCCCCATCGAGTGCGCGGCGGGCCGCGTGTGCGGGCCAGGAATGCGTCGATCCCGAACGGGTGGATCGGGAGCGCCGATTGAGGCGTTTGACGAGGACGCGGAGGCCGGGGCGCGCTGGCCATGGAGGCGCCAGTCGGAGCGCGCTTGCGGCGAACGCGGATTGGAACACCCAGCCACGAACATGTGGGTCGGAACGCGCCGTTCCGGTGCGCCCGGCGAGGACAGGCCGGCCGGGAACGTCCGCCGGGGGCGCCCCGCCAAGGGCGCGCCAGTAGCGAACGCGAGCGGGTCGGGACGCGCCATTTGGGAACGTCTCGTCAACGGCGGCCCACCGAGGGCGCGTCGGCCATGAAGGTGTCGATCGGGACGCGCGGGCCGGGAACGTCCGGCGGGGGCGCCCCGCCAAGGGCGCGCCAGCCACGAGGGCGCGCCGGACATGGACGCATCGATCCGGACCCCGCCGTTCGGGCGCGCCCAGCCAGGACAGGTCCGTCGGGAACGCACCCACCCGGAGCACCCCCCGAGCGCTGCCGCTCAAGCGGGACATCAGCCGCAGCCGCCCGCCCCAGGAGCCGTCCGCAGGGCTTTGCTTGGGCTTTAGGGGGGTCTTGACATGGGCATGTGGGTTGGCGAGCCTGGCCGCGTCCCGTCACGCCTGTGGCGGACCACAGCAAGGGGGGCACATGAGACGCGGAGCGAGAGCCGTACTCGCGGCGGGCGCACTGTTGCTGAGCGGAATCACCGCCGCACCCGGCGCACAGGCCGAGACGGCCACCGACACGTCCTCGGCGGCCGAGGACACCCTGAAGGTCTTCGACGCCGAGGTCACCGCCGAGCAGGTGCCGCTGCTCCTCGCGGCCGGCCAGGACGCCCACGAACTGGGCGAATCGGTGCCGAAGGGCGGCAGGGCGGAGGTCGAGCTGTTCCTCACCGACGGCCAGGCGGACCGCCTGGAGACCCAGGGCGTCGACCTCACCGAGCGGAAGATCACCGCGAAAACGGAATCCCGGCTGAAGGCGGCGGGGGACGGTGTCTACCGCCCGTACAGCGGTCCCGGCGGTCTCCAGGAGGAGATAACCGAGGCCGGCGCCGCACACCCCGGCCTCACCAAGGTCGTCTCCATCGGCAAGACCGTCCAGGGCAAGGACATCCTCGCGCTCAAGCTCACCAAGGGCGCGGACAGGAGCAAGGACGGCGCCAAGCCCTCCGTGCTCTACATGTCCAACCAGCACGCCCGGGAGTGGATCACCCCGGAGATGACCCGGCGGCTGATGCACCACTATCTGGACAGCTACGGCAAGGACCCGAGGATCACGAAGATCGTCGACTCCACCGAGCTGTGGTTCGTCCTCTCCGCCAACCCCGACGGCTACGACTGGACCCACGCCGCCGACGCCAACCGCCTCTGGCGCAAGAACCTCCGGGACGTCAACGGCGACGGCGTCATCAGCCGCGGCGACGGTATCGACCTGAACCGTAACTTCACCTACAAGTGGGGCTACGACAACGAGGGTTCGTCCCCGCAGCCCACCGGCGAGACCTACCGGGGCGCGTCCCCCGGCTCCGAGCCCGAGACCCAGGCGATCGACCGCCTCCAGAAGCGCGTCAAGTTCGACTACGGCATCAACTACCACTCCGCCGCCGAACTGCTCCTCTACGGCGTCGGCTGGCAGGTCGCCACCCCGACCCCGGACGACGTCCTCTACCGGTCGCTCGCCGGCACCCCCGAGAACTCCGCCGTCCCCGGCTACTACCCGCAGGTCTCCTCCGAGCTCTACACCACCAACGGCGAGGCCGACGGACACGGTGCGAACGTCAACGGGATCATGATGTTCACCCCGGAGATGACCACCTGCGAGACCGTGTCCGACAGCATTCCCGACGACGCCTGGGAGGCCGACGACTGCCAGTCCGGCTTCAACTTCCCCGACGACGAGAAGCTGATCCAGGCGGAGTTCGCCAAGAACATCCCCTTCGCCCTCTCCGTCGCGGAGACCGCCGCCCACCCCGACCAGCCGTCCTCCTCGGTCGGACTGAGCGCCCCCGACTTCACCCCCGACACCTTCACCACCTCCTACGCGCGCGGCGCCGACCAGGAAGTCGCCGTCACCGCCCGCAAGTCGGTGCGGGACAAGGAGCTGAACTACCGGATCAACGGCGGCCGGACGCACGACGAGGACCTCCGCGCCTGGAAGGGCGGTGAGACCTACGGCGGCGAGGACAACCTCCACTTCGACGAGTACCGCGCCGAGATCGAGGACGCCGACCCGGGCGACCGCGTCGACGTCTGGTTCACCGGCCGTACGAAGAGCGGCAAGCGCACCACGAGCGAGCGCTTCACCTACACCGTCGCCGAGCGCCCCAGGGCCGACACCCTCGTGATCGCCGACGAGGGCGCGCCCGCTCAGCACGCGCAGGCGTACGTCGACGCGCTGCGGGCCAACGGCCGTACCGCCGTCGTCTGGGACGTGGCCACGCAGGGAGCGCCCCACCACCTGGGCGTCCTCGGCCACTTCTCCACCGTCCTCCACCACACCGGCGCGGTCACCTCGGACGGCGATACGCAGATCTCGGTCCGCGACTTCCTGAACGAGGGCGGCAAGCTGATCGAGGCGGGCGAGCGGGCCGGCGGGAACGCGCAGGTCGGCCGGACGCAGACGAACGACTTCAGCCAGTACTACCTGGGCGCGTACGGCCGTTCCTCCACCGCCGGCGCCACCGGCTTCACCGGGGCCGGCGCGCTCCTCGGGGCAACGGGACCGCTCGGCGCGGCCCCCGGCAACCCGCTGGACCAGGCCGGTACGTACACCGTCACCTCCTCCGTACTCCCTCCGGACGCCTTCCCGCAGTTCACCAGCGCGGCGGCGGGGACGTACGACATCGGCACCGGCGCGGCGGCGGTCACCACGAGGGACACCGTCCTGCTCGGTTTCGGGCTTGAGCAGGTCACGGACACGGAGCGGCGCGCGGCGCTGCTCGGGAAGGCGCTGCGCGCCCTCCGGCGCTGACCGCGCCGAGCGCCACCGGCACCGCGTCAACCCCGCGGCGGCGTCCCGTACCCCTACCGGGCGGTACGGGGCGCCGCCGGTCGGTAGGGGCCACTCGGTGTCACCGTGGCCCCCGGGGAGAGGTAGGGTCATAAGTGGTCGGGGACATCCCATACGCACTCGCCGGCGTCGAAACCCGGCGTACCAACGAGGAGATCGGTTCGTGACGATCCGCGTAGGCATCAACGGCTTTGGCCGCATCGGTCGTAGCTACTTCCGCGCGCTGCTGGAGCAGGGTGCGGACATCGAGATCGTGGCTGTCAACGACCTGGGTGACACCGCGACCACCGCCCATCTGCTGAAGTACGACACGATCATGGGCCGCCTCAAGGCAGAGGTGAGCAACACCGCCGACACGATCACGGTCGACGGCAAGACGTTCAAGGTGCTCTCCGAGCGCAACCCGGCCGACATCCCCTGGGGTGAGCTGGGCGTCGACATCGTCATCGAGTCGACCGGCATCTTCACCAAGAAGGCCGACGCCGAGAAGCACATCGCGGGCGGCGCCAAGAAGGTCCTCATCTCGGCTCCGGCCAAGGACGAGGACATCACCATCGTGATGGGCGTCAACCAGGACAAGTACGACGCGGCGAACCACCACGTCATCTCCAACGCCTCCTGCACCACCAACTGTGTGGCGCCGATGGCCAAGGTTCTCCTGGAGAACTTCGGCATCGTCAAGGGCATGATGACGACGGTCCACGCGTACACCAACGACCAGCGCATCCTGGACTTCCCGCACAAGGACCTGCGCCGCGCCCGTGCCGCCGCCGAGAACATCATTCCGACCACCACGGGTGCCGCCAAGGCGACCGCCCTGGTGATCCCGGAGCTGGAGGGCAAGCTCGACGGCATCGCGATGCGCGTCCCGGTCCCGACGGGCTCCGTCACCGACCTGGTCGTCGAGCTGGAGCGCGAGGTGACCAAGGACGAGGTCAACGCCGCGTTCCAGAAGGCCGCCGAGGGGCAGCTGAAAGGTCTCCTGGAGTACACCGAGGACCCGATCGTCTCCTCGGACATCGTGAACTGGCCGGCCTCCTGCACCTTCGACTCCTCCCTGACCATGGTCCAGGGCAAGAGCGTGAAGGTCATCGGCTGGTACGACAACGAGTGGGGCTACTCGAACCGGCTGGTCGACCTGACCACCTTCGTCGGCGGTCAGCTCTGACAGCGGTCCGATAGGCAACTCCCGATGTGAACGACAGGGCTCGTGCGGCGCGACGTGGCGCTGACCGGGCCCTGTCGTCTGTGTGCTGGCCGTGCTCGCTCTTCTGTGTGCTCGCGGACGTCGCGGGACGTGGAGCCGCTCTCAAGGAGTCACTGATACATGAAGACGATCGACGAACTTCTCGACGAAGGGGTCGCCGGCAAGCGCGTCTTCGTCCGGGCCGACCTCAATGTGCCGCTGAACGGCACCACCATCACGGACGACGGCCGGATCCGCGCCGTGCAGCCGACCGTCGCCAGGCTCGCCGAGGCCGGCGCCCGGGTGATCGTGGCATCGCACCTCGGCCGCCCGAAGGGCGCGCCCGACCCCGCCTTCTCGCTGGCCCCCGCCGCCGCGCGGCTCGGTGAACTCCTCGGTGCCGACGTCGCGTTCGCGACCGACACCGTCGGCGACTCCGCGAAGGCCGTCGCCGGGGCCCTGAAGGACGGACAGGTCGCCGTCCTGGAGAACCTCCGCTTCAACCCCGGTGAGACCTCGAAGGACGACGCCGAGCGCGGCGCCTTCGCCGACCGGCTCGCCGAGCTGGCCGACCTCTACGTGGGCGACGGCTTCGGCGCCGTCCACCGCAAGCACGCCTCGGTGTACGACCTGCCGGCGCGGCTGCCGCACGCGGCGGGCGGTCTGATCGCCACCGAGGTCGGGGTCCTCAAGAAGCTCACCGAGGACGTCGCGCGGCCGTACGCGGTCGTCCTCGGCGGCGCCAAGGTCTCCGACAAGCTCGGCGTCATCGACCATCTGCTGGAGAAGGCCGACCGCATCCTGATCGGCGGCGGCATGGCGTACACCTTCCTCAAGGCCCAGGGCCACGAGGTCGGCGCCTCGCTGCTCCAGGAGGACCAGATCCCGGCCGTGCAGGAGTATCTGAAGCGCGCCGACGAGCGGGGCGTGGAGTTCGTGCTGCCGGTCGACGTGCTGGTCGCGCCGTCGTTCCCCGACCTCAAGGCGAAGGCGGCGACGAACCCGACGACCGTCCCCGTCGACGCGATCCCCTCGGACCAGATCGGTCTGGACAGCGGTCCGGAGACGAACCGGCTCTACGCGTCGAAGCTCGCCGACGCGACGACCGTCTTCTGGAACGGTCCCATGGGAGTCTTCGAGCACCCCGACTACGCCGAGGGCACCCGGGCCGTCGCCCAGGCCCTGATCGACTCCGACGCCTTCACGGTCGTCGGTGGTGGCGACTCCGCCGCCGCCGTCCGGATCCTCGGTTTCGACGAAAACGCATTCGGCCATATTTCGACCGGTGGCGGCGCCAGCCTCGAATACCTCGAGGGCAAGACGCTTCCCGGCCTCGCCGCACTGGAGGACTGACCTACTGATGGCAGCTGCAACCCCGACCGAGAAGACCGCCCGTACGCCGCTGATGGCGGGCAACTGGAAGATGAACCTCAACCACCTCGAGGCCATCGCGCACGTCCAGAAGCTCGCCTTCGCGCTGACCGAGAAGGACCACGACGCGGTCGAGACGGCCGTCCTGGTGCCGTTCACGGACCTGCGGTCCGTACAGACGCTGGTCGACGGCGACAAGCTCAAGATCAAGTACGGCGCCCAGGACATCTCCTCGCACGACTCCGGTGCCTACACCGGCGAGGTCTCCGGACCGATGCTGGCCAAGCTGAAGTGCACGTACGTGGCCGTCGGTCACAGCGAGCGACGTCAGTACCACGCGGAGACGGACGAGATCTGCAACGCGAAGGTGCGGGCCGCCTTCAAGCACGGGCTGACCCCGATCCTCTGCATCGGTGAGGGCCTGGACGTCCGCAAGGCGGGCGAGCAGGTCCCGTACACGCTCGCGCAGCTCGACGGCGGTCTCAAGGACATCCCGGCCGACCAGGCCGAGTCCGTCGTGATCGCGTACGAGCCGGTGTGGGCCATCGGCACGGGCGAGGTCGCCACCCCCGAGGACGCCCAGGAGGTCTGCGGGGCGATCCGCGCGCGCCTCGCGGAGCTGTACTCGCAGGAGCTGGCCGACCGGGTCCGTATCCAGTACGGCGGCTCCGTGAAGGCCGGGAACGTGGCCGCGATCATGGCCCAGGCCGATGTGGACGGAGCCCTTGTCGGCGGTGCGGCGCTGGACGCCGAGGAGTTCGTCAAGATCGTCAGGTTCCGCGACCAGTAAGTATGCGAGGGAGCGGATCCGTCGTACCCTGGCGGGGGCCGACCGGTATCTCATATGTGCCGCCGGCCCCCGTTGTCCTCGCAGTCCCGTCCAATCCCGATTCATTTCGAGAGAATTCCGGAAAGTAGGGTCCAGCCGTGATTATGGGGTTCTCGATCGCCCTGATCGTCTTCAGCCTGCTGCTGATGCTGCTGGTGCTGATGCACAAGGGGAAGGGCGGCGGCCTCTCCGACATGTTCGGTGGCGGCATGCAGTCGTCCGTCGGTGGTTCCTCGGTCGCCGAGCGTAACCTCGACCGCATTACCATCGTGGTCGGTATGGGTTGGTTCGCCTGCATTGTCGTGCTCGGTCTGCTGATGAAGCTGGACAGCTGACCGGTCGTACAGTACGTCGCCGGGGGCGCGGCCTATCATGAGGCCCTGCGTCCCGGCGGTGGGGGGTGTAACTCCGCTCACTGGACGCGCGTTGGGCCATACGTAGACTGGGGCGCTCGACAGCGGAGATGCCTCTCGACGCTTGATGCTTGCGGCACCATTCACGCAGGGAGTTACGACCGTGGCAAGTGGCAACGCGATCCGGGGAAGCCGGGTCGGAGCGGGGCCGATGGGTGAGGCCGAGCGTGGCGAGTCCGCGCCACGCCTGCGCATCTCCTTCTGGTGCTCCAACGGGCACGAGACGCAGCCGAGCTTCGCCAGTGACGCGCAGGTTCCGGACACGTGGGACTGCCCACGGTGCGGATTCCCGGCCGGCCAGGACCGGGACAACCCCCCGGACCCACCGCGCACCGAGCCGTACAAGACACACCTCGCCTATGTACGTGAGCGGCGCAGCGACGCGGACGGCGAGGCGATCCTCGCTGAAGCCCTCGCCAAACTGCGGGGCGAGATCTAAGTATTGATCCGGCCGGACACCCAAAGGTGCCCGGCCGGTGCCGTTCTCACCGGCGGCCGATTGTCAGTGGCATCCCTTACGGTCCGAACAGGACGACCGAGAGGGAGAGTTGTGACGACGGACGAGTCGACGGACGGGTCGGCCGGGACGACAGCCGGGGTGCAGGCCGGAACGGCGGCCGGCGCGGCCGGAGAAGCGGCCCGGGGCGTGGGCCGGGACCCGGCGGCGTCGGCCCGGGTGCCCGCGTGGCGCGGGGGATTCGGCCGGCTGTGGAGCGCCGCCGTCGTCTCCCGGTTCGGGGACTCGCTGCGTACCGCCGCCCTGCCGCTGCTCGCCGCCTCGTTGACCGACGACCCCCTCCTCATCGCCTCGGTCACCGCCTGCGGCTATGTGCCCTGGCTGCTCTTCGGACTGCTGGGCGGAGCCGTCGCCGACCGGGTCGACCAGCGGCGCGCGATGTGGGCCGTCGACCTCGCCCGTGGCGTACTGATGGCGGGCTTCGCGCTCGCGGTCGCCCTGGACCACGGCACGATCGCGCTGCTGCTCGCCCTCGCCTTCCTGCTGACCACCTTCCAGACCCTCTTCGACAACGCCGCCACGGCCCTGCTGCCCTCCGTCGTCCCCCGGGACACGCTGGCCGGCGCCAACGCCCGCCTCATGACCGGTCAGCAGATAGCGAGCGGCTTCCTGGCCGCCCCGCTGGTCCCGGCGCTCCTCGTCCTCGGCGCCTCCGCGCCCTTCGCGGCCAACGCGGCCACCTATGTCGTCGGGGCGCTGCTCATCGCCTCCCTGCGCACCGACGCGCCGGCCAGGGCCCCGAAGGCGGCGGGCAGCACCCTGCGCGCGGAGATGGCGGAGGGGATGCGCGCCCTGTGGCGGGACAACGCGCTCCGGGGCCTGTCCGTGGCGACCGCCCTGTCGAACATCGGCATGGGCGCCCTGATCGCCACGCTGGTGCTGCATGTGACCGGCTGGCTGGACGCGGGCAACAGCGGGTACGCGGCGGTGATCACGGCCTACGGCGCCGCCAGTGTCGTCGGCGGACTGGTCGCGCCCCGGCTCGCCCTGCGGATCGGACGCGTCCGCAGCGTCCTTGTCGCCGGGATCGTCCAGACCTGTGCGCTGGTCGTGCTGGGGACCGTTCGTGAACTCGGGGTGGCGATCGCGGTCATGGCGGTGTTCGGGGTGATGGGCATGGTCTGGAACGTCAACCAGGCGACGCTGATACAGGAGCGGAGCCCGGCCGAGATGCTGGGCCGGATCAGCTCCGCCTTCCGTACGCTCGCCATCGGCGTGGCACCCTTCGGCGCGCTCCTCGGCGGCCTCGCCGCCGCGGCCTGGGGACTGAACACGCCCGCGCTGCTGGCCGCCGGTGCGTTCACGCTCGCTGTCGCGTCGCTCGGCGCTCTGATCAATTAGGTTGGGAGGGCAGCTGGGCACCGCACTCACGCAGGCAGTCACGTACGAGAAGAAGTGGGCTGAAGCAAGATGTCCGAGAACAAGGCAGAAGGCCGCGCAAGGCTCAACCGGATGCCCCAGTGGAGCGCGCTGGGCAAGCATCGTGAGCAGCTGGGGGAGACGAATCTGCGGGAGCTGTTCGCCGAGGACCCGGCGCGCGGCACCGGCTACACCCTCCAGGTCGGTGACCTCTACCTGGACTACTCCAAGCATCTCGTGACGGACGAGACGCTCACGCTGCTCCGTGAGCTGGCGGAGGCCACCGGCGTCGCCGAGCTGCGGGACGCGATGTTCCGCGGCGAGAAGATCAACACCACCGAGGACCGGGCGGTGCTGCACACCGCGCTGCGCGCCCCGCGCGACGCGGTGATCGAGGTCGACGGCGAGAACGTGGTGCCGGGCGTGCACGCCGTCCTGGACAAGATGGCCGACTTCTCCGAGAAGGTCAGGGCGGGCGAGTGGCTCGGCCACACGGGCAGGCCCATCCGTAACATCGTCAACATCGGTATCGGCGGCTCCGACCTCGGGCCCGCGATGGCCTACGAGGCGCTGAAGTCCTTCACCCACCGCGATCTGACGGTCCGTTTCGTGTCGAACGTCGACGGGGCCGACCTGCACGAGGCCGTACGCGACTTGGACGCCGCCGAGACGCTCTTCGTCATCGCCTCCAAGACCTTCACCACCATCGAGACCATCACCAATGCCACCTCCGCCCGCAACTGGCTGCTGACCGAGCTCCAAGCCGGTCAGGAGGCCGTGGCCAAGCACTTCGTGGCGCTGTCCACCAACGGCGAGAAGGTCGCCGATTTCGGTATCGACACGGCCAACATGTTCGAGTTCTGGGACTGGGTCGGCGGGCGGTACTCGTACGACTCCGCCATCGGCCTCTCGCTGATGATCGCCATCGGACCCGACCGCTTCCGCGAGATGCTCGACGGCTTCCACCTCGTCGACGAGCACTTCCGCACCGCGCCCGCCGAGTCCAACGCGCCCCTGCTGATGGGCCTGCTGGGGGTCTGGTACGGCGCGTTCTTCGACGCCCAGTCGCATGCCGTGCTGCCCTACAGCCACTACCTGTCCCGGTTCACCGCGTACCTCCAGCAGCTGGACATGGAGTCCAACGGCAAGTCCGTGGACCGCGACGGCGAGCCGGTGGATTGGCAGACGGGACCCGTCGTCTGGGGCACTCCCGGCACCAACGGTCAGCACGCGTACTACCAGTTGATCCACCAGGGTACGAAGATCATCCCCGCCGACTTCATCGGCTTCGCCCAGCCCGTCGACGACCTGCCGCACCGCCTCGTCGCCCAGCACGACCTGCTGATGGCCAACTTCTTCGCCCAGACCCAGGCGCTGGCCTTCGGCAAGACGCCCGACGAGGTCAGGGCCGAGGGCGTCCCCGACGAACTCGTCCCGCACAAGACGTTCCGGGGCAACCACCCGACCACCACCATCCTCGCCGGGAATCTGAACCCCTCCGTGCTCGGCCAGCTCATCGCGCTGTACGAGCACAAGGTCTTCGTCCAGGGCGCGGTGTGGAACATCGACTCGTTCGACCAGTGGGGCGTCGAGCTCGGCAAGGTCCTCGCCAAGCAGATCGAGCCGGTCCTCACCGAGATCGCCGGCGGTCGCGAGAGCGCGCAGGACAAGCCGCTGGACGCGTCGACGGCCGAGCTGGTCACGAAGTACCGGGCGCTGCGGGGGCGTTGAGCCGATGGCGGAGGGGGATCGGCGGCTCAGGCCGCCGAACAACACGCTGAACGAGAGGGCGGTCGCCTGGTGGCGTACGCAGTGGCTGCTGCTCACGCTGGCGCCGGTGGCCGTCCTCGCCGTCCTGGGCGCGCTCATAGCCCCGGCCCGCGTCTGGCTGCTGGTGCCCGCCGCCGTCCTCGCGGTACTGGGCCTGGCCTGCGCGGTGCTCATGCCGATGTGGTGGTTCCGGGTGCACCGCTGGGAGGTGACGGACGACGCGGTCTACGTCCGTACCGGCTACTTCTGGCAGGAGTGGCGGATCGCGCCGATGTCCCGGATCCAGACCGTGGACACCGTCCGGGGTCCGCTTGAGCAGATGTTCAAGCTCGCCACCGTCATCGTCACCACCGCCTCCTCCAAGGGGGCGGTACGGATCGAGGGGCTCGACCACGAGCTCGCGGCCGAGCTGGCCGAGCAGTTGACGCACATAACCCAGGCGACACCCGGTGACGCGACATGAGCACGCTCGCGGTGCCCGCGCCGGAGGAGGGGTGGCGCAGGCTCGACAAGCGCACCCTGCTGGTCACCGCCGCGGTGATGTCGGGTGTCGCGGGCGGAGCGGGCGTGCCGGCCGCGATCGGACTGGCCGGCGGGATGGGGGTGGGGCGCGCGCTCGCCTGGGTGCTGCCCGCGGCCCTGCTGCTGATCGCCGGCGGTACGGGCGCGGACTATGTCCGCTGGCGCCGTACCCGCTACCGAATAGGCACCGACAGGGCCGAGTTGCACACGGGCCTGTTGCTGGTCAAACGCCGCTCGCTGGGACGCGAACGGATAAGGACCGTCGACCTCACCGCCAATCCTCTCCTGCGGATCCTCGGCCTGGTGAAGGTCCGTATCGGTACGGGGGAGCACACCGGCGGCGAATCCACCCTGGAGCTCGACCCGGTCACCCGCGCGGAGGGAGAGCTGCTCCGTACGGAGTTGCTCGGCCGGGCGCCCGCCGGGGCAGACGCGGGGGCGCACCCGGAGGGCATGCTGTCCGTTCTGGACCCCGGCTGGATCCGGTACGCCCCCCTCTCCTTCGTCGCGCCGCTGATGGGCGGCGCGGCGGCGGGCGGTGTGATGCAGGTCGGCGAGTGGTTCGGTGTCCAGCACGAGGTGCTCGTCTGGATCGGCGACCGGTTCCGGGACACCTCGATCCTCGTGACGGTCGTCGTACTCCTGGCGGCGGCGCTCCTCGCCGGTGTGGTCGGCTCGCTCGGCCTCTGGGTCGAGATGTGGTGGAACTACCGGCTGGAGCGCGAGCCCGGTGGCACGTTGCGGGTGCGGCGCGGTCTCTTCACCTCGCGGTCCGTCTCCATAGAGGAGCGGCGGCTGCGGGGCGTGGAGCTGGTGGAGCCGATCGGTGTGCGGCTGGTCGGGGCGGCGCGGGTCGACGCGGTCGCGACGGGGCTCACCCAGGACGACGACGACAAGCACACCGACCTCAAGACGCTGCTGCCGGCCGCGCCGAAGGCCGTCGCGGACGAGGTCGCGGCGCGGGTCCTGCGCGAGACGTCGTCCCCGACGAGCGCGGCCGGACTGACCCCGCACCCGCTCGCGGCGCGTGGGCGGCGGCTGCGGTGGGCCGTGGGGGCCGCGCTGGTGCCGGTCCTGGTGCTGGTGGTCCTCGGTCTGCTCGTGAGTGACGTCATGCTGCCGATCGCTGCCGCCTGCGGGGTGGTGCTGGTGCCGATCGCGGTGGCGCTCGGGCTCGACGCGTACCGCAGTCTGGGGCACGGGCTCAGCGGGGAGTACCTGATCGCACGGTCGGGGACGGTGCGGCGCTCCACGGTGGCGTTGCAGCGGGGCGGGGTCATCGGGTGGACGGTGAAGCAGTCGTACTTCCAACGCCGGGCGGGGCTCGTGACGTTGACGGCGACGACGGCGGCGGGGGAGGGGGCGTATCACGTGCGTGACGCGGCGGAAGGGGAGGGGTTGGGGTTCGCGGGGGAGGCGGTGCCGGGGTTGTTGGAGCGGTTCTTGGAGGAGTAGCGGGGGTTGGGGGTTTGGGGGCGGGGCGGGGCTGTTCCCCTCCCCGCCCCTTCCGGCAGTGTCGATATGCGGCTCCGCCGCGGGGGGGGCTCCGACCTGGGGCCCCGTACGGCCTTCGGCCGTGGGGGGGGTGCGGGGCGGGGGGGGGGTGGGGGGGGGGGCGGGCGCCGGCCCCCCCCCCCCGCCCGGCCCCGCGGCGC
>NZ_JBHXRM010000024.1:0-33028 GCF_042716895.1 Streptomyces sp. NPDC058653 | reverse complement strand
GGGCGTGCCATCCCACGCCGGGCGGGCTGTTTTTCGGGGCTCCGCCCCGGGCCCCGCGCCTCAAACGCCGGCGGGGCTGGGTGGGGCTCCGTGCCTCAAGGGCCCTGGCGGGGCTGGATCGGGTGCCGGCGGGGCTGGGTGGGGTGGCTTACTGTGCCCGCCAGCTTGAGCTGACCAATTCCCTTTCCGTGGATGCGAGATGGAACGCCGTCGCCAGCCACGCCGACGCGTAGGCGTCCGGGGTGGTGTCGTCGAGGCGGCCGAAGGTGTCGCGGGTGCGGCGGTCTGCTTCGGAGGTGAGCGTGGTCGTCAGGTCTGCCGCCGTGTGAAAGCCGGTGGCGCGGAGGGCGGTGCCGTCTGTTCGGGAGCCGCCGTTGCGGGCCGACTCCGCCACCGCGCGGCGGCCGCCCGAGACGGCGAGTTCGGTGAGGCGGCGGACGCGCCATACGGGGGAGTCGGCCAGTACGTCCGGTCCGGTGTGCTCGGGCCCCGTCGGGGGGCAGGCGTCCGGCGGTGGGAGATGTGAGCCCTGGAGACGGTCGTATCCGAGGTCCGCGCGGTCCTGCCACTCCGCCGGGAGACGCAGCGTCGCCTCCGTGCCCGGCACCGGGCCCACGGCCAGAGGACGCAGGGTGGCGGCGCGCTCCGGATCGATCCGGCCCAGTACGCGGACGCGCAGGCCGGGGCGGGAGGCCAGGCGGCGCAGGTTCGCCGTGTGGGCGAGATCCGGGTGGGGGTGCGCGGCCATCAGGCGGATCAAGGGTCCGGTCGGGCCGTCGGCTTCGGGGTGCGGCAGCTCGCGGGCGAGCAACTGGTCGCCCACGGCGCCGGTGATCACCAGGTCGCAGCCGACCGGTTCGCCGATCCGGGCGGTCAGTTCCTCGTCGGGGGCCCTGCCATCGGCGGCGGAGAGCCGTTCGGACACGGTCGTTGCCGTCGGGCGGGCGAACAGGGCGGCGAGCGGTCCGGACGACCAGGGCAGACCCGCGAGCGGAGTGGACCGGACGCCCTTGCCGGAACCGAGGCGGCCGTCCGGGGAGATCGTCGCGTCCGTGATCAGCAGACCTCCGCGCGAGAGCTGGGCATGGTCGAGGACCGTCGCGCCGACGGTGACCGGGGCTGTCGCCGCGCCCCGCGCGCGGGCCGATCCGCCCGGTTTGACGTCGGCCACGGAGAACCAGCGGTGGTCCTCGTCCACGAGATGGGTGACCACGCCCCCGTACCCGGTCGCGCTGATGACGGGCTCCCGGCAGACCCCGTACACCTTCAGCGTGCCGCTCGGGCGGTAGCCGCGCCGGGCCGTGCCGATGAGCGCGGGGTCGCCGTTGCCCGCCGCCAACAGGCGGGTGGTGAGCAGGAGTTCACGCAGGGCCGCGACCAGGTCGGCCAGCCGGTGGCCGGCGTGGCCCGCGCGGGCGTCGCGCAGCCCGCGTACCACCCGTAGCGCGGCGGCCTCGGCCCGGTGCAGTCCGGCCAGCCGGGCGGTGTGGGCCGCCCGCAGCAGTTCCGCCTGCGGGATCGCCCCGGCGGCGGGCAGTCCGGCCGCGAGTACGGCGGTGGCCGCCGACCAGAGACCGGTGGCTGCGTCGATCCGGACCGGGCTGAGCGGGGCGGAGGGGGTGGCGGTGCCGGTGGGGGCCTCCGTCTCGGGCGTTGTGGGCGCCGCCGGGGCGGCTTCCGCCACCGGCGCCTCCTCCGGGGCGGCCACCGGGCACGCCCCGAGGACGGCCGCGCGGTGCAGACACCGGGGCGAGAGCAGGCACGTGCACCGTGCCTGGTCTGCCTCGGTGACCGCGCCGGACGCCCCGGGCAGCAGCGTGACCACCGTTTCCTCGCCGCATCGCACGCTGACACCGCCGTCGTCGGGCGGGCCGGCGGCGGTGGCCGGTACGGCGCCGTACTGTTCGATCGCCGCGTCGAGCCTCTTGCGCAGCCGGGACGTCAGGCTCTCCACCGCACCGGCGACCACCTCCGCGGTGACCGGTGGCAGCGGGACGGTGGGGGCGGTCGGAGCGGTCGGGTCGGACGAGGTCATCGGTTCTCCCCGCGGAGTCGGTCGCCCACCCAGCGGGCGAGAGCGAGAGGGCTGAGGGCGGCGACCGGCATCCCGGCCGCCACCAAATGCTGGGCGACAGGCACGGAGTAGCGCGGGGCGCCGGTGTCGTCCAGGGCCGCGCAGCCCATGAGATGGACGCCGGACGCGGCGAGTGAACGCACTTCACCGAGCAGGCCCGCAAGCGGATAACCCTCCTCGAAGTCGCTGACGACCACGACAAGCGTCCGGCTCGGCACGGTCACCAGCGAGCGCGCGTGGGCGAGGCCCGCCGCGATGTGCGTACCGCCACCCACACGTACCTCCACCAGCAGTGACAGCGGATCGCTCACCCGCTCCGTCAGATCGATCACCTCCGTGGAGAAGGTGAGGAAGTGGGTGGAGAGGGTCGGCACCCCGCCGAGGACGGCGGCCGTCAGCGCGGACCAGATGACCGACGCCTCCATCGATCCGGACACGTCGACCACGAGGATCAGCCGCCAGTCCGCCTCCCGGCTCGCGCGCGTGCTGAACACCGGATGCTCGGGGACGACGACGGTCCGGCCGTCGTCGAGGCGGCGGGTGTGCGCCAGGTTGGCGCGCAGGGTGCGGGGCAGATCGAGCTTGCCGCCCGCGCGGCGGGTCGGACGGGGGTGTGCGAGCCCCGTGAGGGTGGGGCGCAGCCGGGTGGCCAACTCCCGGGCAAGCTCGTCGACCAGTCGGCGTACGAGTGGGCGCAGCTGGGCGAGTTGCTTCTCGGGCATGCCGCCGGCCAGCGAGAGCACCGACCGCAGCAGCTCGACCGAGGGCCGGACGGATGCCGGGTCCAGTTCGGTCAGTACGTCCGTACGGCCCGCGTCCGCCGCTCTGGCGAGGACCTCCTCGCGGACGTCCGCCGCGAAGAGCGCCTCCAGTTCCTTCCCCCACTCGCGGGCGCTGGGGAAGGACTTGCCCTGGCCGCCCCCGTCGCCGGGCACGCCCGGCAGCCCGTCCGTGATGCCCTCGGCACCCTCGCCGCGCCCGGTGCCGTACAGCTCGTCCAGCGCGTGCGCGTAGCGGCGGGCGCCGTCGGGGAGCCGGTCGCTCTCCCGGCCGAGCAGCAGCCGCCAGCGGTCGGCGGGTGCGAGGCGGCGGGAGTCGTCCGTGGGGCGGGTTCGCTCCTCCGGGGCGTGGGTGTCCTTCGGTACGGGGTCGGCGTCCGCCCGTCGTGGGGGTGCCACCGGCTCGGGCAGCCCCAGGGCGGTCAGCGCGGCGAGTGCGGCGGTGTCGGCCGCCGTCCACAGCGCGACGAGTTCGGGCGGCGCGCTCAGCGTCAGGTCGGGGCGGTCGCCGAGGCGGTCCGCGACCGTACGCAGCAGCCGGCTCCGGTCGGCGGGGGTGAGCACGTCGAACCCACCGCGCAGCGCCGGAAGCCGGTCGAGAAAGCCCTGGTCGGGGAGGGTGTCGACCCGGTCGAGAAGCGGCGTGAGAGCGGCCTCCGCGGACTGGAGCAGCGGGCCCGCCGCCGTCAGCAGACCGGTGAGCAGCCCGGAGAGGCGGTGCCGTCCATCGGGCTCGACGGCTCTGTCGATCCAGCTCGCGACCCGGTCGCCGAGGGCCCCGGGCGCGTCGAGATCGAGCAGGACGCGCGTCGCCGTCGCGGCTCCACGGATGACCGGTGAACCGGTCGTCGCGAGCGTCGTCAGCGCGTCGTCCATCCGCAGACCGAGGCGGTGTTCGCCGGCCCGCGTGGCGAGCGCGACCAGCGCGACCGCGTCCTGCGGGTCGTCACTGCCCGCGAGACCGGGGAGCCCGCGTACGGCGGCCTCCAGCAGGACCACGGCGAGTTCGGACGCGTCGCGCCGGGTGGCCTCGGTGGTACCCGGCAGATGTCGTCGGCGCAGCGCGTGCAACAGGTCCAGGGCGGCGAGGAGTTCGGGCAGGGTGGCCGTCGACGGCAGTACGTCGGCGGCCTCTGCCAGCCGCTCGCCGACCAGCTCCGGCAGATCGCAGCGCGCCGCGTCGCGCAGCCCGCCGAGGATGTGCGCGGTGGTGAGCCCGCCCTCGGCGTCCTGCGCGTGCGCGATTTCGCGCAGCTTTCCGGCCGCGGCGCCGGCCGCCGTGACACCACGGACACCGACCAGGTCGAGCCGGGCGGGGACGGACGGGGTCCAGGACGCCTGCCACCGGGTACTGAGACTGGCGGCGTCGCCCGTACGGGCCACGTCGCCGGGGGCGCAGTACCCGACGTCGCACACGTCGAGGCGGTTCAGCAGGACCTCGCGGCGTCCGTCCAGCTCCGACCGGAGCGGGTCGAGACGTACCTCGCGGGCCTCGGGGCTCTCCGGGCAGGGGAGCCGCAGCGCGGCGAGCTCGGCCTCGACGGCCGGCCCGAGCCCGGAGCGGGGGGTGCCGGGCGCGGTGCGGCCCCGGTCGGTGCCCACCAGGACGGTTTCGAGGGCCCGTGCCAGGGCCCTGCCCCGGCCGAGGGGTTCGCCCTGACCGAGAACGGACGTGACGGCCTCCAGCAACTCACCCCGCCCCGGGGCGGGCAGCGTCCTGAGTCGCGCGAGGTCGTCGGCGAGGCGCAGCGCCTCGACGGCCTCGCCGGTCCCGGCGGTGTGCCCGGCGTCCCGCATCGCCCGGCACAGCCCGGTGATCACCCCGGCGGCGGCGTCCCGCACCCGCTCGGCCACCCCACCGGCCACGAACACGGCCTGCTGCCACCGCGGATCCCGAATCCCGGCGGGATACCCGGACCGGGAGTCGAGCAGAGCGAAGGTATACGGCACAAGAGAGGTCACGACCCGACCCCCACCGGAACGGTCCTGGCGCGACCCGCCGCTCCGGCCCGTGGACGGCGACCCGCCCGGGCGGGCGTCCCCTGCGGCTCCCGCTGATGCGTCGGCCCCCGGCCGGTGGGTTTCGTCCTTTCCGGCCGCAGTGCCACCGCCCGGACTGCTCTCGCCGTCGCGATCGGTGAACTGCGCCTCGCCGGGCTGGCCGCCCCCGGCGGCTTCCGCCGGTCGTCCGTCGGTCGCGGGCCGGAGCGACCCGTCGTTGCCGACCGTGGCGCTGCCGGGAGTCCCCGCAGCCCTGGCCGAACGGCTTGCGCCGTCGTCGCCGTTGGCCCCAGCTGGGTTGTCGGTGAAGGACGCCTTGCCGGGCCGGCCGTCCCCAGCGGTTTCCGCCGGTCGTCCGTCGGCCGCGGGCCCGTCCTGTCCGTCCTTCCCGGCCGCACCGCTCCGGCCGGTCGACCCGCTGGGTCGGCCGTCCCCGGTGGTCTCCGTCGGCCCGTGAGGCCCGTGAGCGCTCGCGGCGCATGTCGGATCGCTTGCCTCCGCCGGGGAAACCGGCCGTACCAGTGCCGGGGCGTGGAACGCGCCTATTACCGCTGCCACTCGGCGGCCGGTCGTCGACGCCGCCTTGATCGACTCGCGCATGTGGGCCTCGCGGGTCAGGTCCGTCGTGGGGACGCCGCCCGAGGTCGACGCGTCGTGGCGCAGGGCCCAGCCGACGCCGAGTGCCGCGCGGCGTACGGACTCCGGGGGGCAGCCGGGGGCGCGGACCTCGACCGTTCTGTCCCAGAGGTCGTCGCCCTCGCGGCCCGTGCCGGACGCGTCCAGCGCGGCGGCGAACGACGTCCCGGGGCGGTCCGTGCCCCTGTCGGAGTCCCTCGGCGCCCAGGCCGGGTCGGACAACGGCAGGTCGCAGCAGCGCACTTCGACCCCGTGGTCCCTGGCCCAGCGGATCGCCGCCAGTTCCGGTGAGAAGTCGGCGAACGGGTAGAAACCGAGGCGCCCGTCCTCGTGGGCGCCTGCGAGTGCCACCGGTGCCACCGTGCCCGGGTCGGCGAGATGGGCCAGCCACGGCTGGAAGTCCGTCGGCAGCTCGACACAGACCACCTCCGCGCCCGAGGCGTCCAGCAGCGCCGGTATCGCGGCGGCCAGCGCGGGGCTGTGGTGCCGTACCCCGATCAGATACGGCTCCACGCTGTCCGCGAGCGCGCCCACCGCGTCCCGGGGATCGCCGGCCGCACTGTCGTCCGCGGTGGTGTCCACCGCCTGCGCGCCGCTCAACGCAGGTTCTCCCGGAGGTCCCAGAGGCGGCGCCACATCTCCGCGCCGTCCTCGGCACGGCGCCGTACCGGACCGTCCCAGTAGCCCAACAGCCGCCCGTGGTCGGCCTGGTCGTCCTTGAGGACCACGCCGAGCAGATGCCCCGGCACCAGGTCGAGCAGATCACCACCGGGCAGATACGCCGCGGCCACCCCGAGCGACGCGGCGACCTGCACGGCTTCCGCCGTGGACATCACCGTGCCCGGCCGCTCCACGTCCCAGCCCTCGGCCGAGCGGCCGTTGCGCAGATCGCGGAAGACAGTGACCAGGACGTCCAGGACCGCGTCGTCCACCCCGTACGCCGTACCCGCGCGCTCCACGGCCGCCGTGGCCTGTCCCCGTACGAGCGCGGTCTCCGCCTCCGCGTCGGCGATGGGGTGGATCGTCTCGAAGTTGAAGCGCCGCTTGAGCGCGGCGGACATCTCCGAGACGCCCCGGTCCCGGAGGTTGGCCGTCGCGATCACGCTGAAGCCGGGGACGGCCGCGGCCTGCGCATCGTCCGTGCCCGCGAGTTCGGGCACGCTGAGGCGCCGGTCGGACAGGATCGACACGAGCGCGTCCTGCACCTCCGGCAGACAGCGGGTGATCTCCTCGATCCGGGCGACCCGGCCGGTGCGCATGGCGGTGAGCACCGGGGAGGCGACCAGGGCCTGTGGCGTGGGGCCCTGGGCGAGCAGCAGCGCGTAGTTCCAGCCGTAGCGGAACGCGTCCTCGGTGGTGCCCGCCGTGCCCTGCACGGTGAGGGCGCTGGTACCGCTGACGGCGGCGGCCAGCAGCTCGGAGAGCATCGACTTCGCGGTGCCCGGCTCGCCGACGAGCAGCAGGCCGCGCTCACCGACGAGGGTGACCACGCACCGTTCCACCAGGGCGCGTTCGCCGATGAACTTCGGGGCCACGGTCAGCCGCGCGGGCAGCCCGGCGTGCGTCCCCGGCAGCCGCAGGGCCTCGCCGCCGCTGCCGCATATGAAGGTGACCACCGCGCGCGGGGTCAGCGCCCAGCCGGGCGGGCGGGGGCCGTCGTCGTACGCGGCGAGAAAGGCGAGTTCGGTGGCGTACCGTTCCTCGGCCGGCAGTGACTGCCTGCTCGTGGGGGCGGTCGCCACGCCGTCCGTCCGGGTGTCCGTCCGTGTGTCTGTCCGGGTCATGCGGAGTCCTCGTTCAGGTGAAGTGAACCGAAGTGGAGTGAAGTTGAGGGGGGAGGAGTTGAGGGGGGAGGAGCTGAGGGGGGAGTCGAGGTGCGTGGGGTCGAGGGGGTGGGGCGGGGTGCTCGGCACCCCGCCCCGGCCGTACGGTCAGCCCCGGCCGCCCCGCCCGACGCGCCGCGTCCTGAGCTCGTCGAAGCGCGGGATGTCGCCCTCCCTGATCCGCCGCCACGCTCGGCGGTAGAGGTCCGCGACCGGCTCCGTGGGCACGATCACGTCCAGCGGCGCGCTCTCGGCGCTGACCAGGTCGAACAGCGGCAGCTTCCACCGCTCCAGCGGCAGGGCACCCGAGTCGGTGTCCGTCCAGCCGCCCGGCAGGAAGAGCGAGCGCCTGGCTCCGGTACGGGTCGCCCTGACCACCAGGTCGGTGGCCGCCAACTCCTCGCGCGCCGCCTCGATACGGGCCGCTCCACCGCGCCGTCGCTTCCAGCCCGTCCACCGGGCGACATTGGTGTCGGTCGGATCGGGCATCGCCAGCAGCATCAGATACAGGACGGCGGCGTCCTCACCGATGCCGTACTCCTTCGCGGCCTCGCCGACCAGGTCCGGCACGGAGCGGGAGGGGTCCTGCGGATACCAGGTGCCGTCCTTGTCCCGCCCGCCGGCCGCCGGGTCGCCCGGGTCGCCGACGAGCGCCGCGAAGCGGGGGTCGCGGGCGACCCGCAGCCCCGCCTCGGCGGGGAACAGCACCTGGGCGTCGGTCCGGCCGGGACCGTACCCGTATCCGTCGCCTATGCCGCGCAGGACCGGCAGGTACGGGTCGCCACCGGCCTCGTCCAGCAGCGCCACCCGGACGGCGGGCATCGGCCGGTCGTCGGACGTGGGCGTGATCACCGCGCCGTAGCGTTCGTAGCCCTCACCGGTCTCCGTGGGCGCGCCTGCCGCCTTGCGGAACGCCGACAGGTGCACGTACCGGCCGAGGCCGAGCGTCAGCTCCGGGTTGGCCAGCCGCTCCCGTACCGCGCTCAGCATGCCCGGCAGCAGAGCCCGGATCGGATGTCCGGCCGGGAGCCCGTGGGCCAGCCACGCGGCTGTCGCGACCAGGGTCGTCAGCGCGTTCGTGTCGAACACGGCGGTGTCCGCCCCGACGGGAACGACGCGGTCGTCCTTGACCCGCCAGCTTCCGTCCGCCGCCAACTGCGGTTCGCCGGACGGGTCGAGGAGCGCCCGCAGGGTCCGGTCCGCCGTCCAGGACGACCGCACGGCCCGCACCGCTTCCGCCACGACCAGCAGCATCTCCTCGGAGACGGGTGTCCGCCGGCCGAGCGCGCTGTTCCAGACCTCGGCCGCCCCGGCTACGTCGGGCCCGTCCGTCCACAGTCTGGCGGGGTCCGCCGGCAGCAGCGCCGCCACGACGGCCCGCCGGACGCCGACGTCGACACGGCGCAGGGTGTCCCTGGCCAGCGCGGCGTTCGGCGCCTTCAGCCCGAGCGTGTTCCGTACGTCCGTGGGAAGGAACCCCTGCACATGCGTCGTCACCTGGGGCAGACCGGCCACCACCAGCGCCGCCATGGATCGCGTGACTCCGGTGAGCCGGGCGAACTCCTCGGCGGCGGCCGGGAACCACGGCGCCGGCCCGCGCGCGGCCAGTTCGGCCCGGAAGCCCGTGAACCAGTCGGCCGCCCGGCCCTCGCCGACGCCGATCTCGCGGGGCGCCGACCGGCGGGTGTACGGCGCGGGAATCTCGAAGCGGCCCGCCGGATCGTGGAACAGCGCCGTGAAGTCGCGACCGGCCGGCGCCCAGTGCCCCGACCGGATGACGGCGAGGAACGCGCCGCCGGGCAGCCGTAGCGCCCCCGACCAGTGGCCCGACCGCGCGGTGCCGTCCGGGCTCGTGAACACGGCGTCGGCGAGGCGGAGTTGGCAGACCCGCCAGCGGTCCGTGCCCTCGGCCGTCGTCATGCCGATCGTGTCCAGCTCGGCCAGCAGCTCGCCCAGCGCCGCGCGGTGCTCGGGCGCGGTGGTCACCGAGGCGGCGCGGAACGCCAACGCCGGCGTGGAACCGAGCAGTTCGTCCCACTCCGTATCGTCCGACGGCAGCGGCGACCCGTCCAGATGAAGGCGCACGGCCGCACCGACCCCGGCCTCCTCCGTGACGTCCGCCTCCGCCGGGCCCGCCAGCAGCTCGCCCAGCGCCTGGAGCTGGCCGACGCAGCTACGGCTCGGGGACGAGTAGCCCCTTGAGAACTGGCAGTCGTCCGCGAGCCCGTTGAGCGCCTCCCCGATCAGCTCGTTCTTCGGGCCGACCGTCTTTCGCTTCGGCCGCGGGACCACCGCCCTGCTGTCCAGCCGCTCGACGATCGCGTCCAGTGCGGCCTGCTGCTCGGCGGCGAACCGCACCACCCCGGCGATGCCCCGCACCAGTGCGTCATGGGTGACCTCGGGCAGCAGTTGCGCGATCAGGGAGGGCAGTTCGTCGGGGTGGTCCGCCTCCTTCCACTCCTTGCCCTCCCGCTGTGCTTTCCTCGCCCGCTCGGCCCTCGCGACCGCCGCCGCGAGCAGGGTCGCCGCCGTGTCGCCGTCTACCGCGCGCAGCGCCTCCGAGCCCCGTGGGTCCCTGATTCCGAGGCAGTGCCAGTAGCTCTCCGGCGGCAGAACCGCGGTGCCCTCCGCGAACGATCCCGGCGCGCCGTCCACCCGTGCGAGCGCGGTGATGCCGCCCTCCGGGTCGACGAGACGGATCTCGGAGCCCGAGGCACTGACACCCCGGGGCCGGTCGTCGCCGGGGAACATCAGGGGGCGGGAGGGCCGGCCGACGCCGGGAGCAAGCGTGACCGCGTTCCCGGCGACGTCCTCGCAGCGCACCGACCCGTCGGGCAGGTTCACCACCCGCCGGCCCAGGAGCCCGCCCACCGGATGCGACCCGGGACCGGTCACGTCGGAGGGCGCCGGCAGCAGTGTGCCTCCGGCCAGCTCGCTGCCCTCCGGCGCGTCACGCTTCGCCTCGGCGAAGAAGTCGGGCCCGCCGACATCGCCGGTCTCACCCGTCCGCGGGTCCAGTTCACGCAGATGTACGACACCCTCGGCGTCCTTGACCCTCGTCCAGAACCGCGTCCCGTCTGTGATCACCGACCGTTCCTCGGGCAGCGCGGTGTCCCCCGCGTGCAGCACCCCGCCGCCCGTGAGCCGCCCACCGCCCGGCCTCGGCACCGTGTACGGCCCCAGGCCGCTGCCGAGCCGCTCGACCTGGACACCTCGGACGCCGATCGCGGACTCGACGGGGAACGGCCGGTCGGCGGCCGTGTGCCAGTACCCCTGGAGCCCGCCGCCGTCGGACGCGGACCACCAGTGGACGAGCAACTGCCCGTCGACGTAATGGAATCCGGCGTGGTGGTGCCACCACATGTCGTTCTCGGGGATGCGCAGGTCATGGGTCAGCACGGCGCCTTCGGCGTCGAGCACCCGCGCCTGCGAGGTGCCCCCCACGATCAGATGGGGCCAGGCGTCGGCGACGACCAGCCGGCTCCTCTCGTCCTCCGGCATCAGCTCCGCGACCGCTGCCTCCCAGGCGGGCCAGCCCAGCTCGTCGAAGATCCCGGCCCGCAACGTGCGGACGAGCAGCGGGGCCAGATCCGTGGCGGCGACGGCCCGCACCTCGTCCTCCGCGAGGGCCAGGGCCAGTCCGGGCAGCCGGCCCAGCCTGTTGAGGCCCTCGGGCATCAGGGGCAGCGTCGACGGGGCCGCCCGGCGGGCGACCGCGTTCATCCACTCCGTGACCATCGGCCGCCCGCCGGGGGACTCGGCCACCACCCGGAAACGCTCCGGCTCGTCGCCGAAGTGGTCGAGCCCCGCCAGGAACGCGGGCCGGAACCGGGCGTCGGCCTCCAGCGCCCGCAGATCACGGTGGTCCGCCTTCGGCCTCGCCCACTCCCGTACATGCAGTGGAGGGATCCACCCCTCCGTCTTCGGATCGGCGACCGGCACACCCAGGGAGAGCAGCAGGTCCAGCAGATCCACGTCTCCGTAGGGCACCGGCAGTGCGCCGGTCGAACCGGGCGCGGCCAGCTCTTCGCGCAACCGCCCGGCCATCCGCTCCACGAGCGGGTAGAACTCCGGCAGCCGGGTGGAGACGCGGTGGGACGGGGAGCGGAACTCCATGAACCGCAGATACCAGCCCACCGTGCCGTCGGAAGGCCGCTGCCCGGCGGGCAGCCCGCTGTCCCAGAGCCCCGCGGTGGCCCCGCACTCCTCCAGCAGCTCCAGCCAGAACTCCACGCAGTCGTGGTCCTCGGGCAGCACATCCAGCAGCCTCCCGCGCGTGGAGGGCTCCCGCCGCGACAGCGCGGCGAGCGCCGGGCGATGTGCCTTCCACCAGCCGGGCGCCGCCCGCCGGGTGGCCGGGAGGGCGAGCAGATCGGTCAGATACTCGCCCTCCGCCACCGCCATGTCCGACCCGGTGGCCTTCGCCAGCTTGCGCAGATCGGCGGACATCTGGACCGACGGCTGGATCCCGCCCGCCGTACGCCGTACACACAGCTCACGGAACCGCCGGTACGCCTCGTCGGCCGGCAGCCGGGCCGCCAGCTCCCGCGCGTACCCGGAGAGCGCCTTCACCGGCAGCGCCCCGGCCAGCGCGAACTCCAGGAACACCGCGTCCAGCCGCTCCTCGTCGACGGCCAGCCCGTGCTGCTTGTCCGCTTCGCGGGCCCGCATGAACATCTGCCCCGCGTAGGTGGGATTCTCCGCACCGAGGAAGACCCGCCCGGCCTGTTCCAGGAAGGTCGGCAGGAAGTGCGGTACGGAGTCGGCCAGCCGTCCGGCGATCTGCTGGTACGAGGTCAGCGCCGCTTTCGGTTTGGTCTTCGCCTGCCTGGCCACCCGTTCCAGTTCCGGGACGAGCCCGAGCGCCTGACGGCCGTCCCGCGGGTGGTGCACCAGCACCCACTCCGGGAAGCTCAGCGACTGCCGCAGGCCCAGGCCGACCTCGACGGGCTCACCGTCCGGCTCCAGCCCCAGAAAACCCGCCGCCATGTCCTCCGCCGCTCCCAGCTCCCCGGCGACCAGCCGCACCACGACCCGGTCGTCGAGCCCCGGATGCCGGTAGGCGCGCGTGGTGAGAGGGACCGCGCGCGGCCCCGCGCCCGGGGTGCCCGGCGGCAGCACCGCGCCGGCCCCCAGCAGCTGCTCGGCCTCCGCCGCCCCCGCGGCCCGCTCGTCCGTACCCGCTTCCACCGCTCCCACCGCTTCCCCCGCCATGTCCGCTCCCGCCCCCATCGGTGCCCCCGCCCTCTCGCTCACGCGTCCTCGCCCTCCTTGACCGTGCGCCCGGCGTGCAGGGCCGCGGCCATCCGCATTCCCTCGGACCAGGCCACGGGTCCGACCAGGCGCAGCGGCAGCGTGCGTCCGTCCGGCCGGCTCCAGGACAGGTCGCCGGTCTCGGAATCCCCGTCCCAGTACGGCTCCCCGATCCACACGGACGCCTCGGTGACCGTCCCGGCCTCCCGTATCTGGCACGTGGCAGAGCCCCCCGTCACCCGGTAACCGAGCGAGGTGGCCCGCGCCGCGAGTCCGAACCGGGAGTCGTAACCGGCGCCCGCGAAGTCCGACACGGCGCTCGCCTTCTCCGCGAGGCCGGCCGGCTTGTGCCAGGTGGCCCGGTGTATCTGCTCCACGCCCTGGGTGAGGCCCAACTCGGCGGCGAACTCCCGCAGATCGTCCAGCTCGGGCAGCAGCACGGGATGCGGCAGCGTCACCGTCCTCGGCGACAGCCGTACCGTCTCGCCGTCCGGATCGACGACCCGCAGCTCACCCGAGCCGGTGGCGTCCCGGAGGAAACCCACTTCGTCCGGGCCCTCGCCCATCACCACCAGATCGCGCAGCCCCGCCTGCCACGCCTCGTCGGGCCACACCCGGGCCAGCAGCGCGGTGGGCACGGGCAGGGACGACACCATCCAGCTGTCGACGCGTGCCACACACGCCGTCGCGTGCCGGTCCAGCCACTCGGCGAGCTTGCGCAGCCGGTCCACCTCCGGGTGCGTCCGCACCGCCTTGGGCAGCGTCTTCAGCTGCCGCCCCGCGGCCCGCCCCGAGGTGGACCTCGCGGCCACCCGGCCTTCCACCAGGGCGACCTCATACCCCTCGCCCGCCGACAGCCAGCCCATCCGTACGCACCTCTCCCCGTCAACGCACCATGAATCCCGCAGGGGAATGGACCCCGCACTGCGGTAGGAGAAGAACGCTATAGGTCACCACTGACAGCGACGGCCCGGCCGCCGATGAGGCGAACCGGGCCGTCGGGCCGTTGATATGACATTCCGTCAGGCGAACGCCCGGGAATCAGCCGCACATACGTCGACTCACGCCCGCCTCACGCCGAAGCCGCCGGATACAGCGCCCGCGGCAGCTTCGACGCCGCCGGCTCGTCCAGGAGCCACAGCGTCCGGGCGCGGCCGTACGCCCCCGCCGCGGGTGCCTGGATCTCGCCCGCGCCGGAGAGCGCGATCTCCGCCGCCCGCGCCTTGTCCTCGCCCGCCGCCAGCAGCCACACCTCGTGCGCCGCCCGGATCGCGGGCAGGGTCAGCGAGATCCGCAGCGGCGGTGGCTTCGGCGCGCCGTGCACCGCGATCACCGTGCGCTCGGTCTCCCGGACGCCCGGCAGCTCGGGGAAGAGCGAGGCCACATGCGTGTCCGGCCCCACGCCGAGCATCAGCACGTCGAAGGACGGGACCCGGGCGTGGTCCTCCGGCCGCGCGGCGGCGGCCAGTTCCGTCTCGTACGCGGCTGCCGCCGCCTCGATGTCGGAGCCGTACGGGCCGTCGGACGCCGGCATCGCGTGGACCCGCGAGGGGTCCAGTGGTACCGAGTCCAGCAGCGCGGCCCGCGCCTGGGTGATGTTGCGTTCCGGGTCGCCCTCCGGGAGGAAGCGCTCGTCGCCCCACCAGAGATCGAGCCGGCTCCAGTCGATCGCGTCCCGGGCGGGCTCCTCGGACAGTGCGGCCAGCAGGCCGTTGCCGTTGCGCCCGCCGGTCAGGACGATCGACGCGGAACCGCGCGAGGCCTGGGCGTCCACGATCCTCGTGATCAGCCGGGCCGCCGCGGCACACGCCATCAGCTGCTTGTCGCGGTGGACGACGAGTTGCGGAACGCTCACTTCGACGTCGCCTTCTTGGCGGCGGGCGTCTTCGCCGGTGCGGCCTTCTTCGCCGCCGTACCGGAGTCCGAGCCGTCCGCGCCGTTCTTCGTGACCTCCACCCGCTCCACACCGAAGCGCAGTGTCGCCGCGTACGTGTCGTCCGGGTCCAGCCGGCGCAGCTCCTCGGCGATCAGCTCCGAGGTCTCGCGCCGGTTGAGCGCCACCGCGCGGTCCGGCTGGCCGTCGATGGAGAGCGTCGCCAGCGAGCCGTCCGACCTGCGCAGCTCGATCGGCCCGCAGTCGGTCTCCATCCGGACGGCCGTGAGGCCGGGACCGGGCGAGACCGACCGGGTGACCGGCACGTGCAGCCGGTCGGCGAGCCACATGCCGAGCAGTTCGCAGCTCGCGTTCATCTCCTCGCCCTCCACGGCGACCGCGGTGACCTTGCAGTCGACCTGGTCCAGCGCGGCGGCCAGCATCGAGCGCCAGGGGGTGATCCGGCTCCACGCCAGGTCCGTGTCGCCGGGTGTGTAGACGGCGGCGCGGGCCTTGAGCTCCTCGATCGGGTTCTCGGCCGCGTAGGTGTCCGTCACCCGGCGCTGGGCGAGCGTGCCCAGCGGGTCCTTGCTGGGGTTGTCGGGCGCGTTCGCCGCCCACCAGACCACGACCGGCGCGTCGGGCAGCAGGAGCGGAAGCACGACGGACTGGGCGTGGTCGATGATCTCGCCGTACAGCCTCAGTACGACCGTTTCGCCGGTGCCGGCCTCCACGCCCACCCGCACCTCGGCGTCGAGCCGCGCCTTGGACCGGTCGCGCGCCGAGCGGGAGACCCGCTTGACGACGACCAGCTTGCGGGAGGGGTGCGCACGGGACGCCTCGTTGGCGGCCTTGAGCGCGTCGTAGGCGTTCTCCTCGTCGGTGACGAGGACCAGCGTGAGGACCATGCCGACGGCCGGGGTGCCGATCGCCCGGCGTCCCTCGACCAGCGCTTTGTTGATTTTGCTGGACGTGGTGTCCGTAAGGTCGATCTTCATGGCCGACGCCAGCTCCGTCCGTGTCGTGCGAGCATTTCGTCCGCCTCGACCGGACCCCAGGTCCCGGACTCGTACTGCGCGGGCTTGCCGTGCTTGTCCCAGTACTGCTCGATCGGGTCGAGGATCTTCCAGGACAGCTCGACCTCCTCCGTACGGGGGAAGAGGTTGGAGTCGCCCAGCAGCACGTCGAGCAGCAGCCGCTCGTACGCCTCCGGGCTGGACTCCGTGAAGGACTCGCCGTAGGCGAAGTCCATCGAGACGTCCCGCACCTCCATGGCCGTGCCCGGCACCTTCGAGCCGAACCGCATGGTCACGCCCTCGTCCGGCTGCACCCGGATGACCAGGGCGTTGTGCCCCAGCTCCTCGGTGGCCGTGTGGTCGAAGGGGGAGTGCGGGGCCCGCTGGAACACCACCGCGATCTCGGTGACCCGGCGGCCGAGCCGCTTGCCGGTGCGCAGGTAGAACGGGACGCCCGCCCAGCGGCGGTTGTCGATCTCCACCTTCACCGCGGCGTAGGTGTCGGTGGTCGACTTCGGGTCGATGCCGTCTTCCTGGAGATAGCCGACGGCCTTCTCGCCGCCCTGCCAGCCCGCGGCGTACTGCCCGAACACCGTGTCCTTGCCGAGATTGCGCGGCAGCCGGACGGCGCCCAGCACCTTGGTCTTCTCGGCGGCCAGCGCGTCCGCGTCGAAGGAGGCGGGCTCCTCCATCGCGGTGAGTGCCAGCAGCTGGAGGAGATGGTTCTGGATGACGTCGCGCGCGGCGCCGATGCCGTCGTAGTACCCGGCCCGGCCGCCGATGCCGATGTCCTCGGCCATCGTGATCTGGACGTGGTCGACGTACGACCGGTTCCAGATCGGCTCGAAGAGGGTGTTCGCGAAGCGCAGCGCCAGAATGTTCTGGACGGTCTCCTTGCCGAGGTAGTGGTCGATCCGGAAGACCTCGTTGGACGGGAAGACCTCGTGCACGACCTTGTTCAGCTCCTGCGCGGAGACCAGGTCGTGGCCGAACGGCTTCTCGATGACGGCGCGCCGCCAGGAGCCCTGCTTCTGGTCGGCCAGCCCGTGCTTCTTGAGCTGCTTGACGACCTTGGGGAAGAACTTCGGCGGTACGGAGAGGTAGAAGGCGAAGTTGCCGCCCGTGCCCTGCACCTTGTCGAGGTCCTCGATGGTGGACTTCAGGTTCTCGAAGGCCTGGTCGTCGTCGAAGTCGCCCTGGACGAAGCGCATCCCCTGGATGAGCTGCTGCCAGACCTCCTCACGGAAGGGCGTACGGGCGTGCGCCTTGACGGCGTCGTGGACCTCCTGCGCGAAGTCCTCGTCCTGCCACTCCCGGCGCGCGTACCCGACCAGCGAGAAGCCCGGTGGCAGCAGGCCACGGTTGGCGAGGTCGTAGACAGCAGGCATCAACTTTTTACGGGACAAATCGCCCGTGACGCCAAAGATGACCAGGCCCGACGGCCCCGCGATACGCGGGAGCCGTCGGTCCGCGGCGTCACGAAGCGGATTCGCTCCGTGGGTTGCGGTCAAGGGTTCAGTCCTCCGAAGGGGCGAGGCGCTTGAGTTCCGCCTCGGTCGACTTGAGCAGGTCGGTCCAGGCCTTCTCGAACTTCTCGACGCCCTCGTCCTCCAGTACCTGGACGACGTCGTCGTACGAGATGCCCAGCTTCTCGATGGCTTCGAGATCGGCGCGCGCCTGGTCGTACGTACCCCTCACGGTGTCACCGGTGACCGCGCCGTGCTCGGCGACCGCGTCCAGCGTGGCCTCCGGCATGGTGTTCACCGTGTGCGGGGCGACCAGGTCGTCGACGTACATCGTGTCCCGGTACGCGGGGTCCTTGACGCCGGTCGAGGCCCACAGCGGACGCTGCTTGTTGGCCTGCGCCCGGTCCAGGGCCGCCCAGCGCTCGGAACCGAAGACGTCCTCGTACGCCTCGTAGGCCAGCCGGGCGTTGGCGACGGCGGACTTGCCGCGCGCCCCCTTCGCCTCGTCCGTGCCGAGCGCGTCGAGCCGCTTGTCGATCTCGGTGTCCACGCGGGACACGAAGAAGGACGCGACCGAGAAGATCTTCGAGAGATCGAGGCCCGCGTCCTTCGCCTTCTCCAGGCCCGACAGGTAGGCGTCCATGACCTCGCGGTAGCGGGCGAGGGAGAAGATCAGCGTCACATTGACACTGATGCCCCGGGCAATCGTCTCGGTGATCGCCGGGAGCCCCGCGCGGGTGGCGGGGATCTTGATGAAGGTGTTCGGGCGGTCGACCAGCCAGGCCAGCTGCTTGGCCTCGGCGACGGTCGCCCTCGTGTTGTGGGCCAGCCGGGGGTCGACCTCGATGGAGACGCGGCCGTCCTGGCCCTGCGTCTCGTCGAAGACCGGCCGCAGGATGTCGGCGGCGTCGCGGACGTCCGCCGTCGTGATCATGCGGACGGCCTCCTCGACGGTCACCCGGCGGGTCGCGAGGTCGGTGAGCTGCGTCTCGTAACCGTCTCCCTGGGAGATCGCCTTCTGGAAGATCGAGGGATTGGTCGTCACGCCCACGACATGCTGCTGGTCCATCAGTTCGGCGAGATTGCCCGATGTGATGCGCTTGCGCGACAGGTCGTCGAGCCAGATCGCGACGCCTTCGTCGGAGAGGCGCTTGAGTGCGTCTGTCATGAGAGTTGCATCTCCTACTTGTCGTATACCAACGTCAGCGCGTCACGGCTGCCAGAGATTCCCGGGCGGCGGACGCGACCGCGTCCGCGGTGAATCCGAACTCCCGGAAGAGGACCTTTCCGTCGGCCGAGGCACCGAAGTGCTCCAGCGAGACGATGCGACCGGCGTCGCCCACGAAACGGTGCCAGGTGAGCCCGATTCCCGCCTCGACCGCCACTCGCGCCCGCACGGACGGCGGCAGGACACTGTCCCGGTACGCCTGATCCTGCTCCTCGAACCACTCGACCGACGGCATCGACACCACACGGGTCGCGATGCCCTCCGCCTGGAGCGCCTCGCGCGCCTCGACGGCCAGCTGGACCTCGGAGCCGGTACCGATGAGTACGACCTGGGGCTCGCCGCCCTCGGCCTCGAAGAGCACGTAACCACCCTTGGCCGCGCCCTCGTTGGCCTCGTACGTCGGCACACCCTGACGCGTCAGCGCCAGCCCGTGCGGCGCGCCCTTGGCGTGCCGCTTGAGGATCTCGCGCCAGGCGATCGCCGTCTCGTTGGCGTCGGCGGGACGCACGACGTTGAGTCCGGGGATGGCCCGCAGCACGGACAGGTGCTCGACCGGCTGGTGCGTCGGGCCGTCCTCGCCGAGACCGATCGAGTCATGCGTCCAGACGTAGGTGACGGGCACCTGCATCAGCGCCGCGAGCCGGACCGCCGGGCGCATGTAGTCGGAGAACACCAGGAAAGTGCCGCCGTAGATACGGGTGTTGCCGTGCAGCGCGATGCCGTTCATCGTCGAACCCATGGCGTGCTCACGGATGCCGTAGTGCACCGTGCGGCCGTACGGGTCGGCCTCCGGCAGCGGGTTGCCCGCCGGGAGGAACGACGACGTCTTGTCGATCGTGGTGTTGTTCGAGCCGGCGAGGTCGGCCGAGCCGCCCCACAGCTCGGGGATGACGGCGCCGAGCGCCTGGAGCACCTTGCCGGACGCGGCGCGGGTGGCGACACCCTTGCCGGACTCGAAGACCGGCAGCTTCTTCTCCCAGCCGTCGGGCAGCTCGCCCGCGCGGATCCGGTCGAACGTGGCGGCACGCTCCGGGTTGGCCGTGCGCCACGCGGCGAACGTCTTCTCCCACTCGGCGCGCGTCTCGCGGCCCCGGTCGAGCGCCTGCCGCGTGTGCGCCAGGACCTCGTCGGCGACCTCGAAGGTCTGCTCTGGGTCGAAGCCCAGCACCCGCTTGGTCGCGGCGACCTCCTCGTCGCCCAGCGCCGAGCCGTGCGCGGCCTCGGTGTTCTGCGCGTGCGGGGCCGGCCAGGCGATGATCGAGCGCGCGGCGATGAAAGAGGGACGCTCGGTCTCGTCCTGCGCCGCCTTCAGCGCGCGCGCCAGACCCGCCGGGTCCAGGTCGCCGTTCGGCAGCTGCTCGACGCGCTGGACGTGCCAGCCGTACGCCTCGTACCGCGCCAGGGTGTCCTCCGAGACGGCCGTCTCGGTGTCACCCTCGATGGAGATGTGGTTGTCGTCCCAGAGCAGGACGAGATTGCCGAGCTTCTGGTGGCCGGCGAGCGACGACGCCTCGCCGGAGACACCCTCCTGGAGGCAGCCGTCACCCGCGATCACCCAGATGGTGTGGTCGAAGGGAGAGGTGCCCGGGGCCGCGTCCGGGTCGTAGAGCCCGCGCTCGTAGCGGGCGGCCATGGCCATGCCCACGCCGTTGGCGACACCCTGGCCGAGCGGCCCGGTCGTGGTCTCGACGCCGACCGTGTGGCCGTGCTCCGGGTGACCCGGGGTCTTCGACCCCCAGGTGCGGAAGGCCTTCAGGTCGTCCAGCTCCAGGCCGTAGCCCGCGAGATACAGCTGGATGTAGAGAGTCAGCGACGAGTGGCCCGCGGAGAGTACGAACCGGTCGCGTCCGGTCCACTGCGCGTCGGCCGGGTCGTGGCGCATCAGCTTCTGGAAGAGCACATAGGCGGCGGGCGCCAGGCTCATCGCCGTACCGGGATGGCCGTTGCCGACCTTCTGTACGGCATCCATGGCCAGGACGCGGACGGTATCGACCGCCTTGCGGTCCAGGTCGGTCCACTCTTCGAGATCTGTGGTGGTCGGCTTGGTGCTCACCCTGAGTCAGGGCTCCTCTCCACATGTCGAATCCCGGTGTCTGAGGGCGCACCGGTTCGCCGCCGAGCCTACCCTTGTGGCGCCTCGCGACCCCGCCCGTCCGCTTCAGTGAAGACAAGACATCGCCGGGGTGCCCGGCGGGTGTCGGGAGTACCTCGCGGGGACGACCGCGGGGCGAAGTCCGACCCCGGCGCCCGGCGCTCCGACCAGGCGTCAACACGAGCCCACCCCCGATAAGAACGGCGTATGGGCAACGTCTAGAGTGGCGTGGTACGCGCAAGTCTTTACCGGGCCTTCACGCCCGAAACTTGCTGGGATTTCTCTGTCTGGGGTGTGCGTGACGGCCGTCGAGTCCCGACCCGCAGGGGTCGTCCTGACTCCGAGCCCGGGGGGCCATCGGCCGTTCGGGGCCCGCGTCAAAGCGTTCGTGGCGCTGACCAAACCGCGGATCATCGAGCTGCTGCTCATCACCACGGTGCCGGTGATGTTCCTGGCCGCGCAGAGCGTGCCGGACATGTGGCTGGTCCTGGTCACCTGTGTCGGCGGCTATCTCTCCGCGGGCGGCGCCAACGCGCTGAACATGTACATCGACCGTGACATCGACGCGATGATGGACCGTACGTCGCAGCGTCCGCTGGTCACCGGCATGGTGTCGCCCACCGAGGCCCTGGTCTTCGGGCTCTCCCTGGCCGTGGTTTCCACGCTCTGGTTCGGCCTGCTGGTCAACTGGCTTTCGGCGGCGCTCGCGCTCGGCGCGCTCCTCTTCTATGTCGTCGTCTACACGATGATCCTCAAGCGCCGTACGTCGCAGAACATCGTCTGGGGCGGTATCGCGGGCTGTATGCCGGTCTTCATCGGCTGGTCGGCCGTGACGAACTCGCTGTCCTGGGCCGCAGTCATCCTCTTCCTCGTCATGTTCTTCTGGACGCCGCCGCACTACTGGCCGCTGTCGATGAAGGTGCGCGAGGACTACGCGCGCGTGGGCGTGCCGATGCTCCCCGTCGTCGCGTCGAACCGGGTGGTCGCCCGCCAGATCGTGCTCTACAGCTGGGTGATGGTGGTGGTGTCGCTGCTGCTGACGCCGCTGGGCTACACCGGCTGGTTCTACACCTCGGTGGCCCTGGTGGCCGGCGGCTGGTGGCTCTGGGAGGCGCACGGACTCCAGTCGCGTGCCAAGTCCGGTGCGACGGGCGGCAAGCTCAAGGAGATGCGGCTGTTCCACTGGTCGATCACCTATGTGTCGCTGCTCTTCGTGGCCGTCGCCGTGGACCCCTTCCTGCGCTGAGCGCCGACGTCGGCCCGTTGACCCCCGGGGTCGGACCCCGGCCCCTCACGCGGTACGACTACCCGTCGGTAGCATGGGGTCCATGGCAGACACCGAGGTAGACGAGCAGAGCGACGACGGGGCGGCCGGGGCGGCGCGTGCGAACCGTCAGCACGCCCGGGACGAACGCCGCGCGGCCCGACTGGCCAAGCAGATCGGCGCGTTCGCGCGCCGGCACGGCGGCGCCGCCGAGGGACAGCTCGCCCATCTGGGCCAGGCGGGCACCCGTATCGTGCTCGTGGCGCAGGACGGCGACTGGGGCGATCTCGTCGCCCCCTCGCACGACGTGGCGCTGAAGGCCGTCGAGAAGTCCGGGATCACGGTGCACGAGTCCTTCGACGGCGAGTTCGCCGCGAATGTCCGCACCGGGCCGTACGAGTGGACCCGTATGGCCGGAATCCAGCTCGGCGGTCCCGCCAATCCCACCAGCCCCTGAGGGATGTCCGGTCCCGATCGCCACGGCGGCCAACACCCGAACGCGCCTGGCCCGTTAGGACTGTAGGGATTCGGTCCACGACGGGAAGCGCCATGATCGAGACAACGACTCTGGTGGACCAGAACTGCCACGGCGTTCTCCGTACGGAGCTGGGCCTCGGCACCTTCGAGGCCCAGCTGGGCAGGACCGCGGGCCCGCCTGCCGCGGGTACCACCTTCTTCGACACCCAGACCGGTTTCGCCGTACGGCGCTGGTGCCCGCCGCTCCTCGGCCTGGAGCCGCACACCTCACCCGCCGGCTATCTGGCCCGCCGCCGGGAGCTCGGGGTGCTGGAGGCCGGACGGCGGCTGCTGCGGGGCACCGGGGTCACCACCTATCTCGTCGACACGGGGCTGCCCGGCGATCTGACCGCCCCCGAGGAGATCGCGGCGGCCGGCGCCGCCGAGGCCCGCGAGATCGTACGGCTCGAACTCCTCGCCCAGCAGGTCGCCGACACCTCGGGCACCGTCGACGCGCTGCTCGCCAACCTCGCCCACGCCGTGCACACCGCCGCCGAATCGGCCGTCGCCTTCGTGTCCGTGACCGCCATGCGCCACGGCGCCGCCCGGGCGGCCGAGCCGCCGGACGCCGGGGACGTACGCGCGGCGGCCGGGCGCTGGCTCGCCGCGCGGCGGGTGGGCGGCCGGCTGACCGACCCCGTACTGCTGCGGCATCTGCTGTGGACCGCCGTCGCCACCGGCCTGCCGCTCCAACTGCACGCGGGCGGCGGCGACGGGTGCCGGGCCGACTGCGCGGACGGCGGTACGGCGCGGATCGCGGGGTTCGCCGCGGCCACGGCCGGGCTCGGCAGCGACCTGGTGCTGCTGCACGGCCTGCCGTACCACCGGCAGGCGGCGCGGCTCGCCGCCGCCTTCCCGCACGTGTACGTGGATCTCGGCCCGGCCCTCGCGCACACGGGGGCCCGCGCGGCGGACGTACTGGCGGAGGTGCTGGAGCTGGCCCCGTTCGGCAAGCTGCTCTACTCCAGCGGCGCGCGCGGGCTGCCCGAACTGCACGTGGTGGGCGCGAGGGTGTTCCGGCAGGCGCTCGCGCGGGTGCTCGGGGGCTGGGCGGCGGACGGTTCATGGGCGCTCGCCGACGCCCAGCGCGTCGCGGAGATGATCGCCTCGGGCAACGCCCGCCGCATCTACGGCCTCGACGAGATCTGACGCTCCGCCGGAGCCTTCGCCGGGCGCTCAGGCCGTGGACAGCGCCGGGTCGGCCGGATCCGCCTGAGCGGGGATCTCCGGGTCCGTCACGGGCCGCTCACGCAGGCTCAACGCGAGCCGCAGGACGGCGATCCAGGTCAGCGCGGAGCCGAGCATATGGACGCCGACCAGGATCTCGGGCACATCGGTGAAGTACTGGACGTAGCCCACAACGCCCTGCGAGAGCAGCACGAGCAGCAGGTCGCGCGCCCGCGCGCGGGTGTCCGCGGGAGCGTCCACCACGCGCAGCACCAGCCACATCGCGATCGCCAGCGCGCAGACCACCCAGGCCGTCGCCGCGTGCACATGCGCCGCGTCGACCCAGTCGAACGGCATGCGCGGAACCTCGCTGCTGTCGCCCGCGTGCTTGCCGGAACCGGTCACCGTCGTTCCCACGGCGATCAGCAGGCCCGTCACGGCGACCAGGGCCCAGCCCAGCTTCCGCACCGGCCGGGGGACGCGCGGCCGGGGCGTCGCGTCGCCCTCGCGGGTGCGCTGCCAGACGATCACGGTGACGGTGAGCAGGGCGTTGGCGAGCAGGAAGTGCACCGCGACGGTCCAGGGGTTGAGCTCCATATGGACCGTGACGCCGCCCATCACGGCGTTCGCCACGACCACCCAGAACATGCTCCAGGCGAGCCGGGAGAGGCTGTGCCGCCGGGGCTTGACCGACCGGGCCGCGACGATCGCCCAGCCGACGGCCGCCGACAGGACATACGTCAGCATGCGGTTGCCGAACTCGATCGCGCCGTGCAGACCCTGCTCGGACGTCGCGAAGAGGCTGTCGTCCGTGCACTTCGGCCAGGTGTCGCAGCCGAGCCCGGAGCCCGTGAGCCGTACCGCGCCGCCGGTGACGATGATGACGACGGTCATCACGACGGCGGAGAGGGCGGCCCGCCGGAGCGTACGGGGGGACGGCGTCCAGCGCCGGGCGATGCAGTCGAGGGGGTTCCACACGGCAACCATCGTAGGCGGGCCCTTGTGAACGCAGTCACGAGGGGTCCCCGCGCCTCCCGGCCAGGGGGCGCCGGGGGCTACTCCCAGCGGAAGAAACGGGCCGCCGCCCCGAGCCCGAGCACCGCCCAGACCGCCAGCACCCCGAGGTCGTCCCAGGGCATCGCGGCGCCGTGCCGGAGCACGTCCCGCAGCCCCTCGGAGAGGGCCGAGATCGGCAGCAGACCGAGCAGCGTCCCGACCGTGTCCGGGAACTTCTCCATCGGTACGATCACGCCGCCGCCCACCAGCAGCAGGATGAAGACCAGATTCGCCGCCGCCAGCGTCGCCTCCGCCTTCAGCGTGCCCGCCATCAGCAGTCCGAGCCCCGAGAAGGCGGCCGTACCGAGGACGAGCAGCAGCAGTACGGCGAGGGGGTTGCCCTCCGGCGACCAGCCGAGCGCGAACGCGATGATGGTCAGCAGCACGATCTGGAGCACCTCGGTGACCAGGACCGACAGCGTCTTGGCGGTCATCAGGGCCCAGCGAGGCAGGGGCGAGGCGCCGAGCCGCTTCAGGACCCCGTAACGCCGTTCGAACCCCGTCGCGATCGCCTGTCCGGTGAAGGCCGTCGACATCACGGCCAGCGCGAGGACACCGGGGGCCAGGAAGTCGACCGACTCGCCCGCGCCCGTGTCGATGATGTCGACCGTCGAGAACAACACCAGAAGCAGACTCGGGATGATCACGGTCAGCAGCAGCTGCTCGCCGTTGCGCAGCAGCATCCTCGTCTCGAACGCCGTCTGCGCGGCGATCATCCGCGACAGCGGCGCCGCGCCAGGCGCGGGGGAGTACCGGCCGGCGCCCGTGTCCGTACCCGTGGTCATGGACGCAGCTCCTTGCCGGTCAGTTCGAGGAAGACGTCCTCCAGCGTGTGCCGCTCGACGGAGATCCTCTCCGGCATCACCCCGTGCTGCGCGCACCACGTCGTGACCGTCGCGAGCAGCTGCGGATCGATCGTGCCGCCGATCCGGTAGGCGCCCGGCACCAGCTCGGCGGCGGCCGACCCGTCGGGCAGCGCCTTGAGCAGCGAGCCGAGGTCGAGTCCCGGACGGCCGGTGAAGCGCAGGGTGTTCTCCGCGCCGCCCCGGCAGAGCTGCTCGACCGAGCCGTGCGCCACGACCTTCCCGGCGTCGACGATGGCGACGTCGTCGGCCAGTTCCTCGGCCTCGTCCATGAAGTGCGTGGTCAGCACCGTGGTCACGCCATCGGCACGCAGCTCGCGCACCAGGTCCCAGGTGGAACGGCGGGCCTGTGGGTCGAGCCCCGCGGTCGGTTCGTCCAGGAACACCAGCTCGGGCCGGCCGACGACCGCCATGGCGAGCGAGAGACGCTGCTGCTGGCCCCCGGAGAGCCTCCGGTAGGCGGTGCGGCCGCAGCCGCCGAGCCCGAGACGCTCGATCAGCCCAGTCACGTCCAGCGGGTTCGCGTGCAGTGCCGCCATGTGGCGCAGCATCTCCTCCGCGCGGGCGCCGGAGTACACGCCGCCGGACTGGAGCATCACGCCGATACGGGGGCGCAGCCGTGCGGCGTCCGCCACCGGATCGAGGCCGAGGACCCGTACGGTCCCCTCGTCCGGTCTGCGATAGCCCTCGCAGGTCTCGACCGTGGTGGTCTTGCCGGCTCCGTTGGGGCCGAGGACCGCGGACACCGTGCCCGGCAGGACCGTCAGATCCAGGCCGTTCACCGCGGCCCTGGCCCCGTACCGCTTGACCAGGCCCCGTACCCGGACCACCGGCTCTCCGACGACGCTGCGCATGCGGTCGAGTCTAGGCAGCGGCCGTCCGGGCCCCGGGTCCGGGGGCGCGGGAGTCCGCACCGGCGCATCCGCCCCCGGAGTTCTTAGGTGACCCTAAGTGATACAGGGCACCACTCGTCGTACCGGACGGCTGTTGTCACTGTCGAGGGAATTACGCAACAATGGCGTTGTGAAATACGTTGGCGAGGCTCCGCAGGAGGATCTCGCGACCGGTGAGCGTTCCACACGCAACCGCGTCGCGCGCTCCATCCTGGACCACGGCCCGTCCACCGTCTCCGATCTCGCGGGGCGCCTGAAGCTCACCCAGGCCGCCGTCCGCCGCCATCTCGACGCGCTCGTCGCCGACGACGTCGTGGAACCGCGCGACCAGCGGGTCTACGGCTCACGGGGACGTGGCAGGCCCGCCAAGGTGTTCGCCCTCACCGACTGCGGCAGGGACGCCTTCGACCAGTCGTACGACAAGCTCGCCGCCGACGCCATCGAGTGGATCGCCCGTGGCGCGGGCGGCGGCGCCAAGGGTGACGCGGCCGTCGCCGCCTTCGCGCGCGACCGGATCGCCACCCAGGCCGGGACCTACCGGGAAGCCGTCGAGGCGGCACCGCCGGAGAGGCGGACCGAGGCGCTCGCCAGGGCGCTGAGCACCGACGGGTACGCTGCTACGGCTCGTGGCGCGCCGAACCAGCAGGGCGAGCAGCTCTGCCAGCACCACTGCCCGGTGGCCCACGTGGCCGAGAAGTACCCGCAGCTGTGCGAGGCGGAGACGGAGTTCTTCTCCGAACTGCTCGGAACCCATGTGCAGCGGCTGGCGACCATCGCCCACGGCGACGGGGTGTGCACGACGTTCATCCCGCACGGCGCCGGCCACGGCGCACCACCCGGTCCCCCAGGGACCGGCGGCACCCCACCGACCGATCCACCGAAGATCAGCCAGCAGACCGATCACCACGCATCCGAAAGCACGGCCGGGAGGAACCCCGCATGACGCTCCCCACGGAGACCGCCCATCCTGAGCTCGATGGACTGGGCAAGTACGAATACGGCTGGGCCGACTCCGACAAGGCCGGCGCCGCCGCCAAGCGCGGGCTCTCCGAAGAGGTCGTCCGCGACATCTCCGCGAAGAAGAACGAGCCCGAGTGGATGCTGAAGCTGCGTCTCAAGGGACTGAAGCTCTTCGGCAAGAAGCCCATGCCGAGCTGGGGCTCCGACCTGTCGGGCATCGACTTCGACAACATCAAGTACTTCGTGCGGTCCACGGAGAAGCAGGCGGAGTCCTGGGAGGACCTGCCCGAGGACATCAAGAACACGTACGACAAGCTCGGCATCCCCGAGGCGGAGAAGCAGCGCCTCGTCGCCGGTGTCGCGGCCCAGTACGAGTCCGAGGTCGTCTACCACCAGATCCGTGAGGACCTGGAGGAGCAGGGCGTCATCTTCAAGGACACCGACACCGCCCTCAGGGAGAACCCGGAGCTCTTCCAGGAGTACTTCGGCACGGTCATCCCGGTCGGCGACAACAAGTTCGCCTCGCTGAACTCGGCCGTGTGGTCCGGCGGCTCGTTCATCTACGTGCCGAAGGGTGTGCACGTCGAGATCCCGCTCCAGGCCTACTTCCGTATCAACACGGAGAACATGGGCCAGTTCGAGCGGACGCTGATCATCGTCGACGAGGACGCCTACGTCCACTACGTCGAGGGCTGCACCGCGCCGATCTACTCCTCGGACTCGCTGCACAGCGCCGTCGTCGAGATCATCGTGAAGAAGGGTGGCCGCTGCCGTTACACGACCATCCAGAACTGGTCGAACAACGTCTACAACCTCGTCACCAAGCGTGCCGTGGCCTACGAGGGCGCGACCATGGAATGGGTCGACGGCAACATCGGCTCCAAGGTCACGATGAAGTACCCGGCCGTCTACCTGATGGGCGAGCACGCCAAGGGCGAGACCCTGTCCATCGCCTTCGCGGGCGAGGGCCAGCACCAGGACGCCGGCGCCAAGATGGTCCACATGGCACCGAACACCTCGTCGAACATCGTCTCCAAGTCGGTGGCGCGAGGCGGCGGCCGTACCTCCTACCGAGGCCTCATCGAGATCGGTGAGGGCGCCCCCGGTTCGAAGTCCAACGTCCTCTGCGACGCGCTGCTGGTCGACACCATCTCGCGCTCCGACACCTATCCGTACGTGGACGTCCGCGAGGACGACGTGTCGATGGGGCACGAGGCGACCGTCTCCAAGGTCTCCGAGGACCAGCTCTTCTACCTGATGAGCCGCGGGATGACCGAGTTCGAGGCCATGGCGATGATCGTGCGCGGCTTCGTGGAGCCGATCGCCAAGGAACTGCCCATGGAGTACGCGCTGGAGCTCAACCGGCTGATCGAGCTCCAGATGGAGGGCTCCGTCGGCTGACGCGCCCCGGAGCGGCAGTCAGCAGCAGCGACCATTTCCCAAGAGGCAGAGAGAGAGCACGACGACAGCCATGGCTGAGGCTTTGAACATTCCGGTGGGTTCCACCACCACCGGGTCGATCGCGGTGGCCGCCGAGTCGACCGTCGCCACGCGCATGAGCGCGCCGCCGTCCTACGACGTCGCGGACTTCCCCGTTCCGCACGGCCGTGAGGAGGAGTGGCGGTTCACGCCGCTGGAGCGGCTGCGCGGTCTCCAGGACGGTACGGCCGTCGCCGACGGCCTCATCCGTACGGAGGTGCACACCCCCGCCGGTGTCACCCAGGAGACCGTCGGCCGCGACGACCCGCGTGTGGGCAGGGCCGGCGTCCCGGTCGACCGGGTGGCCGCCCAGGCGTACACCTCGTTCGAGAAGGCGTCCGTCGTCTCCGTTCCCAAGGAGACCGTGCTCACCGAGCCCATCCGGATCACCGTGCACGGCCAGGGCGGTACCGCCTTCGTGCACCAGGTGATCGAGCTGGGCGCCTTCGCCGAGGCGGTCGTGGTCATCGACCACACCGGTGACGCGGTGGTCGCCGCCAACGTCGACTTCCTCGTCGGCGACGGAGCCAAGCTGACCGTCGTGTCCGTGCAGGACTGGGACGCGCGGGCAGTCCATGTCGCCCAGCACAACGCGCTGGTCGGCAGGGACGCCTCGTTCAAGTCGATCGTGGTGACCTTCGGCGGCGACGTCGTACGGCTCCACCCGCGCGTGCAGTACGGCGGCCCCGGCGGGCAGGCCGAGCTCTTCGGCCTCTACTTCACCGACAAGGGCCAGCACCAGGAGCACCGGCTCCTGGTCGACCACAACGCCCCGCACTGCAAGTCCAACGCCGTCTACAAGGGCGCGCTCCAGGGCGACGACGCGCACGCCGTCTGGATCGGCGACGTGCTGATCCGCGCGATCGCCGAGGGCACGGACACCTACGAGATGAACCGGAACCTGGTCCTCACGGACGGCGCCCGGGTGGACTCCGTACCGAACCTGGAGATCGAGACCGGCGAGATCGCCGGCGCCGGTCACGCGTCGGCCACCGGCCGGTTCGACGACGAGCAGCTCTTCTACCTGATGTCGCGCGGCATCCCCGAGGTCGACGCCCGTCGCCTCGTCATCCGCGGCTTCTTCGCCGAGCTGGTCCAGCAGATCGAACTGCCGGACGTCGAGGAGCGCCTGCTCGCCAAGATCGAGGCGGAGCTGGAGGCGTCAGTCTGATGACCTTCGTCCGTGTCTGTGGACTGACCGAGCTGGAGGACGGCACCCCCAAGCGGGTCGAACTCGACGGCATACCGGTCTCCGTCATCCGTACCGAGGGCGAGGTGTTCGCGATCAACGACATCTGCTCGCACGCGAACGTATCCCTCTCGGAGGGCGAGGTCGAGGACTGCTCGATCGAGTGCTGGCTGCACGGCTCCAGCTTCGACCTGCGTACGGGCAAGCCGAACGGCCTTCCCGCGACACGCCCCGTCCCCGTATACCCCGTACAGATCCAAGGGGACGATGTGCTCGTCTCCGTCACCCAGGAGTCCTGAGTCACCCATGGCAACCCTTGAAATCAACGACCTGCACGTCTCCGTCGACGCCGAGGGCGGTGCCCGCGAGATCCTCAAGGGCGTCGACCTGACCGTCAAGCAGGGCGAGACGCACGCCATCATGGGCCCCAACGGCTCCGGCAAGTCGACCCTCGCGTACTCCATCGCGGGCCACCCCAAGTACACGATCACCGGTGGCACCGTGACGCTGGACGGCGAGGACGTCCTGGAGATGACGGTCGACGAGCGCGCCCGCGCCGGGCTCTTCCTCGCGATGCAGTACCCGGTCGAGGTCCCCGGTGTCTCGGTCTCCAACTTCCTGCGCACCTCCGCCACCGCCATGCGCGGTGAGGCACCCAAGCTGCGGACGTGGGTGAAGGAGGTCAAGACCGCGATGGAACAGCTCCAGATGGACCCGGCGTTCGCGGAGCGCAACGTCAACGAGGGCTTCTCCGGCGGCGAGAAGAAGCGCCACGAGATCCTTCAGCTCGAACTGCTCAAGCCCAAGGTCGCGATCCTCGACGAGACGGACTCCGGTCTGGACGTCGACGCGCTGCGGGTGGTCTCCGAGGGCGTCAACCGCGTCCGGGAGAGCGGAGAGGTCGGCACGCTGCTGATCACGCACTACACGCGGATCCTCCGCTACATCAAGCCCGACTTCGTGCATGTCTTCGCACAGGGCCGTATCGCCGAGTCCGGCGGCGCGGAGCTGGCCGACAAGCTGGAGAACGAGGGCTACGAGGCGTACGTGAAGGGTGGCGTATCCGCGTGACACAGCCGTCAGGCCTCCTCACCGGGTCGGACCGACTGCTCGACGAGGCGGTCCGTAAGGACTTCCCCCTGCTGGACCGGCTGGTCCACGACGGGAAGAAGATCGTGTATCTGGACAACGCGGCGACCTCGCAGAAACCGCGCCAGGTGCTCGATGCCCTCAACGAGTACTACGAGCGGCACAACGCCAACGTGCACCGCGGCGTCCACGTGCTCGCCGAGGAGGCCACGGCTCTGTACGAAGGCGCCCGCGACAAGGTCGCCGCCTTCATCAACGCGCCGAGCCGCGACGAGGTGATCTTCACCAAGAACGCCTCCGAGTCGCTCAACCTCGTGGCGAACATGCTGGGCTGGGCCGACGAGCCCTACCGCGTGGACCACGAGACCGAGATCGTCATCACGGAGATGGAGCACCACTCCAACATCGTTCCGTGGCAGCTGCTCTCGCAGCGCACCGGGGCGAAGCTGAAGTGGTTCGGTCTTGACGACGACGGCCGGCTGGATCTGTCGAACATCGACGAGGTCATCACCGAGAAGACGAAGATCGTCTCCTTCGTGCTGATCTCGAACATCCTGGGCACGGTCAACCCGGTCGAGGCGATCGTCCGGCGTGCGCAGGAGGTCGGCGCGCTGGTGCTGATCGACGCCTCGCAGGCGGCCCCGCACGTCGCGGTCGACGTGCAGGCGCTCCAGGCCGACTTCGTGGCCTTCACGGGCCACAAGATGTGCGGCCCGACCGGGATCGGTGTCCTGTGGGGCCGCCAGGAGCTGCTGGAGGACCTGCCGCCGTTCCTCGGCGGCGGCGAGATGATCGAGACCGTGTCGATGCACTCGTCCACGTACGCCCCAGCCCCGCACAAGTTCGAGGCGGGTACGCCACCGATCGCCCAGGCCGTCGGGCTCGGCGCGGCCGTGGACTATCTGAGCGCGATCGGTATGGACAAGATCGCCGCCCATGAGCACGCCATCACCGAGTACGCGGTGAAGCGGCTGCTCGAAGTCCCCTCCCTGAGGATCATCGGCCCGTCCACGGCCGAGGAGCGCGGCGCCACGATCTCCTTCACACTCGGAGACATCCACCCCCACGACGTGGGTCAGGTGCTCGACGAGCAGGGGATCGCGGTCCGGGTCGGCCACCACTGCGCACGGCCGGTCTGTCTGCGGTACGGAATTCCGGCGACCACGCGGGCGTCTTTCTATCTGTACTCCACGCAGTCGGAGGTCGATGTCCTGGTCGACGGGCTGGAGCACGTCCGTAATTTCTTCGGATGAGGGACTGACCGGTGAAGCTGGATTCGATGTACCAGGAAGTCATCCTGGATCACTACAAGCACCCCCACGGGCGCGGTCTGCGTGACGGCGACGCGGAGGTGCACCACGTCAATCCGACGTGCGGCGACGAGATCACGCTCCGCGTGAAGTACGACGGCTCGCGCGTGGAGGACGTGTCGTACGAGGGCCAGGGCTGCTCCATCAGCCAGGCCAGCGCGTCCGTCCTCAACGACCTGCTGGTCGGCAAGGAGCTGGACGACGCGGTGAAGATCCAGAGCGCGTTCCTGGAGCTGATGCAGTCCAAGGGTCAGCTCGAACCCGACGACGCGATGGAGGAGGTGCTGGAGGACGCCGTGGCGTTCGCCGGTGTCTCCAAGTACCCCGCCCGTGTGAAGTGCGCGCTGCTGAGCTGGATGGCGTGGAAGGACGCGACGGCCCAGGTCCTGGGCGACCCCGCGCAGAAGGAGACGGCATGAGCGAGAACGAGACCGTGATGATGAAGCCGGCCTCCGAGGAGGAGGTCCGCGAGGCGCTGTACGACGTCGTCGACCCCGAGCTGGGGATCGACGTGGTCAATCTGGGTCTGATCTACGGCGTCCACATCGACGAGTCCAATGTCGCCACCCTCGACATGACGCTGACGTCGGCGGCCTGTCCGCTGACGGACGTGATCGAGGACCAGGCGAAGTCGGCGACGGAGGGGATCGTCAGCGAGCTGAAGATCAACTGGGTCTGGATGCCGCCGTGGGGCCCGGACAAGATCACGGACGACGGCCGCGAGCAGTTGCGCGCGCTGGGGTTCAACGTCTGACATCGCCGTACGGGTACGACTGAGCGGGCCCCCGGTCCTTGGGACCGGGGGCCCGCTCAGTCGCGTCTGCGGACGGGGGCGGCCCGGCGGAGCCTGTGCGGGCTGACGCGCCCGGCCGCTCCAGCCGGGCGGAGACCCGCTTCGGTACGGAGGCGGACCTCCTTACGGCGACGCCGGTGCGCGGTGCGGTCACGGGCGGACCGGCGTCTGGGCGGGGTGGACCGCGCGGCCGGGATCAGGGCCGGGG
>NZ_JBHXRM010000023.1:3597-132362 GCF_042716895.1 Streptomyces sp. NPDC058653 | reverse complement strand
CAGCCCCCCTCGGCGGGCGTTCACGGGGGGCGCCGCGGGGCCCTTGGCCCGGTCCGGCGCCCTGTGTCCTCCTCCGGCTCCCGGTGCTCAGATGCGGAGCAGCCGCTCCGTGACCTCGCGGTAGCTGCGCAGCGCGAGCCGCAGATCCTCCGTGTCGGCGGCCTGACCACCGCTCCCGCCGCCGTTCCCGGCCCAGCTGTCGCGCAGGGTGCGAGGCCTCTCGGCGAGGGCCTCGGTGAGGCGGTTGACCGCCTCCTCCAGGACGTCCGCCGCTTCCTCGACCGAGCGCCTGGGCGCGTCGATGAAGGCGACGAGCGCTTCCTGGAGGCGCAGGTTCAGCCTGTCGCTCTGGTCCTGGGGCATCAGCCGAGGCGTCTTCGCGGGCGTTGCCTCCGGCGTCCGACCGGGCGCGGTCTCCCGGGCCGGAACGGGCTCCCGGGCCGGTGCCGACTCCTTGGCCGACGCGGCCCGGACGGCCGGTGCCGACTCCCGCTCGCCCTTGGAGGCCGCGCCGGGCGGGGGCACCGCGTGGACCGGGTCCTGGACGGGGCCCGCCGTCGGGTCCTTGTCCGGCCGGGGCCCCTTCGCCTTCTCGGGCGCGGTCCCGGCCGGAGTCCCGGCGACCGTCTTGAGCGGCATCGTGGGCGTGGCCGGGGGCGTCGCGGGCGGGGCCGTGGGCCGCGCGGGCCGGTGCGTGGACGCACCGGCGGCACCGGCGGCGGCGACGCTCTCCGATTCGGACAGCGGCACCACGGGCGTCGCGGGCCTGCTCCCGCGCTCACTCCTCAGCTCCCGCTCCCCCTTGCCGGTCCGCTCCTGCTGCTCGCGCTTCTGCTCGGACTCGTACGGGTCGTACGTCATCACACGCCACTTCCTTTCGGCCTCAGTGCGGTGTTCCGGCCAGGGATGCCGCGACGCTGGCGCGGGCTGTCCTCCTTGGAGTCCAGGACGAGCCGCTCGAAGAGCTGGCGCGCCTCGACCATCGCCGCGCGCAGTTCCTCGGTGCTGGCGTCCTGGCCCGCCTCCGAGACCGCGTGGTGCACCCTGCGATAACCGTCCACCTGGTGCGCGTGGTGCACGGAGAGGGCGTCGAGATGGTCCTCGTGCTTCTCGGCGTCGGGGAAGCCCCGGTCGGAGGCCAGCCGGGAGATCAGCTTCTCGGCCTCGGCGACGGCCTGGCGCGGGGAGTCGACGAACCGCTCCTGGAGGCCCGCCCAGTGGGCGACGTACTGGTCGCGCGCCTCTGCGGGCAGAGGGCGCGGACGCAGGTCGCCATGGCGCCTGACCAGCTCGGAGAGCTCGTTCTCGGCGGCCTTGACGTCACCATGGTGCCGATTGACGGCACGTTCGTACTCGGGGCCGAACCGCCGCTTCAGCCCTCCGCGTCCACCACCCCTCCCGGTCCCGTACAGAACGGCGCCGACAGCGACGGCGATCACCACGATCAGAGCGACGATGATCAGGACAGTGGACATGGTTGCCTTCCTGGTTCGACTCGTGCCGGACGAACGGGCCCTTCAGGAAGTCGGGTTGCCCGGAATCGGCCCGCCAAACAGCACGGCCACGCGGCCACCGGGCCCGCTTCGCGGAGCGCCTGTCCCGGTCATCGCGACCCCCAGTACCTGGTGGTACCGAATAGCGGTACTCAGTGGTACCGTATAGCGGTACTCGGTGTTACGGAGTACCGAGGACCGAGGAGGACTCGCGATGGACGACCTGACGGAGATGCTGAAGGGCACGCTCGAAGGGTGCGTGCTCGAAATCATCGGCGGCGAGGAGACCTACGGGTACGCGATCACCCGCCGGCTGAACGAACTCGGCTTCACCGACGTCGTCGAGGGGACGGTGTACACCATCCTGCTGCGGCTTGAGAGGAACGGACTCGTCCAGGTGACGAAACGACCGTCCGGGGTCGGTCCGCCGCGCAAGTTCTACGCGCTCAACGACACCGGACGCGAGGAACTCGCGACGTTCTGGACGAAATGGCAGTACGTCTCATCACGCATCGACAGGCTCAAGGAGGGCGGGAGATGAACTTCTGGGAGACCATCACGGGCAGCGATCTCACAAGGGAATGGAAGGCGTTCGAGGCCCGGGCCCAGGCCCTGCCGGACGAGTACCAGGCGGCGTGGGAGCAGATCAAGGCCCATCTCTTCCCCTACGGGGACTTCACCGGCCGCAACCTGATGCCGATTCTCGACGCGGCCCTGGGGCTGCTCGAAGAGACGGCGTCCGACGGCCAGGGCGTCCAGGAGGTGCTCGGCGACGACATCCGCGGCTTCTGCGCGGCGCTCGCCGGCGGAGAAGGCGCTCGGACCTATCGCGACCGGTGGCGCGAGCAGTTGAACAGGAACGTCGCGAAAAAACTGAGCCGGCTGGGAGGCTGACATGACCGTCCAGGACATCATCGAGGGCAAGAAGCAGTGGCGGGCGCACATGGCCCGGGTCAAGGCACTCCCGCCGGACTACCGGATCGTCTACAAGGAGATGCAGCGGTATCTGTTCAAGGTCGGACCCGTCGACCTGCCCGAACTGCTCCCCGGGATCGTCGACTTCTTCGAGGAGGGCGTCGCGGCGGGCAAGGGGGCCCTGGAACTCGTCGGCCAGGACGTGGCCGCGTTCTCCGACGACCTGATCAAGGACTCCCGTACCTACGCCGACCTCTATCAGGAGTCGATCGGCGGGGAATCCGGCACGGCCGGGAAGTAGCACCCGTCGCTCGACGCCGCCGGGCGCGGCCCGCGTCCGCCGTCGGGCCGCGCAAGCCGTACCGCGGCTCAGAGGGAGTGGTCGCCGCGCGGCTCCGGGCTCTTGGGGCGTTCGGACTTCGACCCGCAGAGCTCGTCGCTCAACTCCCGTACGAGTTTCACCAGATCGGTCGGCCGGTGCGGCCCCCACCAGTCCCCCAGCAACTGGGACAGCGACTCCTCCCGGGACTTGGCCAGCACCTCCGCCACCTCCGTGCCGTGCTCGGTGAGGACGAGCCCCAAGCCCTCGCGGCGGGCCAGCCCGCGCTCCTCGATCTGCCGGGACGCGTCGGTGACGGCCGTCAGCGCCACGGGCACGGTCTCGGCGAGACGCGCGGGCTCGACCACCCCGTGCCGCCGGATGCGCAGCACCATCCAACTGGCCGCCGGGAGCAGGTCGTAACCCGCCCGTTCGGTGATCTCCTGGTAGATCCGCCGGCGCCCGTCGCGGCTGCCGAGCAGCGACAGCGCGCGGGCGACCTCCTCGTGCGAGGTGCGTTGGACCGGGTTGCTGGCGAGGGTCTCGGTGGCCTCGGGGGCGGTCACCGAGCCGCGCAGCTTGTCCTCCTTGAGGAACCAGGACACGACGAAGGCCACGAGGACGACGGGCACGGCGAAGAGGAAGACGTCGGTGATGGACGTCGAGTACGAGGTGAGCACCCCGGAGCGGACCGCGGGCGGCAGCGTGCCCACGGAGCGCGGGTCCGCGGCGAGTTCCCCCGGGCTCACGCCGGGCGGGAGCCGCTGTCCGGCGAGGGAGTCGGTGAGCTTGTTCCGCAGCAGATTGGTGAAGATCGTGCCGAAGATGGCGACGCCGAACGACGCGCCGATGGAGCGGAAGAAGGTCGCGCCGGAGGTGGCGACGCCCAGGTCCTCGTAACCGACGGAGTTCTGCACGACCAGCACGAGCACCTGCATGACGAGGCCGAGGCCCGCGCCGAAGACGAAGAAGAACGCGCTCATCTCCCCGGTGCCGCTGTTCACGTCGAGCTGGTGGAGCAGGAGCAGTCCGACCGCGGTGACGCCCGTGCCGGCGATCGGGAAGACCTTCCAGCGGCCGGTACGGCTGACGATCTGCCCGGAGAGGGTGGAGGTGATCAGCAGCCCGAACACCATCGGCAGCATGTGCACACCGGACAGGGTGGGCGACACGCCCTGCACGACCTGGAGGAACGTCGGCAGATACGTCATCGCGCCGAACATGGCGAAGCCGACGACGAAGCTGATGAGGGAGACGAGCGAGAAGGTCCTGATGGTGAAGAGCCGCAGGGGCAGTACGGGCTCCGCGGCCCGCCGCTCGACCCGGACGAAGAGGACCAGCAGGATCACGGCCAGGACGGCGAGGCCGATGATCTGGCCCGAGCCCCACGACCAGGTGGTGCCGCCGAGTGAGGCGACGAGGACCAGGCAGGTGGCGACGGAGGCGATGAGGAACGTGCCGAGGTAGTCGATGGTGTGCTTGGTCGAGCGCACCGGGATGTGCAGGACGGTGGCGATGACGGCCAGGGCCACGACGCCGATCGGCAGATTGATGTAGAAGACCCAGCGCCAGCTCAGGTGCTGGGTGAACACCCCGCCGAGCAGCGGCCCGAGAACGCTGGTGGCGCCGAAGACGCCGCCGAACAGGCCCTGGTACTTGCCGCGCTCACGCGGCGAGACGATGTCACCGACGATCGCCATGGACAGCACGATGAGCCCCCCGCCGCCGAGGCCCTGGAGGGCGCGGAAGACGATGAGCTGGGGCAGGTTCTGGGAGATGCCGCAGAGGGCGGAGCCGATGAGGAAGATGACGATCGCCGTCTGGAAGAGCCTCTTGCGGCCGTACTGGTCGCCGAGTTTCCCCCACAGGGGGGTGGCGGCGGTCGAGGCGAGGAGGTACGCGGTGACGACCCAGGAGAGATGGTCGAGGCCGCCGAGGTCGCTGGCGATGGTGGGCAGGGCGGTGGAGACGATGGTCTGGTCGAGCGCGGCGAGGAGCAGGCCGAGGAGCAGGGCGCCGATGGAGACGAAGATGGTGCGCGGGGTCTGGCCCTCGCCGGGTCGGGGAGTCGTGGGCGAGGTGTCCACTTCCTGAGCCATCGGCATCTCCTCGGGTCTGCACCTGCCCCCATCCTGATTGTTCTGATCATTTATGGCCTGTTATGTCCTACCGAAAGCGGTGGGCGGACTGGGCGGTCGCCGCTCGCACGCCGTTCGCGCGTCGTTCGCACGCCGTTCGCGCGACGGGCTTTCGGCGCTCGCTCGCCTGTCGCTCGGCGGCCGTTCACCGACCGTTCGGCGGCCCGGAGGTGGACGTGACACCCGGCGGCGCCGGGGCGGGCTGCATAATCGCTGACAGCCCAAGGGAGGGGACCCACATTGACCGGACACAACTGTCCCGAATGCGGTACGCCGCGGGACGCGTACGGCCGACCGGGCGCCGGCTGCGACTGCTCCGAACGGGCGGCGATAGCGGCGGCCGAGGATTTCGATCCGCTGCGGATCCGGCCGTACGTACCACTGGAGGAACCGGACGGGGCCGCACCGTCCATCCCGCCGCCCCCGCCCCCGCTCCCCGGCGACCGCTCGGAGGGGACCGACCCCGCCGAGACGATGCGGCTGGTGCTGCCCGGGCTGCGGACGGGCGGGGCACACCCGGGGCCGGGTGATCCGGAGCGCGGGGGCGGGCGCAGGACGTTCGCGATGGTGGCGCTGACCGCGGCGGCCGTGGCCGTGATCGGTACGGCGTCGTTCGCCGGCGGGCTCTTCACCGGGGACGGCGGGGGTGACGACGCGACCTCCGACCTCAATTCGGGTCTGCCGACGGCGAGTGTGCGGGCGGATCCGTCCGCTTCGGCGTCCGCGTCCGCCTCGAAGTCGGCGTCGGCGTCGGCTGCCGCTTCTGCCTCGGCCTCGGCCTCCGCCTCGGCTTCGTCTTCGGCCTCGGCGAGTGCGTCGGAACCGGCCGCCGGCGGGCCGCCGTCACCGACCGGGAAGCCGGCCCCGCCGCAGGCCCCCGCGAATCCGCAGCAGCCGGAGGGCGGGGCGCCCCAGGGCTCCGACGCCGGGGAGAGCCTGCGGCGCGGGGACAGCGGGGAGGAGGTCGAGGAGCTCCAGCGCAGGCTGTCGGAGGTCTGGATCTACAACGGCGGTTACGACGGCGAGTTCGGCGACCGTGTGGAGACGGCGGTCCGTATCTACCAGTCGTACAAGAGCATCGAGGGTGACCCGACGGGCGTGTACGGCCCCAACACCCGGCGCGCGCTGGAGGCGGAGACCAGCGGGAGGGGCCGGGAGCAGGGTGACGGCGGAGGCCGGCCGGGGCGGGGAGACGGCTGGGGGCGGGACTGACGGGTGCCGGCGGGGGGAGAGAGGGGCCGGGGTGGCGTGATCCCGTTCTCACTTTGTATAGTCGTTGAACAAAGCGGTTCCCGTCCGTGACCCTGACCGGCGGGCGGGAACCGCTCTTGTCTGCGCTCACCCGCGCTCCCCCGCCGCTCCCCCGCACCACCTGGAGTCCGCCGATGCCGGCCAACGTCCCGACCACGACGACCTCCGTCCTGACCGCCCGGGCGCTCCTGCTCGACATGGACGGGACCCTCGTCAACTCCGACGCCGTCGTGGAACGCTGCTGGCGCGGCTGGGCGATCGAGCACGGGCTGGACCCGGAGGAGGCCCTGAAGGTCGTCCACGGCCGCCAGGGGTATCTGACGATGGCGGTTCTGCTGCCGGACCGGCCGATGGAGCAGAACTACGCGGACAACCGGGTGCTGCTGGCCCAGGAGACGGCGGACCTGGACGGGGTGGTGCCCGTCGCGGGCGCGCCCGCGTTCATGGCGGCGATCGCCGCGCTGCCGCACGCGCTGGTGACCTCGGCGGACGAAGCGCTCGCCACGGCTCGTATGACGGCGTCGGGCCTGCCGATGCCGACGACCCGGATCACGGCGGAACACGTCTCGGCGAGCAAGCCCGACCCGGAGGGCTTCCTGAAGGGAGCGGCGGAACTGGGCGTGGCGCCGGCGGACTGCCTGGCGCTGGAGGACTCCGAGGCGGGCATCATGGCGGCGCGGGCGGCGGGGATGCGGGTGCTGGGGGTGGGGCCGCGGGCGGTGTCGCTGTCGCCGACGGCGCATACGCGGGATCTGACGGGTGTGCGGGTGCGGGGGCTGGCGGACGGCACGATCGAGGTCCGCGTGGGAGCGTAGCTCTCCCCTCCCCGCCCCTTCCCGATGTTCCGGACTGGTAGTTCTGGAGTGTCGTCATGGTGGCATCAGCCCTGGTCAACCCATCGGGAACCCGTCCGTCCCTACAGAGGGGATGACTACCAGCACAAGGAACCCCCTGGAAACAGCGACTCTGCGGGGGGGGTGCGGTGCATCCGGCTTTCAGTCAGGACGGACGAGACCACCAGCCCCGAGCGGCAGCGCGAGGCCGACGACATCGCGGCGGCAGTGCTCGGCATCGAGTTCGGCGAGGGTGACGCGCTCCGCGAAGCGGTCGACCTTGACGTGTCTGCGAGCAAGGTCGGCCCGTTCGACCGTCCGCAGCTCGGCGGGTGGCTCGCGCGCCCCGATGAGTTCGACGCCCCGGTGTGGTGGCGGTTTGACCGTGCCATCCGGTCCCTGGGCGACATGCACGAACTTGCGAAGTGGGCGCGGGAGCACGGCAAGCTGTCGGTGTTCGCCGAGGTCATCGGTGGGAGGCGGCTTGAGTTCGACTTCCGCAAGCCGATGAACCCGATGTCCGAGCGATGATGCTCATGCTGGCTTTCGCCTGCCCTCGACCAGCTCCGCGAGCATCCCGACGTCGTATCCGAGGAGGTCCCGGACCTGCTGGAGCGGCTGGCTGAGGTGCCGGACCCGCGGAATCCGCGCGGGGTGCGCCACCCTCTGGCCGTCGTGCTCGCCCTCACCGCGTCTGCCGTGCTGGCCGGGGCGACCTCGCTGCCGGCGGTCGGCGAGTGGATCACCGATGCCCCGGCGCACGTGCCGGCACAGGTCGGCGGCCATCCCGATCCGCTTCCGCCCAGGCGGGTCCTGCCCGCCGAAGCAACAATCCGTCGGCTGCTGGCCCGCATCGACGGCGACGCGCTTGACCGAGCCGTCGGACGCTGGCTCGCGGATCGCCGACCCGCCCAACTGCCGGTGATCGTGCGTTCAACACAGCAGGTGGTCGAGGCAGAGATTCAGCCCGGCCTCCAGATGTTCCGCGGAGCCTGTGGAGAGCAGGACGGTGACACCGCCCTGGACAGTGGCGATCACAGCCGCGGCCGTGCGGTCGGCGTCGAGGGCAGGGTTGGCCTCACCGTTGGCTTGCGTAGCCTCGATACCGGCTCGGACGCACTCCTGCCACCGCCGTACCAGTTGCGCCGTGACGGCCTGCGCGGCCGGGCTGTACCGGCCTACGTCGGCGATCAGCACCCCGAGCGGGCAGTGCAGCCCTTGGTCGCGGTAGAGCTCGACGATGAGGTCGCGCCACGCCTCCCAGGCCGTGCGCGAGGTGAGTTCGCTGAGATACGGCTGCTGGTCGTCGAAGACTCGCTCGGCTTCAAGCTCGGCGACCGCGAGCAGAAGCTGTTCCCGGCCTCCCGGGAAGTAATAGAACATCTGCCCCTTGCCGGTGCCGCTGCGCCGGCCCACGTCGTCGAGCGTGGTGGCGGTCGTGCCGCGTTCCCGGATCTCGGCTGCGGCGGCTTCGACAATGCGCAGGCGGGTCGCGGCGCCCTTCCTCATGGTCACCGTCCAAAGTGTACTTGTGGGTACATTTTTTGCCACATACCTTCGTCCGCATGAAAGCGATAGTCATCAGCGAAGCAGGGGGACCGGAAGTGCTGCAGCTGCGCGAGCGGCCGGCACCTCGTCCGGGCCCGGGAGAAGTCCTGGTGGACGTCCGCGTGGCGGGTGTGAACTTCTTCGACACCGCCATCCGCAGACAGGCCATGGCCGAGGTGCCGGGCGCGGAAGGCGTCGGCGTGGTGACGGAGACGGGCCAGGGCGTGCAAGGGTTCGCCCCGGGTGATCGTGTCGCGTGGTTGACGATCAACAGCCACAGCAGCTACGCCGAGCAGATCGTGCTCCCGGCGAGCGGTGTCGTCGCGGTGCCCGACGCCGTCGACGACGAGACGGCCGCGGCCGTGCTCTTGCAGGGCCTGACCGCGCAGCACTTCGCCACCGTGTCCCATCCGGTGCAACCGGGGGACATCGCGCTCGTGCACGCGGCCGCCGGCGGGGTCGGGATGATGGTCACCCAGGTCGTCAAGGCCCGCGGCGGCACCGTGATCGGCCTGGTGTCGCGGCCTGAGAAGGCCGAGCCTGCCACCGAAGCCGGCGCCGATCACGTTGTGGTCTCCACCGGTGACGCGTTCGTCGAGCCGGTGCAGAAGTTGACTGGTGGCGAAGGTGTGCACGTGGTCTTCGACGGTGCGGGCGCGACCACATTCACCGCATCACTGCGGGTGCTACGCACGCACGGCACGCTGGTGTTCTACGGGCCGCTGATCGGGGAGGTGCCGACCATCGCGATGAACGACATCCCGCGTAGCACCCGCATCACCTACAGCGTGACCGAGGACTACATCCGCACACCCGAGGAACTCACGGCGCGCACGGCCGAGCTGTACGCGCTCGTCGAGAAGGGTGACCTGTCCGTCCGGATCGGCGGTCGGTACCCGTTGGCGGAGGCGGCGAGGGCCCACGCGGACATCGAGTCGCGTACGACCACCGGGAAACTACTACTGATCCCCTGACCGGTAACCGGTGGTGCCACCTGGTGGGTGGCCGGCGACGCCGGGGCGAGCCGAGAACCGTCAGTGGTCGCCTACACGATTCCGGCCTCGGGACTGGTGGACTCGCATGTTCATGTGTCGCGTATGCCGGTCCGGCAGGAGCGCCATCGGTCCCCATGCCGGCACGAGACACCGTGCAGCACGGACTACACGGTCTACAACGAATGGCCCGGCGTCTCGGGGGCACCGGTCGTCAGCCGTCGTCCTCGATAGCGGGGTCGCAAAAGGGCCGCAGCCGTGGCTGGGTCCGCCGGCCTCAATGCGGAGCAGGCAGCGGCCCAAGACAGGCGACGTCTTCGTCCTCGATGCCGTGGCCTTCGGCGTGGCGCCCGGTGACCGCAGCGTCCGGACGGCGGGGGTTCTGCGGCACCACGGCGTGAGGACCAAGCCGAAGGAGACGAGCCGGCCCGGCGGTGGACTCCTGGACGGTGAGCTGCCGGTTCATCAGGCGCTGATGAGTGTCATCCATCGGGGGCGACCAGGGTGAGCAACCGCATGGCCCTGTCGGTCCGGCCGTACTCCGAACCAAGGACGCCTCACAGCTTCGGACTGGCAGCGCACCCCGCACAATGGCGACCTGGCGCAACCGCGCCATCGGCGCCCTCCGCCTCGCTGGCATCCACAACATCGCCGCCGCACTCCGTGCCAACACCCACGACTCAAACCGTCCACTCGCCCTGCTCGGCCTCACATGATCACGAACCGGACGCGTGGTCTCGTCTCCGTCCGCTGTGCGCGACGTGCCACAACCGTGAGACCGCGAAGCACCAGCCCGGCGGATGGGCTGCCGAGCGCGCCCAGCCTCGCCGCTCGTGACCCTGACCAGGGGGTGACCCCGCCACCTGCCCGAGAAAGAACGGCAGGAAGGCGAAAAACTCGCATGGCTCAATAGGTTGTTCTGCGGATGCCACACGCTGGATCAGTGGGGCATCAATTGCGAAGGGGTGACCAATCGCGCCCGCTCAAATAGGTCTCGGGCTGTGTGATTCTTGAGGTGGGGTCGAATGCGACTGTGCATGGTCTTGATGCGGTCATCTGCCCGGCCGGATTGCAGGCTTGGGTAGTCTTCCAATGCGAGAGCCCACGTCTCGCACGCTGCCTCAAGGTGGCCTAGGTCGAGCTGCCGTTCAGCGAGGGTGCAGCGATGACGGACACGCGCTCGCCGATAAACACTCTGACGGATTTTGTCCGACTGCTGCATTGCCGAGATCGATCCGGCCACATCACCAAGCTCGAATTTCACTTGACTTGTGTGGTAGAGCAGGGATGCCGGATCGTAGGAGCCGAATGCTTTGGATTGTGATTCGGCCTTTTCCATGGCAACTTCAGCTTCGCTCAAATAGGATTGCGCGGAAACACGGCCCCCGGTTTGGGCCGCTGCATGGGCTTGTTGGCCGGCTAGAAAAGCACGCATGCGTGGACCCGCTTTCGGTGAGGCGGCGGCAGCGGCATCCGCAAGCCGCTTCGCCTCTACTCCGTGCCCCAAATCGACTGCCTGAACGCTCATCCCCCGAAGCGTCGTGCAGAAAGTCAAGTGATCCTCGGAGGCCCCGGCGAGTTCCAACGCCTTGAGGTAATAGCGCTGCGCCAATCCGTGCAGACCCTCGTCTACTGCCATATAGCCGGTGAGGTAGCAGAGGTCCGAGACGGCACCCACCATCGCTTTGCGTACGTTGCCGGGCGCCTCTGCCCGTAAGTACGGGGTCGCAGTGTTCACGAGGAACGCGGCAGCCATAGGGCGCGCTGTTCGCCCGCCGAACTGGTCGTCAAGGTCAGAAATTCGCTCGGTCATTGCGGAGACGGTCTGAACGTCGGCCATCCCTATGCGCTGAACGTGACCGTTTTGAACAGCTTCCATTCGACCCACCACATCGGGCCAATTGGGAACAGTCAGTGCGACAGCGAACAGGCCAACCCCGAGAATGCTTCGGCGTGATGGGTCCATGTCCTGCCTCCCCAGGTCTAGCAACCCTTCAACCGTGCTGGGGTGGCTGGGTTCCTGATCTCCGGGAGCCTGCGGAAATCCTGCCTCGCTGTGCGTGACGGGTCGGAGCAATCTCCGCGCGAGCGCTTCGAGGTAGTCAATGCTCGGGCCCATAAGGAGAGGGGAGACAACCGGATACGGTGAGAGCCGTCCCTATACGTAGGTAGACGAGGGTATAGGAGTTGGATGCCGTCGAGACGAAAGCGCCCCGACTGACCGCTTAGGACCGGTCCGCCGGGGCTCGCCGAAACAGCTGTCTAGGAGCTGAAACGACTTATGCGCGATGTTATCGCCAGAGCCCTTACGTGCGTGCTCTGCGGCTGCTGCTGCCCGCCCAAGGCCGCCACAGTGCAACCGCTACCCCGCCGACTCCCGAGCCCGTCCGCGTGAACCCGTGGGACACGCCGTGGCCGACCCCGACCCCGAAGCGTGTCAACGACCTGTACGCGTCGCTTGACGGGGAAGAGATCCACTCGTCCGCCCGTACGCGCTCGCCGAATTCACGATGGAACTCGGCGTGATCCATGAGCGGCGCTGAGCTGCTGCACTCGCCTCGCTCGGCGTGGACTACCCGTATGCGTACGAGGGCGACCACTTCACTCAGTACGCGTCGGCCGGTACGGGGGCGACGGTATGACCCGCGAGGAACGGATAGCCGCGTTCACCGCTGAACCGAGACCCGCCCCGATCGGTAAGCGCTGCTGCCGTTGTCGCAGCTGGACGGTCGCAACCGTGGAAGTCCGGTAAATCGAGCGCGTGAGCGGCCCCGGCTTCACCCTCTACGCGTGCCCGAGCCACGCCGTGGCGCTCTATGCGGGCCCGACTCCCGAGGACGAGCTACCCGCCCCGTAGCGGCCCCAAGAGCCCCGGCCGGCCAAGTGTCGGGCGGGGCTCCGTCGTTGGTGCTGACGTGCACGTATGCTCAGAACTCTTAACTCACGAACATCGGGGCTTCCCGAAACTGGGGGCGGGCCCCGCGCCCCCGGACTTGACGCGTGGTCAGCCGCGCCGAGAACCCGGGGCGCTAGCCCCGATCGCGGCCCATGGACTCGGCGGCACCGCAAATCCCCGAACTTGCCGCGCACCGGGGCAGGAGCCCCGGGCCCTCCTGGCGCGGCGCAACCGAGGCCGACCGCAAGCGCGCGGGTCAGCCGCGACCGGAACCCGCACCCGGGGCCCCGGCCCACGGGCCCTCTTGGCGCGCTGCGGGCCGCCGCTCAGCGCCCACCGGCGCCCCACCGGGGCGGGACCCGCCCCCGCGGACGCGAAGCCCGCCCACACGCCCCGACGCGGCGTGCCGGGAGCCGAGCCCTCGCGGAGCGCAATCCGCAGCCAGCCCCCGGGCCCTCGGGCCCCCTTGGCGCGCGCGGGGGCCCCGCACATCCAACCCCTCCACGCCCCACCCGTCATTTCCGGCCATCGGGGACCACCAGACCCGGCACCAGACCACCCAGCCGCCCCCGCACTCCGCAAGCAGCGCAAGCGGCGCAAGTCGGGTGTACGTCAGATAGCGGGCGTGCGCGGGCAGTTGGAGCCCGGAGCCACCGCACAACCCCCTCAAGACCCTTGATGTGACGTGCTCATGTCGTCACCCTGTTACCTGGTGCCCACCTCGCAGCAATCCGGCGCCGACACGATGGGCGCTCGGGTCCCACCCCCCAACTTTCCGAGCGGTCAGATTCCCCCCACGACAAGGGAGTTCGCATGTCAGGTATCTACGCGCGTCAAGGCCGTCCCGTCGGGCGAATAGCCGTCATCGCCGCCTCCGCCGCCCTGGTCTCGGCCACCGCGCTGCTCGTCGCGCCCACGCCCGCCCAGGCATCCCCGCCCACCCCCATCGCCGCCTCCACCGCCCGCACCTACCTCGGTCAGCTGACCGTCCGGGCCGAGGGCTCCACCAGCGGCTACAGCCGTGACCTGTTCCCGCACTGGATCACCCAGTCCGGCGCCTGCGACACCCGTGAGACCGTCCTCAAGCGCGACGGCTCCAACGTCGCCACGAACTCCAGCTGCGCCGCGACCAGCGGCAGTTGGTACTCCGAGTACGACGGCGCCACCTGGAGCGCCGCCAGTGACGTGGACATCGACCACATGGTGCCCCTCGCCGAGGCCTGGACCTCCGGCGCCAGCGGCTGGTCCACCTCGCAGCGCCAGAGCTTCGCCAACGACCTCGGCAACCCCCAGCTGATCGCGGTCACCGACAACGTCAACCAGTCCAAGAGCGACCGCGACCCGGCCGAGTGGATGCCGCCGCGCGCCGCGTACCACTGCATGTACGCCCGTATGTGGGTCGACGTGAAGCACGCCTACAACCTCAGCGTCGACTCGGCCGAGAAGAGCAAGCTCCAGAGCGTCCTCAACGGCTGCTGAACAACCCCTCGACAGCTGTCCGACGGCTGGTGACAGCCCCTGGCAGCCACCGGTGACCGGTCGCGCGACCGCTCCGCGCGACCGGTCGTGCCGCCTGTCACAGACCGGAACCTGGTCCGCCCCCTCCGACGTTCCGTACCGTACGGGGCGACGGAGGAGGCACCATGACCGGGCTGCGCCTGGGACCACTGCTGCGCTATGTCGACGGGGAGTCGGCCGGCACAGCCACGATCTGGGTCGAGACAGACCGGCCTTGCACGGCCGAGGTCCGCTGCGACGGCGGCGCGTACGGCTCGTCGCGTACGTTCCTGATCGCCGGACACCACTACGCCCTGATCCCCGTGACCGGGCTGACCCCCGGCACCGAGGCCGCGTACGAGGTACTGCTGGACGACGTACGCGTCTGGCCGCCCGAGGATTCCGCGTTCCCGCCGAGCGTGATCCGCTCGCCCGCCGCCGGAGCGGCGGAGGCGCCCGCGCTGCGCGTCTCCTTCGGCTCCTGCCGCTGGGCCTCCGCCCCCGTCGGTGAGCCCGACCCCGTCGGCCCGGACGCCCTCCACACCCTCGCCGCGAGCCTGACGGCCGACCCCGGCGCCGTACGCCCGGACGTCCTGATCCTGCTCGGCGACCAGGTGTACGCCGACGAGACGTCGAAGCCCACGCGCCGCCGGCTGGCCAAGGGCCGCGATCTCGACGAGCCGCCCGGCGCGGAGGTCGCCGACTACGAGGAGTACACCTACCTCTACGACGAGTCGTGGAGCGACCCCAAGGTCCGCTGGCTGCTCTCCACCGTTCCGAGCTGCATGATCTTCGACGACCACGACGTCATAGACGACTGGAACACCAGCGCGTCGTGGGTTGCCGAGATGCGGACCAGGCCGTGGTGGCGCGAGCGCATCCTGAGCGGCCTGATGTCGTACTGGGTCTATCAGCACCTCGGCAATCTCTCCCCCGCCGAACTCGCCGCGGACGAGCTGTACGCCGCCGTGCGCGCGGAGCCGGACGGCACCGCCCGGCTGCGGAAGCTCGCGGCACAGGCCGACGCCGATCCGGCCTGTGTGCGCTGGAGCTACCGGCGCGACATCGGCCGGACGAGGCTGCTGATGGTCGACTCGCGGGCGGCCCGTGTCCTGGAGGAGGGGCACCGGCAGATGCTCGACGCGGACGAGGCACGGTGGCTGCGCGACCAAGCGCTGAGCGATCCCGGCGCCCGGGACCATCTCCTCATCGGCACCTCCCTGCCGTGGCTTCTGCCGCCGCTGGTCCACGACGCGGAGAGCTGGAACGCCGCGCTGGCCGGGGGCGAGCGCGGCAGGCGGTGGGCCCGCTTCGGCGAGCGGCTGCGCAGAATGGCCGACCTGGAGCACTGGGCGGCGTTCCCGGCCTCGTTCGAGAAGCTGGCCGGGCTGATCGCCGAGGTGGGCGGCGGCGCCGACGCCCCGGCGACCGTCTGCATACTCTCCGGCGACGTGCACCACGCGTACGTCGCCGAACCGGCCTGGCACGGCGGGCAGCCGCAGCCGCGGTCACGGGTCGTCCAGCTGACCTGCTCCCCGGTGCACAACTCCATCCCGCTCTCGATACGCCTCGGTTTCCGGTTCGGCTGGAGCGCGGTGGGCCGGCGGCTGGGCCGTGCGTTCGCCCGGCACGGCCGGGTGGCCACCCCGTCGGTCTCCTGGGACAAGACCGGCGGTCCCTGGTTCGGTAACCAGCTGATGACGCTGACGTTGCGGGGGCGGGCGGCGCGTCTGAGTCTGGCGCAGGCACAGGCACAGGAGAGCGGGCAGGACGGGCGGCACGCGTCCGCGCGACTCGTGACCGTGGATGAACGGGAGCTTGCCTCCGGGTGACATCCGGAGGCGGCCGGGGGTCGTTCCGGGCGGCACGAGGGTGTCAACGTGACCCGTTTCGATGAACTTTCGGCGCACTCATCCGCATACGCCCGGCTCCTCCGTACCGTTCATTGGTCTGCCCATGCCATACCGAATGGGATCTCCATCGCAGTCGCGACAAGGCCACACAGAGAAGCAGGTCAGACGGCAGGACTCGAATTCACCACGGAGAAGGGACGCGGGGCCGAGAAACGTCCGTTGGCGTGATGTTGAACTTGCAAGCATTCCTTAGGGCTGCCTAACGTGAAGGCTCTCGTCGGTTACGTCCCGAACCGAAGGAGCTACACCCCCCCATGTCCACACGTCTCAATCAAGCGCAGCCGTACGCCCTCGGACTCTTCCGGATGGTGATCGGACTGCTTTTCGCCTGCCACGGCGCCGCGACACTCTTCGGCGTTCTCGGCAAGGACACCGTCGACGCCGGCACCTGGCCCGGCTGGTACGCGGCCGTCATCCAGCTCGTAGGAGGCAGCCTGGTCCTCCTCGGCCTGGGAACCCGGATCGCCGCCTTCGTGGCCTCGGGTTCCATGGCGTACGCGTACTTCAACGTCCACCAGCCCGACGGGCTGTTCCCCATGGAGAACGGCGGTGAGGCCTCGGCGATCTTCTGCTGGGCCTTCCTGCTGATCGTCTTCGTCGGCCCCGGCGCACTCTCCCTGGACCGGTTCATCGGAACGCGCGGCACACGCGAGCCGGAGCACCGGGTTCAGCCGACGGCGGTGCCGGCCTGACCGAGAGCGGTACCCAGCGACACAGGCGCCCGGATCCCGTTTCAACGGGGTCCGGGCGCCCTCGTGTCCGGCAGACTCGGCCGCGGACATACATTCGGCCATTTCCCGATCTCGGCCAACCAGCAAACAGGAGGTGGACAACCGCCGCCCCGTGGGAAGGTGGTCCACCACACAGGCGTACGCTGTATGGCTGACAGCCACTCCCACTTCGCCCGACCGCGGAGGGGGAATCGGCGGTCAGGGGGACCAGGGGGACACGAGGCCGGGAGATTTCGGCTTCGTCACGGAAACGGGGAATGTAAAAGTGCTGGAGAGTCTGGGCGCGCTGACCGGCAGCCCATGGATCTACGCCGTTGTGGCGCTCTCCGTGCTCCTGGACGTGTTCCTGCCCGTCCTGCCCAGCGGTGTACTGGTGATCACGACGGCCACGGCGGCAGCGGGTTCCTCGGCGGTCGCCGACGCGGCCGGCAAGGTGTCGGACGTGGCGCATGTGCCGCGGGAAGTGCCGTCGCTGCTCGTCCTGATCGTGTGCGCGGCCGTCGCCTCCGTCATCGGCGACATCGTCATGTACCGCCTCGCCTGGCGCGGCGGGGACCGGCTGGCGCGCGCCATCGCGCGCTCCCGCCGGCTGACCACCGCGCAGGAACGTCTGGGCGCGTCCCTCACCGGCGGCGGGATCCTCGTCGTGATCGCGCGCTTCGTGCCGGCGGGCCGCTCGGTCGTCTCGCTGAGCGCGGGCGCCGCGCACCGCAAGATGAAGGAGTTCCTGCCCTGGTCGGTGCTGGCGGCCGTGGCGTGGACGGGCTACAGCGCGGGTCTCGGTTACTTCGGCGGCCAGTGGCTCGGTTCGAGCTGGTTCGGTGTCGCGGTCTCCCTGCTGGCGCTGTTCGCGGCGGGGACGGTGGCCGCGTACATCGTGCGCCGCCCGGCACGACGGGCGGACGGCGCGCGGGCGCAGGTGCCCGCGTCGGCGTCGGCCTGATCCATCCGAACGAGGGAGCGCAGCTCCTAGCCGCGGGCCGCCGCCCCTCGTACCTCGATGCCGTCGAGCAGCCGCATCGTGGAGGCGGCGATCTCGTCGACGGCCCGGTCGAACACCTCACGGTTGTGGGCGGCGGGCGCGCGGAAGCCGGAGACCTTGCGTACGTACTGGAGGGCGGCGGCCCTGATCTCCTCCTCGGTGGCTTCCTCGGGGATCACGGGCGGGCGGAGAGTCTTGATACTGCGGCACATACCTCCAGTGTGACCGATCACGGCCCGTGGTGGGTTCAGAATCAGAACTGATAACTTCGGCCCCATGACGACTGTGGACCTCACCGCGATGACCGGCCTCGAACTGCTCCGCTGGGCGGCGAAGCAGCCCACCGACCTCCCTTCCGTCGGACGGCTCCTCGGCATGACCTTCGACGAGCTGGACGAGGGCCGCGTCGTCCTGTCGCTGAGCACCAAGCCCGACTTCGCCAACCCGCTGGGCACGGTGCACGGGGGTATCGCGGCGACGCTGCTGGACTCGGCCCTCGGCTGTGCCGTCCACACGACGCTCCCGGCGGGCGTCGGTTTCACCACGCTGGAGCTGAAGGTGAACTACATCCGTACGGTCGCCGTGGACGCGGGCCGGCTCACCGCGACGGGTACGACGATCCATGTGGGCCGGCGGACGGCGACGGCGGAGGGCAGGGTCACCGACGAGCGCGGCAAGCTGATCGCCCACGCGACGACGACGTGCATGATCCTTCGCCCCGAAGTGGGCCCCGCCGCCTAGGGAGTCGCCGCCCGCGGACCGGCGTCGGCCCTGAGCGTCGGCCGTACGTCCCTCGGGTCGATCGCCTCACCGCAGTCGGGACACGCGAGTCGGGGTGTCATCGTGTGCCCGCACGTCTCGTGGTGGAGGCGTACGGGCGGTCCGTCGTCGCCCGCCATCCACCGGTCGCCCCACGCGAGGAGCGAGACGATCACGGGGTACAGGCCGACGCCCTTCTCGGTGAGCCGGTACTCGTACCGCTCGGGCCGTTCCTGGTACCGCACCCGCCGCAGCACCCCGTGCTCCACGAGCGTGGCGAGCCGCTCGGTCAGCAGGGGCCGCGAGGCGCCCGTGTTCGCCCGGAAGTCCTCGAACCGGCGTACGCCGAGGAACGCGTCGCGCAGCACGAGCAGCGTCCAGCGGTCCCCCACCACCGACAGGGCGCGTGCGACCGAACAGTCGACCTCACCGATCTCGTTCCATCGCATGCGCCCGAGTGTAGGAGCCACCAGGACGGGGCCGGACGGGTACGAGGCCGCCGGGACCGGGGGTCACGGCACCGTCGCCTCCGTGCCGGGCCGTACGGCGACCGACCAGTCCGGGTTGTAGGTGCCGGGCACCGGCCGGCGCGGCCAGTCCCGGGCCCAGCGCGGCGGGTCGGCGCCCCGCAGGATCACCGCCGTCGCGCGGGCGGGGTCGCCCATGGCGGCCGACGCGCAGCCCGCGGTGTACGCGACGGGGATCGCCAGGCTGTTCCCCTTGACCAGGCACCGCGGCCGTACGCCGCCCTCGCGCAGCACGGCGCTGATCCGCTGCCAGTCGGCGCGCGCCCGCTCCTGCACGCCCACGTGGGTACGCACCTGCGAGATCTGCACGCCGGCATGTCCCAGCAGGACGACGGCGAGCGCGAGCGCGACCGGGCGTGAGCCGCGCGCCCGCCCGGCGACCGCGAGCAGCCCGACGGCCGCCGGCAGCGCCAGCGGGGCGTAGGCGGGCAGCAGGAAGCGGGGCGCCGCGTAGGGGACGAGGAAGAGGTACGGCAGCGAGGCCGAGGCCCCGACGGCGACCGCGAGCCCGAGCGGGGCGGCCGGGCGCCCGGCGCGGCGCGTGGTCCACAGCCCGACGGCGACCAGCAGCGGGAGCAGCAGCCACCACGCGGCGGCCCCGGGGTCCATGGAGTCGCCCGTGCAGGGCCGGCAGAGCAACGGGCCGTCCAGGGCGGTGAGATGGGCCCTCAGCGAGAGGACGGGGCGCATACCGCCTTGGATGTCGCTCGCCTCGGCCAGCCGTGCCCCCACACCGCCGAACCGCAGCCACGCCTCCACGATCCAGGGGACCGCCCCCGCCGCGACACCCGCCGCGACGGCCGCCGGCCGCCCCCGCCCCCGCCACGCGGGCACCAGCGACGCGGCGACGAGGAGCGGAAGGGCCACGGCGGCGCCGTCGTTGGGCCGTATCAGCGTGACGACGGCCGTCCCGGCGGCGATCCCGGCGTATGCGCCACGGCCGGGGCGGGGCCGCAGAAAGCATCCGGTGGCGGCGACGGCGCCCATCGCCGTGTAGTGGTTGGGCATCGCGGAGTTGGCGTAGAAGAGCGCGAACCACAGGCTCCCGTACAGCCCCGCGGCCACCGCCGCCGCCTCGGGCCGCCGCAGCACCCCCGCCCAGGGCCGGAACCCCAGATACAGCGCGCCGCCCGCGAGCGCGGTCGTCCAGAGCCGCAGGAGCGGGACCGAGTCGGTCCACGACGCGACGGGGGCGAGCAGCAGGGGGACTCCGCGTGTACGCGGCGCGCTGAACGGGACGCCGGGCCCGTCGTACGGACCGAACCGGCTGGCGTACACGATCTCGTCCCACCCCAGCGGCAGCCCGTACGGCACGAGCACCCCGGCGACGGTCACGAACCCCACGCACACCGCGGCGAGCGCGCGGCGCCCACCCGCATGGGGGCTGCGCCCGGGAGCGGCGTGGCCGACGGCGGCCGGCCCGAGGTCTGTCCGCACGCGTCGTACTCCCCGTACCGCCCGGCGACGTACCGCGCCGCCTCCCGGGGCCGGTGGTCGGCCGCCCTGCGGATCAACTCCGCACAGCGGGGCACTTCGTACCGACTCGGCTGATTCCGGCGCCATCCTGCCATCGGCCTCGGGCGGGACCAAACGGTGACGGGCGCCGTCGGCGCGGGCGGGTTCGCGAGCTCGTACGTGGCCGGGTTCAACGCGCCGGTGGTGTCGGGCGTCGTCGGCGGATCCGCCGGTCCGTGGTGGAAGCGGAAGGCGGAGGTCGGACGTGTGATCGAAGGGTTCACCGGGGACCCGGCCCGCCCGCCGTCCCCTGTCGGCACCCGTCCGCGCACAACAGGAATTCACGGAGCAGGAATCCCTCGTCTCCTGCCCGGTCAGGCCCCGGCGGACTTCCCCTTGAACTGTGAAAACGTTCCAACTCCGACCTGAACGGGTGACGTTGAGGGGACGAGGACGGCCCGGACACGGAACGGGCTACGGTGGGTTCCGTGCTTTCCGCACCGGACCCGCCCCCCGAGGAACGGCCGAGCCCGACACAACCGGAATCAGCCATCGGGCGCCAACTCCGCCCGGCCCGGGGCGAGTCACCTTCTTGAGGGGCCCGCCCCGGGGGATACCTACACCGTGCAGCTGCTCCGCGAGGTCTCGACCGCGAGCAGGGAAACCATCGAGGAGGCCCGATGGCCAAGACCGGACCACAGAAGTACCCAGGCGCCTCAACGGCGTACTGGTACCAGGACACCTACGGCGGCTCGGCGATGGAGTCGAACGTCGGTGTGATCCATACGACGGAGGGCAGGACCGTCCCGTCGTACGGCGGCGGCGCGTCCGCGCCGAACTTCACCGCGCTGCCCGACTTCAGGACGAAGAAGCTCCGCTGGTACCAGCACTTCGACTTCGACGTGTCCTCCCGCGCCCTCGTCAACCGGCCCGGCGGCGTCGACACGAACACCGCGAACGCCGTCCAGGTCGAACTGGTCGGCACGTGCGACGAACGCCACGCGACCACCTGGGACGGCGAACGCGCCGGTGTGGACTATCTGTTCTGGCCCGCCGCACCGGACTGGGCGCTCGCCGAGCTCGGGAAGTTCGTGAAGTGGGCGCACGATCAGCACCGCGTTCAGCCGCGCTCGACCCTCGTCTGGAAGCCGTACAAGAAGGGCCAGGTCGGGGGCTCCTACGGCGCCAACGGCGTACGCCTCACCGGCGCCCAGTGGAACGCCTACTACGGATGGCTCGGCCACCAGCACGTCCCGGAGAACGACCACGGGGACCCGGGTGACCTGGACTTCGCCCGGGTCCTCGCACACGCGACAGGCTCCAACCCCCCTGAGGAGGAAGACATGCCCATCTCGGACGCCGACGCCCGCAAGATCTGGCTGACCGACGGGTTCTTCAAGAACCCCAACCCGGCCACCGCGAAGGAGAACCCCTACATCACCCCCGCGACCGGGCTGCGGAACATCGAGATCGTCACCCGCCGGATGGAGGCGACCCTGGCCGCCCAGACGGCGGCGATCACGGCCCTGGCCGGGAAGGTCGGCTCGGGCGACGACACGGAGACCATCGTCGCGGCCGTACGGCAGGCCATCACGGACGCGGTCGCCAAGGCGGACACCGGCGCCTGACCCTTAAGGACGGCCGGGCTCGGACCAACGCGAACGCCCCCCGATCGAGGCTCGATCGGAGAGCCTCGAACAGACTCCCGCGAGCCGGACGCCGAAGGCCCCCGACCGTGACCGGTCGGGGGCCTTCGTGCCGGTGGGCGCGGACGGTTTCGAACCGCCGACATCTGCTTTGTAAGAGCAGCGCTCTACCCCTGAGCTACGCACCCTGGACGAGGCAACAGCGTACATGGCGCGGGGCCCGCGTTCCCAACGGCTTCGCAGGCCGGGCCGCTTCGGCGGGGGGATACCCCCACCACCGAGACGGTGGCCGGCCGGATCGTTCGGGGGCGCCTGGATTCATACCGTGGAGGCACATCCGCAGCCGCATCATGGGGGACCGATCACCGTGGACACACGTCGTACGTACGACACCCGCCGTACCCGCCCCGCCCGTCGTGGGCGCACGCTCCTCGTGGCCGGGGGCGCGGTGCTCGCGGTGGTCGTCGTCGGTGGGTGCGGGAGCGCCGACGCCGACGAGGCGGAGGTGGAGGCGCGCTCGTTCGCGTACAGCGGGAAGACGCTGACCATCGCGTCGGACAACTCCTCCATCGATCTGGTGCCGGCCGACGTCGAGGACATCGAGGTGACCCGTCAGGTCGACGGCTGGGTGTTCCTCGGGTCGGGGCCCGACCCGGTCTGGAAGCTGGAGGACGGGACGCTCACGCTGAAGCTGAAGTGTCGGGCGGTGGTGAACAACTGCGAGTCGCGGCACACGGTGAAGGTCCCGCGCGCGATGGCCGTGACGGTGCGGAACGACAACGGCAGGGTCCGCGCCGACGGCTTCGACACCGCCCTGAACCTCCGGTCCGACAACGGGTCCGTCGAGGTGCTGAACTCCAGCGGCACGCTGGAGCTGTTCAGCGACAACGGCAAGGTGACGACCGAGCGTGTCTCGTCCACGTCGGTGCGCGCCCGGTCGGACAACGGTGCGGTGCGGCTGGAGCTCACCGCCGTCCCGGACACGGTGGAGACCTTCAGTGACAACGGGTCCGTCACCGTCGACCTGCCGAGGTCCGACACCGCCTACGCGGTGACGGCCGAGAGCGACAACGGGAGCGTCGACGTCGGCGTGCCGACGGACGACGACAGCGCCCATGTGGTGAAGGCCCGCAGCGACAACGGCAAAGTCACAGTCCGAAGCGCGAACTAACCGACCCGTGTGTTCGTCCCTTCCTGGTGGGAGAATGAACTGGGCAGGGCGTAATCGGCACGGGAGAGGGATGTGACGGCGACGACACAGGCGCAGCCGCACGCACGAGCGAGGGCGGGTGGCGTCCGTGATGTCCTCACCCTGATGCTGCTGCCGGTGCCGGTGCTCGTCGCGGCCCTGCCGGGAGCTTTCGCCGGCGGGGGGACGCGGCGCTGGTTCGGCGGGCGGGGGGAGAATCAGCGGGCCGGCGCGCAGGCCGCGAAGGACGCCGCCGCCGCCGCTTTCTACGAGCTGGACACCGCCCAGCGCGATCTGCGCATCTCCATAGAGACGATCACCGCGGTGGACACCTCGCCGGGTGCCCGGCGGGTCGCGGACGAGTTCGCGGCGCTGGGGCGGCGGATCGACGAGGCGAGCAGCGGCTACATCAACGCAGTCGACGCCCATGACCTGGACCGGGACGACCTGGAGCCGTCCGTCGCCTCGACGGCCCGTACGGAACTGACCAAGGCGAAGGACGAGCTCGTACGGGTCAAGGGCGAGCTCGACCGGTTCGAGCGCGGGCTCGGCCCGCTGCTCGACAAGGCGGAGACGCAGCTCGCGCGGCTGGCGCCCGCCGTGGAGCGGGCGCGGCAGACGCTGCTGGCCGCGAGCAACGCACTCGACGCGGTCCGCGGCTCCGGGCTGCGGGCCGACGACCTGGCCGCCCGGCTCGCCACGCTCGGCCCGGAGCTGACCAAGCTCAACCAGGGCGCGGGCCAGCACGGGGTGGCCGAGACCATCCAGCGCGCCGACCGGGTGCTGCGGGACGCCGAGGCGGTACGGGCGGAGGCCGAGCGGCTGCCCGAGCGCGCGGCGGAGATCGACCGGCGGCTGGTGTCGCTGCGTACGCGCGCACAGGCCCTGACGACGCGCGCGGGGACCGTGGAGCCGGTGCTGAGCGAGCTGAGGCGCCGTTTCAGCGCCGAGTGCTGGCAGGACCTCCAGCCGGTGCCCGAGCAGGCGGCGACCTCCGTGCGTCAGGCGGAGGAGAAGCTGAAGGAGGCCGCCAAGGCGCGTGAGGAGCAGCGGTGGCCGGACGCGACGGCCCTGCTCAGCACGGTCCGGGCACTGCTGAACTCCACCGACGAGGCCGTGTCCGCCGCCGGTGACCGTCTCCAGCGGCTCAACGCCGTGTCGAAGGACCCGCAGCACGAGATCGACCGGACGCGGTTCGCCGTGCGGGACGCGCAGCGGCTGGCGATGGCGGGCCGCAACACGCCCGATCCCCGGCACGCACGCCCGCTGGACGACGCCGTGGTGCGGCTGGACCGGGCCGTGGCCGGGCTGGAGGGCCGGCATCCGGACTGGTGGCACTTCCTGGTGGAGACGGAAGCGGTCCGCAACACGGCGGCCCGTGTCGTCGGGGAGATCCGGGACGAGCGGGGCGCGGGCGCCTGACCGGGGCCGGGGAAAGCCCGGCCGCGCGTCCGTCGGTCCACTCGTGGGGCCCGTCGGCCCCCACCCGACCATCTGTCCGATTTGTCCCCTCGTGCCGCCGGGCCGATCCTTGAACTACGCAGGACACCGGCACTCACGGCTGAAGGGGGCCGCACATGTCCGGTCAAGGGACGGTTCCGGGCCCGGCACGGCAAGGGAAGCGGCGGGTCAGGCTCGACGAACATCTGCCCATCGACCACCGGCTGAGCACGGTGTACCGGATCGGCGCGGGACTGATCGGTCTGGTGCTGCTCGTGTTCGGGGTTCTCGGGCTGGTCAACCAGATCGGGCCGTTCGACACCGGCAGCCACACCACCGCAGGTCTGAACACCAACGGCGCGCTGAGCGTGCTGTCGATCTGTGTGGGCCTGCTGCTCTTCGTCGGCATGCTGATCGGGAAGAACTTCGCCTCGACGCTGAACATGATCCTCGGCGTGGTGTTCATCCTCAGCGGCTTCGTGAATCTCTGTCTGATCGACAGCGGGTTCAACCCCCTCGCCTTCCGCCTCCAGAACGTGCTGTTCAGCTTTGTGGTGGGCGTGCTGCTCATGTTCTTCGGCATGTTCGGGAGAGTCAGCGGGAGCCTGCCGCACGACAATCCCTACTGGCGGGCGCGCCATCCCCTCCAGGTGGAGCACGAGCGGCGCACCCGGGACGCCGCGGGAAAGCGCGCGGAGCACGCGCACCGGGCCGTGACGGCCCATCGGCACGGCGACCACCGGACTCCCGGATAACCTGGCCCCATGCCTCGTTACGAGTACCGCTGCCGGCCCTGCGACACCACGTTCGAACTCAGCCGTCCCATGGCGGAGTCCTCGGCGTCGGCCACCTGCCCCGCCGGCCACCAGGACACGGTGAAGCTGCTGTCCACCGTGGCCGTCGGCGGCTCGGCGAAGGGGTCACCGGCCGCCGCGTCCGCCCCCTCGGCCGGTGGGGGAGGCGGCTGCTGCGGTGGCGGCTGCTGCTCCTAGGGCGGACGTCAGCTGTTGAGGTAGCGCAGGACGGCGAGCACGCGGCGGCTGTAGCCGCCGGTCCCCCGGATCTCCAGCTTGTCGAAGATCGCGTTGCAGTGTTTCTCGACCGCGCTCACCGAGATGTGCAGCCGCCGCCCGACCGCCGTGTTCGTGTGCCCCTGCGCCATCTCGCCGAGCACCTCCCGCTCGCGCTCGGTGAGCCGGGACAGCGGGTCCGTGCGGTTGGAGCGGGTCAGCAACTGCCGTACGACCTCCGGGTCGAACGCGGCCCGGCCCGCCGCCACGCGCTCCAACGCGTCCAGGAACTCGTCCACCTGGACCACCCGGTCCTTCAGGAGATAGCCGACGCCCTCCGAGTCGGCCGTCACCAGCTCCTGGGCGTACCGCTTCTCCACGTACTGGGAGAGGACCAGCACCCCCACCCCGGGCCAGCGCTCACGGATCTCCAGCGCGGCCCGCAGCCCCTCGTCGGTGTGCGAGGGCGGCATCCGGACGTCCGCGACCACCACGTCGGGCTGGTCACGCGAGACGACGGCGAGCAGCGCGTCCGCGTCGCCGACCGCGGCCACCACCTCGTGCCCCTCCTCGGCGAGCAGCCGCACCAGGCCCTCCCTGAGCAGGATCGAATCCTCGGCCAGGACTACTCGCACGGGATCTCCGCGGTGATGAGGGTGGGGCCGCCGGACGGGCTGTCGATCCGCAGGACGCCGTCGAGGGCCTCGACACGGCGTGCCAGCCCGAAGAGGCCGCTGCCCGACAGGTCGGCCCCGCCCTTGCCGGCGTCCGTGACCTCTATGCGCAGGGTGCGGGTGTCCTCGACGACGCTGACGTCGATGTCCTTCGCCCCGGAGTGCTTGACCGCGTTGGTGACGCTCTCGGAGACGACGAAGTAGGCGACGGTCGCCGCCGCCCTGGGCGGTTCGGCGCCGAGCCGGCAGCTCAGCGCCACCGGCAGCGGGCACCGTTCGGCGACCGTCTCCAGCGCCGCTCGAAGACCGGCCTCGTCCAGCACCGTCGGGTAGACGCGCCAGGCCACCTCACGGAGCTCGCTCAGGGCCTGTCTGCTCTGTTCGTGAGCCTGGCGGAGCAGTTCGTCGGCGTGCTCGGGGTCGCTGGTGCGCCGGGCGCGGCCGAGGAGTATCCCGAGTGCCACCAGCCCCTGCTGCACCCCGTCGTGCAGGTCCCGCTCGATACGGCGGCGCTCCTCGTGCACGACCTCCACGACCCCCGCCCGGCTGACCGCGAGCTGTTCGATACGCCGCTCCAGCGCCTCCTGCTGGCTGGGCCCGAGGAAGTGCCTGGCCAGCTCGCCTTCGAGATGGGCGATTCCGACGGCGCCCTGGAGACAGAGGAAGACCAGGAAGAGGCCGCCGAAGGAGGAGAGCAGGATCGACCCCACATGGTCGATGTCGATGATCGCCCAGCCGTAGAGGAAGAACGTGCCGTAGGCGAGGCCGACCAGCGCGGACACCACCACGACGGCACCGACCAGTCCGAGTGCCCAGCGCGTCGCGAGGTAGCGCAGTGCCGCGGCCGGTTCGTAGCTGGCGGACACCCGCTCGTCGAGCATCGTACGGAGCCGCCGGCGCTCCAGGTCGATCAGTCTCCGGGCGCAGGCCGTCACCGGGCGCATGACCGCCCTCTCCCCGCGCGGCCGGGCCCGTACGAGCAGCAGGGCCAGACCCGCGAGAACCGAGAAGACCAGTTCGAGCGCCGCCGTGCCACCGCCGATACCGAGTCCGACCGTGAGCCGCGCCCTTCGGCGCACCGCTGTGTTCACGTTTCGCAACGCTAGCCGCCCGGCATGGACGCGCACACTGCGGGAAACCTCATGAATCCGTACCGGTCCGCCTCGATCGGCCTGCCTGAGCAGGCAATTAGCGTGGGAGCCATGAGCGGAAGCAGCCCCGAGCAATGGGTCACCACCTTGATGGACACGCTCGGAGCGCCGGGCGCCGGCATAGCGATCGCTCTGGAGAGCGTGTTCCCTCCCCTGCCCAGCGAGGCGATCCTGCCGCTGGCGGGCTTCGCGGCGAGCACCGGCAAGCTGAATCTGCTGGCGGCGGTGCTGTGGACGACGGCGGGCTCGGTGGTGGGCGCGCTGGCGCTGTACTGGCTGGGCGCCTGGCTCGGCCGGGACAGAACCGTCGCCCTCGCGGCCAAGGTTCCCCTGGTGAAGGCGAGCGACATGGAGCGGGCCGAGGACTGGTTCGCCCGGCACGGCAGGAAGGCCGTCTTCTTCGGCCGGATGGTTCCCGTCTTCCGCAGTCTGATCTCCGTGCCCGCGGGCGTGGAGAGGATGCCGCTGCCCGTCTTCGTCGGTCTGACCGCGCTCGGCAGCGCGGTCTGGAACACCGCGTTCATCATGGCGGGCTACGCGCTCGGCGCGAACTGGAAAGAGGTGAGCGGCCATGTCACGACCTACTCGAAGGTGGTGCTGGGCGTCGTGCTCCTCGCGCTGGTGGCGCTCGTGACCAGACGGGTGATCAGATCGCGTCACCAGCGGCGGCGCGACTGAGCCGCCGCAGGATCTCCTCCCCGGCGGCCACTCCGGTCTCGGTCAGCGTCGTGACGTGCGGGGCGCTCCAGCCGGTGTCGGCCAGCTCGCCGTGGCCCGGCCGCCAGCCCCGGTCGGCGGCCAGCAGCAGGTCGGCGTCGAGGAGGGAGTCGCCGGCGGCGAGGGTCAGTTCGGCGCCGGTCCGCCGGGCCAGCTCACGCATGGCGGCGGACTTGGTCAGCGGTCGCGGTACGGCGTAGATCTTCCGGCCCTGGAGGGAGACCGTCCAGCCGCGGCCCTCCGCCCACTCGGAGAGCTCCTTCACCCAGCCGTCGGGCAACAGCGCGCGGTCGACCACGAGGTAGGCGAAGAGGTCCTCGGCGATGCGCTCCTTGAGCAGCCAGGCGGGGTCGGCCGCGCGCAGGAGGTGCTCCCTGACCTCCGCGAGGGGGGCGCAGCTCGCGGCGAGGCGGTCCGCCACCTGGGTCCGCCACCGCGGGTCGGACTCGCCGTCGACGAGGAGATGACCGCCGTTGGCGCAGATCGCGTACCGGGGCGCGGGGCCGGGCAGCCGGACACGGGCGTACTGCTCGCGGGTGCGGGTCGTGGTGGGGACGAACACGGAGCCGCGCGCGAGATCCACGAGCAGCCCGGCGGCCGTCTCCGTGAGGTAGGACAGGGGCCGGCCCTCGTAGATCTCGACGCAGAGCAGCCGGGGGGCCTCGGCGTCCGGGACGGCGAGCTGGAGCGCGGCGGTCGAGTAGATGAGGGTGCGGTCGAGGTCGCTGGCGACCAGCGCCGGGGCGGGCGCGTTCATGAGGTGGCCACCGCCGTACCGTCCGCGCCGGTGGCGCCACGGGTGTAGCGGGGGTGGATCAGTCCGACGCAGGTGTAGGGAAGTCCGTCGACCTCTTCGACCGGTACGCCGCGCTGCTCGGCGAGCAGCCGGACATGGTCGAGGTCGGCGCCCGCCCCGCGCTTGGCGAGGATCTTCCAGGGGACGCGGCGCAGCAGGACGCGGGTGGTCTCGCCGACGCCGGGTTTGACGAGGTTCACGTCGTGGATGCCGTACTCCTCGCTGATCCGCTCGACGGCGGCCCAGCCTTCCCAGGTGGGCGCGCGGTCGGTGGAGAGGAGCTCCTTGACCTCGGTGTCGACCGCGTCCGCGACCTCGTCGAACCGGGCGGTGACGGTGTCCAGGAAGGAGCCGGACACATCGGATCCGGCGAGTTCGCGGTAGTACTTGGCCCCGTGGAAGTCGTGCGGTCCGACGAGGTCGGCGCGCAGGACGGTGCGGGAGACGAGTCCGGAGACGGTGGAGTTGAGGCAGGCGGAGGGGATGAGGAAGTCCTCGCGGGTGCCGTAGGTGCGTACGCAGCCGCCGGGGTCGGCCAGGACCGCGATCTCGGGGTGGAAGCCGTCGAACGCGGCCAGCGCGTCGGCCAGTTCGCGGGTGATGGCGCCCTTGCCCGTCCAGCCGTCGACGAAGACGATGTCGGCCGGGTGGTGGTGGGCGCCGAGCCAGCGGACGGCGTTGGTGTCGATGCCGCGCCCGCGCACGATGGAGATGGCGTAGTGCGGCAGCTCCAGACCGTGCCGCCGCTGGGCCCAGCGGCGCATCAGGACACCCACGGGGGTGCCGGCCCGGGCGAGTGAGACCAGGACGGGCAGGGCCTGGGTGGCTTCCCGTGAGGCGGGGTCGTCGTAGCGCGCCGGGTGCTCGGCCAGCACGGTCTCGGTGACGGTGCCGACGGCGCGGGCTATCCGGGCGGCGGAGGCGTCGAGCGCGGACCGGAAGAGTTCCTGGTACGCGGCGCTCGGCTGGTACTCGACGGGCAGTGACTCCGCGTAGTGGGCGCCGCCGCTCTGGATCGCCTCCTCGCGCTCCTCCGTGGGGGCTTCCAGTTCCACGTCGGACAGGTCCTGGAGCAGCCACCCGACGTCGTCGGCGGCGTACGAGGAGAAGGCGGGGCCACGCAGGGGGTCGGGCAGCACGGGGGTTTCCTGCCGGTCGGGGACGTGCGGGAGGGCGGGACGGTAGGAGGGGACGACGGCGAGCAGGACACGCGGGACATGGGCGGCGAGCTGGGCGAGCAGACCGCCGGGGGCGTGCAGCTCCGGGGAGTCGCCCGGTGAGTCGACGACCGCGACGACGGCGTCGAAGCCCGCGCCGGCCACGTTGTAGGCGTACCGGTCGCCGGCGCCCTCCCCGTCGGGGAAGGCCGCGGTGTCGTGGGCCGGGAAGACGAGACGGCTGCGTATCGCGTAGCCGGGATCGTCCACGGCGAGCACGGGCGAGCGGGTCGTGGTCGAGTAGCGGACGTCGACGCCGGGGAGCGACCGCTCCAGCTCCAGGGCGAGGCGCAGGGGCGCGTACATCAGCTCCTCGAAGCCGAGGACGAGGACGCGCCGGGCGTCGCCGAGGTTCCGGGCGAGGGCGGCCGCCATGCCGGGCGCGGCGGCCTCCAGGCGGGCGCGGTGGGCGGGTGTGAAGCCGTGGCGTCCGCCGTCGGGCAGCCCGGCGGGCCAGCCGAGCGGGACGCGCACGACGGAGCCGTCCGCCGCCGGGACCTCGGAGGCCGTGCGGGCGGCCGAGTCGTACTCCGCGACAAGTGCCTGGCCGCGGGCCAGCACGTCCCCCGGGAGAGTGACCGTGCCGGAGGCCATCGCCACCAGGTCGACGCGGGCGCCGATGTCCTGGGCGAACTCCGCGAGCCGGCCCTGGTCGGCGGCCGAGCGCATGTCGACGAGCGCCACGATCACGTACCACCGGCGGGGGTAGCGGGCGTGCAGTGCGCGGATCGTGTTGAGAACGGTGTTCCCTGTGGAGAACTCGTCGTCCACGAGGACCAGCGGTCCCTCGCCCGCCAGCAGATCAGGCCGCTCGGGCAGCAGGAGGTGCGAGGTCGCGTGCGAGTGGGACTCCTCGAAGCCGCCGGCGGAGGCGACACCGGGCACCGGGCGGCGGGTGGAGTGCAGGTACGGGGCGTCCGCCACCCCGTCGGCGACCGAGTGGCCGAGGCCGGTCGCGGTCTCCGCGTAGCCGAGGATCACGGTCTCCTCGACGGCGTCGCCCAGCAGGTCCCGTACGCGCTCGCCGAGGGCGACGCCCGCGCCGTGCACGACGGAGGGCCGCTGGGGGACGTGCTTGCCGAGGACGTTGGAGACGAGCAGGTGGGCGCGCTTGGGGTTGCGCCGCAGGGCCACGCCCAGCAGCTCGCGCATGTCGTCCCCGCCGACGAGCTCTATGCCCAGCCGGTCGGCGACCCACGACCCCGTCCATGTCACGTTGCGGCTCTCCTCTGCCCTCTCGGTCCCGGTCCCGCCGGTCCCGTCGTCCGGCACCGCGGCGCTCCCGCTCACGCCGCCAGGCCGGCGGCCAGCAGTTCCACGAAGCCGATGTCCTCCTTGGCGACGCCGAAGACCTCGGCGCGCTGCATGGTTCGTTCTGCCCAGGCGCGGTGGGGCTTCACCTCGTTCATCTTGTTCGTGTACGAGGAACGCAGTACGCCCCCGCCGCCGCGCTCCGGCCGCAAGATGTCCTGGGCGTCGCTGAACTCCTCGTGGCTGACCACCGACAGCGCGTGTACGGGCATGACGTGCGAGGGGTGGATACAGGTCTTGCCGACCAGTCCGTTGGCCTGGTCGAGCTGGATCTCGCGCAGCAGCCCGTCGAGGTCGTGCTCGATCAGGGCCGTACGCAGCTCCTCGGCGCGTCCCGCGAGGAAGGGGCTCTGGCGCAGCTGCGGCTTGAACATCCGCTCGTGGAGCCGGAAGTACTCCCACACCGGGCCGGTGATCGTGAAGCCGCTGCCGTCGGAACGGCCGAGGACGTTCACCACGTCCGCGATGACGGCGGAGATGATGCGTACGTCGTACGCGGTCATATCGGGTGAGCGTCGGAGCCCGTACGCCGAGCAGAAGTCGGTGACGCCGAGCCGCAGCGCCAGCACCCGGTCCCGGTACTTGTCGACGGTGCGGGCGATGCCGGTGAGGGTGTCGGTCCGCGTCTCCAGGTGCAGCAGCTCCGGCGACTCCAGGACGGGCATGGCGAAGAGCCGGAGGCCGCTCTCGTGTTCGGCTGAAATCAGTGCCTCAAGGAACGGCACCCCCCGCTCATCCGTGAACTTCGGCAGTACGAATCCGGACAGGATCTGGGCGGCGGGGCCGAGCCGGCGTACGAGGTCGGGAATCTGGTCCGGTTCCCGGACCCGGACGAAGAGGAGCGGCAGCTCCACACCGCGCCGGTCGAGGTCCGCGAACTGTCTGACCACGTTCTCCTCGGCCCACCCGACCTCGGAGTCGTCGATGGAGTCCTCCAGGCACAGCACCATGGAGACGACCCCGCGGCCCGCCATCTTGACCACGTCGTCCGCCAGCCGCGGCCTGGTGGCGGGGCTGTAGAGGGTGGCTCCGAGGGCTGTCGACAGCATGCGGGCCGGGGAGGAGGAGGTGAATTCGCCGGGCTCCCGGTGGAACAACGCCTGCCGAGCAGTGGGCGGAATATGCCCGAAGTGACGCATTTACTTCCCCCGTACTGCCACGGTGGTCGCGTTGACATGTGGCCGGTAATAGTACGTATGGACGGCAGTCAAGAGTTCCTCCGATGCATGAATTTCAGGTAACTCGTCCAGTTCTCGCCCCCGGCGCGCGCCCGGCTCATCCCTCTCCACCATGCCCCCACGTTGTCCGCGCGGCCTGCGGGGAGGCAGGATGACGGGCATGACGCACGCGATGGTGAAGGGCTCGAACGTTCCCCTCGATGCGATGGCCGTAAGGGCGGTGCTGCGCTGGAGCCCGGGGGCGGGTATCCCCGACGTGGACGTGTCCGCGCTTCTGCTGGGTCCCGAAGGGCGTGTCCGCTCCGACGAGGACTTCGTCTTCTACAACCAGCCCCGTCATCCGTCGGGCCTGGTGAGGCGGCTGCCGAAGAAGCAGGTGCCCGAGGGCCTGACCGACACGGTCGAGGCCGATCTGGCCGCCCTTGATCCGAGCGTAGACCAAGTGGTGCTCGCGGCGTCGTCCGACGGGGCGAGCTTCCAGCACGTGCGTGACCTGCGGGTCCTGCTGTACGACGCGGGCCAGGCCGACGGCGACCCGCTGGCAGTCTTCGATGTGCGTCCCGAGACGGGCGAGGAGACCGCGATCATCTGCGGTGAGCTCTACCGGCGCGGGAACCGCTGGAAGTTCCGCGCCGTGGGCCAGGGGTACCCGACCGGTCTCATCGGGCTGGCGACGGCCTTCGGCATCTCGGTCGACGAGACCGAAGGGGCCCCCGGAGCCGCCGCGCCGGGCTCCGAGGGCGAGACCGCCCAGCTTCCCGGCCCGCCCAATCACCGCGCTCCGGCACACGGCGCCCCGCAGGCACCGCCCGTGCCGCCGGCGCGGCAGCCGCAGTTCGCGCCGCAGCCGCAGGGGCAGTCCGGCTACGGCTATCCGCAGCCCGCGTCAGGCCGGCCGGCCTACGGCTATCCGCAGCCGGCGTCGGCGCAGCCCGGTTACGGCTATCCGCACGCGCCCGCCCCGGGCCCCCAGCCGCCACAGGCACCGCCCGTGCCGCAGGGAGCTCCCGCGTACGGCTATCCCGGGCCCGCCGCCGGGGCGGCTCCCGCGCCCGACCCCAATTTCCGGCTGCCCCCGATGGGGCCGCAGTTCGTACGGCCGCAGCCGTAGCGTCCCCGGGGGCCCGCTCGCGGAGGGGCCCCCGGACGGCTCAGGTCTTCGTCTTGTAGCCGCGCCCCCACTGAAGGCCCCACCCGTACAGGCGGTCCAGCTCGGCCTGGAAGCCGTACACGAACTTCACCTCGCGCCGCACCACCAGATCGCCCTTGACGGTCTGCATCGAGAAGACGGCGCAGGACCGGGCCTGCGGTGCCCGCTCGTCCAGTTCGATCTCGACGCGCGGGCCGTTGCTCGGGTAGAGCGTGACGTTGGCGTGGGTCCGGTCGAAGGCCGGGGTGCGGTCGTAGATGTAGACGAAGACGAGCAGCCGCTTGATCTCCTCCCGGTGGTCGAGGTTGATGAATATCGTCTCGCCCGAGGGGGCGCCGAAGCGGTCGTCGCCGCTGAGCTTGATGTAGGGCGGCTCGTTGAGGCTGCCGAAGAATCCGCCCAGCGGCTGGACAACTCCCTTGGTGCCGTCGGCCAGTTCGTACATGCAGCCGATGTCCAGGTCGACGTTGACCATGCCCAGCGTGTGCGCCTGCACCACGTCGGGCTTGAAGAGCTTGAAGGGGTGCCGCAGCAGCCCGCCGCCCTGCCTGGACCGTCCCTCGATGTCCGAAGTGCGCATCCGCCACGACAGGTTGACCCGTAGGTTCCCGGTGGCCGCGCCCTGTTTGGTGAGCGAGACCGACGGACTGCGCTTGGTCAGCTCGATCGAGTTCGTCGAGGCGCTGCCCGAATCGAACTGCGAAGCCTTACCCCGCCATAGGTTGTCCCAGAAGGCCATGCCCACCCCACCCCCACCATCCGTTGCCGTACAGAACATGAACAGCGGGACGGCCGGAAGGCTTCCGCCTCAGGCCGCCCCGCTCAGAGCGTTCCCGCTATCCCCTCCTGGTCACACCCCGGAGAGGGGGTCAGACAGCGACTGTTGCCTTGTCCTCCGAATCCTCGTCACCCTCGGACTCGACTCGCTTGTTGCGGACCACGGACGACCAGAAGGAGGCGGCGATCAGCACCACGCCGATGAGGCCCGTGATGAACTCGCTGATCTGGTGCTCGATGGTGATGAGCAGGATTCCGGCGAGCGCGCCGATCGCGTAGTGCGCGCCGTGCTCCAGGTAGACGTAGTCGTCGAGGGTGCCCTGGCGCACGAGGTAGACGGTGAGCGACCGGACGTACATCGCGCCGATACCGAGACCGAGCGCCATCCAGAAGATGTGGTTCGTGATGGCGAAGGCGCCGATGACTCCGTCGAACGAGAAGGAGGCGTCGAGGACTTCGAGGTAGAGGAAGAGGAAGAACGCGGCCTTGCCGGCGAGTCCGACGGCCGAGACCTGCTTCCCTTCGGCCTTGGCCTTCTCCTCTTCCTCCTGTTCGCGCTCCTCCTCCTCTTCGAGTTTGTTCTCGAAGTAACTGGAGAGCCCGTTGACCACGAGATAGGTGATCAGACCCGCGACACCGGACAGCAGGACGGTCGCCGATTTGTCCTCGTACCCGGTACTGGTGTGCGCGTGCGTCGCAAACGTCATCGCGGTGACAAGCAGAATGATCAGCGCGATGCAGACCGACAGCATGTCGACCTTGCCGAGCTTGGCCAGCGGACGCTCAAGCCAGCTGAGCCACTTGATGTCACGCTCTTCGAGGATGAAGTCCAGGAAGATCATCAAAAGGAACATGCCACCGAAGGCGGCGATCGCCGGGTGCGCGTCGGTGACGAGCGACTCGTACTTGTCAGGATTGTCCAGCGCCAACTCGACGGCCTCGATGGGGCCGACCTGGGCACTGATCGCCACAATGGCGACGGGGAACACCAGCCGCATACCGAACACGGCGATCAAGATGCCGATCGTGAGGAAGATCTTCTGCCAGAAGGCATTCATCTTCTTCAAGATCCCCGCATTGACAACGGCGTTGTCGAACGACAGCGAGATCTCAAGGATCGACAGGATCAGTACGATCCCGAACGCCTCCCACCCCCACTGCCAGGCCGCGAAGGCAAGGCCGAGCGCCGTAATGGCGAACGACCAGCCGAAGGTTTTCAGGATCACTGGCTACCCCATCTGGTATCTAACGGGTTTTCCCCCGCGCAGAGCACTGCTTTACGAAACGTTGACCCCGAAGTCTAGAGCGATGCCCCGCAGCCCGGACGCGTACCCCTGGCCCACCGCACGGAACTTCCACTCGCCCCCGTAGCGGTAGAGCTCGCCGAAGATCATCGCGGTCTCCGTCGAGGCGTCCTCGGTCAGGTCGTACCTCGCCAGTTCCTGACCGTCCGCCTGGTTGACGACGCGGATGAACGCGTTGCTGACCTGGCCGAAGGTCTGCCCCCGGGCGTCGGCGTCATGGATCGACACCGGGAAGATGATCTTGTCGACATTGGCCGGCACGGCGGGAAGGTCGACCAGCAGGGACTCGTCGTCGCCGTCGCCCTCACCGGTGAGGTTGTCGCCGGTGTGCTCGACGGAACCGTCGGGGCTCCTGAGCTGGTTGTAGAAGATGAACCACTCGTCGCCGAGCACGCGCCCTGACTGGCAGAGGAGTGCGCTGGCGTCGAGGTCGAAGTCCGCTCCGGTGGTGGAACGTGCGTCCCAGCCGAGCCCGATCAACACCTGGGTGAGGTTCGGTGCGGCTTTGGAGAGGGAGACATTGCCCCCCTTGGCGAGTGTGACGCCCATGATCGGTGAGTCCTCCCCGAGGTGACGTGATGCCGGGCACGGCGCGCCTGACGCCGTGCTCGTGGTGCGTGTGCGGGTGCGAACCCCGCACGGTGAGCCGCGTCCGGCGCCGCACTCGGATGTGCGACGCCGGACGACGGACCAGCGGCTCAGACGTTGACGCCGAAGTCCTGCGCGATGCCACGCAGGCCAGAGGCATACCCCTGTCCGATGGCGCGGAACTTCCACTCGGCGCCATTTCGGTAAAGCTCTCCGAAGACCATGGCCGTCTCCGTCGACGCGTCCTCGCTCAGGTCGTACCGAGCCAGTTCGTTGTTGTCGGCCTGGTTGACCACGCGGATGAACGCGTTGCGCACCTGGCCGAAGGACTGCTGGCGGGTCTCCGCCTCGTAGATCGAGACCGGGAACACGATCTTGTCGATCTCCGCGGGAACCGCCGCGAGATTGACCTTGATCGCCTCGTCGTCGCCCTCGCCCTCACCGGTGAGGTTGTCGCCGGTGTGCTCGACCGAGCCGTCGGGGCTCTTGAGGTTGTTGAAGAAGACGAAGTTTCCGTCAGTGGTGACCTTGCCCTCGGCGTTCGTCAGCAGGGCGCTGGCGTCGAGGTCGAAGTCGTTACCGGTGGTCGTGCGGACGTCCCAGCCCAGACCCACGGTGACCGCGGTCAGGTTGGGCGCGGCCTTGGTCAGCGAGACGTTGCCGCCCTTGCTGAGGCTGACTCCCACGAGTCCTCCCTTGATGAGTTTCGCAGGGGGCGCCGCCTCGGCACCGGCCGTTTCGGGCAGCCGTCACCGCGCGTCGCGCGCCCCCCTGGTGCATGTGGCATCGGATCAACGAGTGGATCCTAGTGACCGGTTCCCACCCCTTGTGCGGTTATCGGGGACAACCCCTCCCTCACAAGGCTTTTCCCGGCAGAACGCGATCACGGACGGCGAGCTGTCGTCACAGAGAGGCGAGGGCCCTGACGTAGTCGTCGAGATCGCGCGCGTCCGACAGGGGGTTGACGACCGTCCAGCGCACCACACCGGACCTGTCGATGACGAAGGTGCCGCGCAGTGCGCAGCCCTTGTCCTCGTCGAAGATCCCGTACGCCCGTGAGGTCTCCCCGTGCGGCCAGAAGTCCGACAGCAGCGGGTACTCCAGTCCCTCCTGCTCGGCGAAGATCCGCAGGGTGTGGATGGAGTCGGTGGAGACGGCGAGCAGCTGGGTGTCGTCGTTGACGAAGGTGGCGAGCTCGTCGCGGAGCGCGTGGAGCTCGCCGGTGCAGACGCCGGTGAAGGCGAACGGGTAGAAGACCAGCACCACGTTCCTGCCGTCGCCGTCGGGGCCCGCCCGGAAGTCGGAGAGCCGTACGGTCCGCCCGTGGTTGTCCTTCAGGGTGAAGTCCGGCGCCTGCGCGCCGACCGCGATCCCCGCCGGTCCCGAGCCCGCCGGCCCCGTCCCCGCCGCTGTTCCGGTCCCCATCCCCGCTCCTCTCTCCGTCGTCGGCCGCGATCCCCTCGTCCACGGTCCGTGTCCCCCGACTCGGCCCCGGCCGTGTTCCGGTCGTGCCGGGACGCGGCACCCGACACCCTACGCAAGGGCCCCCGGCGGCGGATGCCGACGGGGGCCGTCAGTGCGTGCGAGGCTTGCGAGGCATGTCTGCCTGGCCGCCGCTTCGGCTTTCGCGCTCGGATGCGGCGCCGGTTCTCAGCGCTTGGACTTCGCCGCCTTGGGCGTGACCAGTCGGCTGCCGGTCCAGTCCTTGCCGGCGTTGATGCTCTTGGTCTGCGCCAGGCCGGCGGTCTGTGCGGCCTCGTTGATGTCGCTGGGCTCGACGTAGTTGTCACGGCCGGTCTTCGGCGTCAGCAGCCAGACCGCCCCGCCTTCGTCGATCAGACCGATGGCGTCCACCAGCGCGTCCGTCAGGTCGCCGTCGTCGTCGCGGAACCAGAGAACGACGGCGTCGGCCACGTCCTCGTAGTCCTCGTCGACGAGCTCCTGGCCGATGACGGCCTCGATGGACTCACGGAGCTCCTGCTCGACGTCCTCGTCGTAGCCGATCTCCTGGACCACCTGTCCGGGTTCGAACCCAAGCCTCGCGGCAACGTTGGTTCGTTCCTCCGCGTGGTCCGCGGTCGCGCTCACGGATTGCCTCCTGATCATGTTTTGGAAAATGCTTCAGCCACGCGCGTACGCGGGGCGCTGGCCGTAGTCCACACGGGCCGGGCGGATCGCGCAAGTACCCGACGGCCGAGACCGCCGAAACGGGTACGTTCCGGGCCGCTTCACCGCATCTCCTGACACCCCACTAACACGGGCCGTGATGGCCCCGGAGAGTTTCTTCCCCTTTTGTCATCCTACGCGGCTTCGGTAGGCCATTCAGGTCCGAACGACCGAACGAAACGCATAGCCGTCTTGGGCGTAAGATTCCGGTTTGGCCGGACCCGGAACACGGCGGACGACCAAGCGGGCGACCTTGTCGCGCGGAATTCGTCGCAGTGTGCTGGTTACCCCTCGGTAGAGGTGACGTTTCCGTCGTCGCGGTACACGATGGATAACGCCGTACGGCCCGCTTTCGTGCCTGTTCCCTGGCGGCAAGAGGCAAGCACTCGCAAGCACCGGCGCAGTACCCGCAGGACCCACAGGCGCGCCCCGCATGGATGGTGTGGCCGGTTCGACGACCGGCCCGGATGCGGGGCGCGACACGACCCGAACAGCGAAGGAAAAGTGTGGCTTCCGGATCCGATCGCAACCCGATCATCATTGGCGGCCTTCCCAGCCAGGTCCCGGACTTTGATCCCGAGGAGACCCAGGAGTGGCTCGACTCGCTCGATGCCGCCGTCGACGAACGGGGGCGTGAGCGCGCCCGTTATCTGATGCTCCGCCTGATCGAGCGCGCGCGCGAGAAGCGTGTGGCCGTGCCCGAGATGCGCAGCACCGACTACGTCAACACGATCGCCACCAAGGACGAGCCGTTCTTCCCCGGCAACGAGGAGATCGAGCGGAAGATCCTCAACGCGACCCGCTGGAACGCCGCGGTGATGGTCTCCCGCGCGCAGCGCCCGGGGATCGGCGTCGGCGGTCATATCGCCACCTTCGCGTCCTCCGCCTCCCTGTACGACGTGGGCTTCAACCACTTCTTCCGGGGCAAGGACGGCGGTGACGGCGGCGACCAGATCTTCTTCCAGGGACACGCGTCCCCGGGCATCTACGCCCGTGCCTTCCTGCTCGACCGGCTCAGCGAGGCGCAGCTCGACGCCTTCCGCCAGGAGAAGTCGAAGGCCCCGGACGGACTGTCCAGCTACCCGCATCCGCGGCTGATGCCGGACTTCTGGGAGTTCCCCACCGTCTCGATGGGCCTCGGCCCGCTCGGCGCGATCTACCAGGCCCGGATGAACCGCTACATGGAGGCCCGGGGCATCGCCGACACCTCCCGGTCGCATGTCTGGGCGTATCTGGGCGACGGCGAGATGGACGAGCCGGAGTCGCTGGGCCAGCTGTCGATCGCGGCCCGCGAGGGCCTGGACAATCTGACCTTCGTCGTCAACTGCAACCTTCAGCGGCTCGACGGCCCGGTGCGCGGCAACGGCAAGATCATCCAGGAGCTGGAGTCGCAGTTCCGGGGGGCCGGCTGGAATGTGATCAAGCTGGTCTGGGACCGCTCCTGGGACCCGCTGCTCGCGCAGGACCGTGACGGTGTGCTGGTCAACCGGCTGAACACGACGCCGGACGGGCAGTTCCAGACGTACGCCACGGAGACCGGCGCGTACATCCGTGAGCACTTCTTCGGTGGCGACCAGCGGCTGCGTTCCATGGTCGAGTCCATGTCGGACGAGCAGATCCTGCATCTGGGTCGCGGCGGCCACGACCACAAGAAGGTGTACGCGGCGTACGCGGCGGCCAAGGCGCACAAGGGCCAGCCGACGGTGATCCTCGCGCAGACCGTCAAGGGCTGGACCCTGGGTCCGAACTTCGAGGGCCGCAACGCGACCCACCAGATGAAGAAGCTGACCGTCGCCGATCTGAAGGGCTTCCGCGACCGGCTGCACCTGCCGATCCCGGACAGCCGGCTGGAGGACGGCCAGCCGCCGTACTACCACCCCGGCAGGGACTCGGAAGAGATCCAGTACATGCACGACCAGCGCAGGAGCCTGGACGGCTACGTACCGACCCGGGTGGTGCGCGCCAAGCCGCTCCAGCTGCCGGGCGACAAGGCGTACGCGGCGGCCAAGAAGGGGTCGGGCCACCAGTCGATCGCCACGACCATGGCGTTCGTGCGGGTGCTCAAGGACCTCATGCGGGACAAGGAGATCGGCAGGCGTTTCGTGCTGATCGCGCCCGACGAGTACCGCACGTTCGGAATGGACGCGTTCTTCCCGAGCGCGAAGATCTACAACCCGCTGGGCCAGCAGTACGAGTCGGTCGACCGTGAACTGCTCCTCGCCTACAAGGAGTCGCCGACCGGGCAGATGCTGCACGACGGCATCTCGGAGGCGGGCTGTACGGCGTCGCTGATCGCGGCGGGTTCGGCGTACGCGACGCACGGCGAGCCGCTGATCCCGGTGTACGTCTTCTACTCGATGTTCGGTTTCCAGCGGACCGGCGACCAGTTCTGGCAGATGGCCGACCAGTTGGCGCGCGGTTTCGTACTGGGCGCGACCGCCGGGCGTACGACGCTGACCGGTGAGGGGCTCCAGCACGCCGACGGCCACTCGCAGTTGCTCGCCTCGACGAACCCGGGCTGTGTCAGCTACGACCCGGCGTTCGGCTTCGAGATCGCGCACATCATGGAGGACGGGCTGCGCCGGATGTACGGGCAGCCGCACCCGGGCGAGGACCCGAACGTCTTCTACTACCTGACGGTCTACAACGAGCCGATCCAGCACCCGGCCGAGCCGCAGGACGTGGACGTCGAGGGCATCCTCAAGGGCGTCCACCGCTTCAGCAGGGGCGAGGGCGGCTCGATCCCGGCGCAGATCATGGCGTCGGGCGTGGCCGTGCCGTGGGCGGTCGAGGCGCAGCGCATCCTCGCCGAGCAGTGGGACGTACGCGCGGACGTCTGGTCGGCGACGTCGTGGAACGAGCTCCGCCGCGAGGCCGTCGAGGTGGAGCGGTACAACCTGCTCCACCCGGAGGAGGAGCAGCGCGTTCCGTACGTGACGCGCAAACTCTCCGACGCCGAGGGCCCGTTCGTCGCGGTCTCGGACTGGATGCGGTCCGTGCCGGACCAGATCTCGCGCTGGGTGCCGGGGACGTACCAGTCGCTGGGCGCCGACGGCTTCGGCTTCGCCGACACGCGTGGCGCGGCCCGCCGGTTCTTCCACATCGACGCGGAGTCGATCGCCCTCGCGGTGCTCACGGAGCTGGCCAGGGAGGGCAAGGTGGACCGCTCGGTGCTGAAGCAGGCGGTGGACCGCTACCAGCTGCTGGACGTGGCGGCGGCGGACCCGGGCGCGGCGGGCGGGGACGCCTGACGGGCGCCGGGTGGCGAGTGGCAGACGGCCGGTGGCCGGTCCCGTGGGTACGGGGCCGGCCACCGGCCGTTGGAGGCCGCCCGTCGCGGTTACGGCCGCGCCTCGCGTTGCCTACTCTTTCCGGCCATGAAGGAAATACCGGCGCGCGTCCGCTGGGAGCGCCGCACGCAGCGGCCGTTGCTGGCGCTCGCGCTGCTCTTCGCCGTCGCGTACGCCCTGCCCATCGTCATGCCGCACGCGGACAGCGCGCTCACCCGCGCCTGCACGCTGGTCGAGTGGGTGGTGTGGGCCCTGTTCGCCCTCGACTACGCGGTACGGCTCGTCCTGGCCCGCGCCCGTTGGCAGTTCGTACGCCGTCATCCGCTGGATCTGCTCGCCGTACTGCTGCCGGTGGTGGCGCCGCTACGGCTGCTGCGGGTGGTCGCGACCCTGCTGCTGGTCGGGCAGCGGGCGAGGATCGCGAGCCAGATCAGGCTCACGACGTATGTGGTGGGGTCGGTCGCCGGGCTGATGATGTTCGGTTCGCTGGCCGTCCTGGAGGTCGAACGCGACTCCCCCGACGGGAACATCAAGACCCTCGGTGACGCGGTCTGGTGGTCGTTCACGACGATGACCACGGTGGGGTACGGCGATCTCTCGCCGACGACCGGGCTCGGGCGGCTGCTCGCCATCGGTCTGATGCTGAGCGGGATCGCCCTGCTCGGGCTGATCACGGCGAACATCGCCACCTGGTTCATCTCCCGCTTCGAGCAGGAGAGCGCGGGCGAGAAGCGCCAGACCGCCGCGATCGAGCTGCTGACGGAGGAGGTGCGGGCGCTGCGCGCGGAAGTGGGCCGGCTGTCGGATGCCGCTCCGCCCGGTCGTGCGCGGGAGAGCGACACCGCGACGGCCGGCCGCACACCGGTCTGATCGCGCCGCCCGGTCCTCCGGTGGGTACCGAAGTGGCCGGTCAGGCCAGCCACATGAGCGCCAGCACGATGTCGACGACACCGAGCGCGAAGGCGATCACCGCCGGTACGTACGCGGTGTTCCAGCGTCCGCCCATGCCCAGCCAGCCGAGGACGACGGCCAGTGGGCCGAAGACGATCGGCAGGATGAACAGGCCGAGGACGGCGAAGACCAGACCGATGATTCCGATGGTCACGCGATCCGTCCCGTTCCGCGACCTCATCCGGCCGCGTGAACGGGGGTGCCTGCGTGTCCGGGTGTTTCCGAAGCCCGTCATCATCACTCCCTGTGTCGGTGGATGTGGGCTGTCTGGAAAGTCGGGTACCCCCGCTCAGCGCTCCCAGACCTTGAAGGCCCGGACGCGGTAGGGCGAGTGGGGAACCCAGGTGCCGTTCCCGGGGTACGTCTCGAACTCGCCGGTCTCCTCGCACTCGTGCGACTGGTAGGTGGTGACGGGCCGCCCGGTGCGGTTGACCAGGGACTGTGCGTCGGCGCCGGGCGGCAGCGGGACGCAGTTCTGGATCTCGGTGCGGAAGAGCTCATGGCTCTGGCGGGGGCCGCGGAATTCGGGTTTGGCCCAGAGACAGAGTTCGCCGGGGCCGCATACGTCGCGTGGTGCGGCGACGGCGGGGGCGGCGGCGGGCAGCAGGGCCGTGGCGGCGGCCAGGGCCGCCGCGGTGAGCAGGGTGGCGGGCATGGCTGTGCGCGTCGTTGTACGCATGGTGGTGAACCCCCGTGTGGTGCTGATCAGTTGTCCGCACTCTGGCCCGGCGGCCCGCTCCGCGGGAAGAGGATCTTGCCCCACTCCACCCGAACAGGCGACGGCCCCGCCCGGATGCCCGGGCGGGGCCGTCGCGCCGAATCACGCCGTGTTGACGCCGGTGGCGTCCGTCCGGTCGTGTCAGATGTGCACGCCGCCTCCGGCCGCGTCCGCGTTGTCGCCGCGCTTGGTCCGGGTGGCGACGAACGCCGCGAGGACCGCGACCGCGCCTGCCACCAGGAACGCCAGGCTCATCCCGGACACGAAGGTGTCCTGCATGACCCCGGTGATCTTCGCGAAGACGTCCGGCGTCACCCCGGGCGCCTCGGCGAGCGCGGGCGGGGCGACACCGATCTCGGCCGCCTGTTCCAGGGACGGGTCCAGGGGCAGCTGGATGCCGGCGCCCTCCCAGTTGCCCTCCAGGTCGGCGCTGACCCTGGCCGACATGACGGCGCCGAGCACCGCCGTACCGAGCGCGCCGCCGACCTGCATCGCGGCCTGCTGGAGTCCGCCCGCGACACCGGAGAGCTCCAGCGGGGCGTTGCCGACGATGACCTCGGTGGCGCCGACCATGACGGGGGCCAGCCCCATGCCGAGCAGCAGGAACCAGATCGACATCACGAACGTGCCGGAGTCGGGTGTCAGGGTGGACATGCCGAACATGGCGACGGCCGTGGCGACCATGCCGCCGACCAGCGGGACCCGTGGTCCGAACCGGGTGATCAGCATGCCCGCGACGGGCGAGGCGACGATCATCATGGCCGTCAGCGGCAGCAGGTGCAGACCGCTGTCGACCGGGCTCATGCCGTGGACGCCCTGGAGGTAGAACGTCACGAAGAAGAGGCCGCCCATGAAGGCGAAGGCCATCAGCACCATGAGGATCGCGCCCGCGCTGAGCGGGACGGACCGGAACATGCTGAGCGGTACGAGGGGTTCCCTGACCTTCGTCTCCCAGACGGCGAAGAGGACGAAGCACAGGACGGCGGCGCCCAGGAAGCCCCAGGTGCCGCCCGAGGTCCAGCCCCAGGACTCGCCCGCCTTGATGATCGCCCAGATCAGGGAGAACATCGCGGCCGAGAGCAGCAGGATCCCGACGATGTCGAAGGACTTGGGTGCCTTGGCCGCCCGGTGGTCCTTGAGGATCAGCAGGCCGAGGGCGAGTGCGACGACACCGACGGGCACGTTGATGAAGAACACCGACTGCCAGCTGACGTGCTCGACGAGCAGACCGCCGACGATCGGGCCGCCCGCGGTGGAGGCGCCGATGACCATGCCCCAGATCCCGATGGCCATGTTCAGCTTCTCGGCGGGGAAGGTGGCGCGCAGCAGTCCGAGCGCGGCCGGCATCAGAAGGGCGCCGAAGACGCCCTGGAGCACACGGAAGGCGACGACGAACGCGACGCTGTCGGAGAAACCGATGATGGCGGAGGCCGCGGCGAAGCCCGCGATGCCGATCAGAAAGGTCTGGCGGTGGCCGAAGCGGTCACCGAGCTTGCCCGCGGTGATGAGCGAGACCGCGAGCGCGAGGAGATACCCGTTGGTTATCCACTGGACCTGGGCGAAGGTGGCGCCGAGGTCGTCCTTGATCACCGGGTTGGCGATGGCGACGATGGTGCCGTCCAGCGCGACCATCATCACGCCGATGGCGACGGAGAACAGTGTCAGCCAAGGGTGGCCCCGCAGGCCCTTGGTGGCACCCGGACCCGCGTCCAGCGGGTCTTTCGGCGCCGATTCAACGGTGGTCTGACTAGTCATGTTCCGAGGCTAATGACAGCCGCTGACAGTTGACAAACCATTTCACTAGTCTGTAACTGTCACGTGGCTCACATCTCACCTCGGGCCGACAACAGCGTACGAAGTGGACGAGAAGTGACGGGAAAGAGGACCGGAGAGCGATGGACGGGCAGCGGGTGGCACGGCATCCTGCCGGACTGCGGGAGCTGAAGAAGCAGCGCACGCGGGACGCCCTGCTGCGGGCGGCCCTCGAACTGTTCACGACCCGGGGGTACGAGGAGACCACCGTCGACGAGATCGCCGAGGCGGTCGACGTCTCCCAGCGGACGTTCTTCCGCTACTTCGCCAACAAGGAGGAGGCGGCCTTCACCATCCAGGACATGGTGGAGTCGCGCTTCGAGGCGGAGCTGCGCAGGCGCCCGCCCGGGGAGAGCCCGTTCGAGGCCATGCACAACGCGGTACTGGGCACCTGGAACTCCATCAACGAGGCGATCGAGGCCCTGGTCCCGGTCGAGGTGCATCTGCGCACCTACCGGATGATCGAGTCCACGCCCTCGCTGCTGGCCGCGCATCTGCGGCGCGCCACGGAGCTGGAGGAGCGGGTCGCGCGGGTGATCGCCGAGCGCGAGGGGCTCGACGTGGAGACGGACCCCCGGCCGCGCGTGGCCGTCGCCGCCTTCTCCGGGGTGATGCGGGTGACGGGACGGCTGTGGGGGCAGCGGGAGACGGGGCTGGACGGGCTGCGGGAGCTGACCGAGTCGTATCTGGACCAGCTCGGGCCGACGCTGGCGGGCGACTGGGGGCCACCGAAGGAGCGGCCCGACCCCGACGGCGGGTGACCGGCCACGTACGCAAGGGGCGTGAGCGGCACTCAGCGGCCCTCCGCGCGAGGCGGATTCGCCCCTTGCGTGCTGTTACGTACGCCACATCCGAGCGTCGGTGAGTGCGCGCTTCCCCGACAGAGCGTGAACAAACGCCAGTTCGCCCCTCTCCAAGGGGTGATCTGTCTCATGCTCGCCCCGGGCGCCGCCGCACCTCTCCTACTGTGTCGGTCAGTGACTACCGTCGACTCCTCCCCGTCCCCCACCGCGTGGCGCGCGCTGCTGGCACTCGCCGTGGTCTTCGTGATGCTGGCGTCCACAGGATGGACCGCGCTCCAGCAGCACGGCGTGCCGGGCACGGCACGGGCGAGGGCCCTCTCGGCCTGGGAGAAGGGCCGTGTCGGCGCCCTGGACCTGCCCGACCCCCACGCGTCGCCGAAGCGCCTGGCCGCGTTCTTCGGCTCGCTCAGCGCCGCGCAGCGGGTCACCCTCGCCGACCGCTACCCGCTCGTGGTGGGCAATCTCAACGGCGCGCCCCTCACACTCCGCTACCGGGCCAACCGGCTGGCGGTGATCCAGGCGCGGGACGACGAGCGGGAACGGACACACGACAGCAGACTCTCCGCCGAGGGAAGGCGGCAGGCGGCCCGGCGGATGAACCGCTTCGACTCGATGGCGGGCGACGGCCGCCGCATCCTCGCCTTCGACCCGTCCGGCGACGGCCGCGCCGCCGAGGTCTTCGGCGATCTCGACAACGCCAGGCGCGTGTCGGTGGTCGTCCCGGGCGCCGACACCACCCTGCTGACCTTCGAGCGCACCGAGCGCCGCTACACCGCCCCCGCCGGTATGGCCAGGTCGCTGTACGACGCCGAGCGGGCGGCCTCGCCCCGTACCCCCACCGCCGTCATCGCCTGGGCCGACTACACCGCGCCCGCGGGTATCGGCGTGGACGCGGTGACCGGGCGGCTGGCCTCGGCGGGTGCCGTACGGCTCAACGCGCTCACCTCCGCGCTGCCGGGCACCTCGCGGGTCTCGCTGATCTGCCACAGCTACGGCTCCGTGGTGTGCGGCATCGCCGCGCGCCGCCTGCCCGCCCGGGTCACGGACGTGGCGGTCGCGGGCAGTCCGGGGATGCGCGCCGATTCGGCGGGACAGCTGGACTCCCGCGCCCGGGTCTGGGCGATGCGGGACCACGACGACTGGATCCAGGTGGTGCCCCATCTGGAGGTCGGCGGCATCGGCCACGGCGCCGACCCGGTGACGTCCGACTTCGGCGCGCGGGTGCTGTCCGCGGAGGGCGCGGCCGGCCACACCGGCTATTTCGAGCCGGGCACGGAGAGCCTGCGGAACTTCGCGGACATCGGGGTCGGTTCGTACCGGAACACCAGTTGTGCGGACGACGGTGACGGCTGCCGGAGTGGAATCTCCGGCGCCGAAGTGATCTGACGCGCGTAGAACTCGGCCCACCGGGGTCCTCGCCGAGGGGCGACGTGCGGCCGTGCGGCGCATACGATGAGGCACATGGGTGATGTGCTGGCCGGAATTCATGCCACCTGGGAGTTCAGTCACGACTCCGTGCTCATCCGCTTCGAACGGGGGATACGCACGCCAAAGCTCTTCCAGGCACTGCGCGAACGGCGCGTCCCGCACGAGGCGTTGGCGTCCGTGACGCTCACCCCGGGCAAGCGCGGGACGGTGGTGCTGCACGCCGTTCCCAGACCCGGAGCCGATCCGCTGATGGAGGCGGCGGCGGGCCAGCTGAAGGAGTCCGGCGATCCCTACCGGCTGGTGCTGCCCGCGGATCACGAGACGCTCGCGGAGTACTACGCGGACGAGCTGCGCGCCGTCCTCACCACCGACGCTCCGCCGGCCGGGCACTATCTGGTGGACCCTCCCCCGGCGCCGCTGAGCTTCAAGGCCTACGACGCCAAGGCGTCCTTCGACGGGTTCACGGCCTCCTTCCGTTGGTTCTGGACCGGCGCGTCCTCGGCGAAGTGGAAGGCGGGCGACCAGCACTTCGCCGTCTCGGAGCTGAGCGGGGTCGAGTGGCGCTCCCCCGAGGTCCTCGACGGCTACCTGCGGCTGCTGCGCCGCGGCGCCGACCACCAGCCCGCCCAGGCCGACCACGATCCGGCGGCCGTGGTCTTCGGCCTCGGCTACGGGCCGGTCCACGAGTCCCTGCCGTTCGCCGCCGCGGTCCTGGCGGCGATCCGGAAGTCGGAGCCCGCCGACGCCGTGCCGGTGGCGGCGGGCCGGCGCGACCCCGCCGACATCGCGGAACGGATCCGGCATCTCGGCGAGCTGCACGAGGCGGGACTGGTGACGGACGAGGAGTTCACCGCGAAGAAGGCGGAGCTGCTCGCCGAGCTGTGACGCGCGTAGCCCGACCCCCTACGGGGGTATGAGCCCAGGTCTGGCTCCTGGGTATGACGCCGGGCGGTACGGGCGCTGCGTACGCTGAACCGGCCATGAGCCCCGAACAGCCGGAACCGCCACCCTCGCCCCGCGCCGCCGCGGCCCGCCGGGCCCTGCGCCCGCTCGGCGACGCCCTGCGGGACTCCACCGGACCGCTGCTGGCCGGCGCCCCCAAGGCGTGGCAGCGCCGGGCCCCGTACGTGGTCGCCTTCGGTTTCGCCGTCGCGCTGCTGTCCACCACGGCCACCGTGCTCGTCCAGGACTACCGGCTGGAGGGCGGCTGGGCAGGGGCGCTCGCCACCGCGCAGGGCGCGCCACTGCTGCTCGCCGTGACCCGGCCGCTCCAGGCATGGCTGATCGTCTTCGTCGCGGACATCGTCGGCGCGGTGCTGCTCCTGACATCGGCGGCGGATCTCGACGGCCGCTCCTGGCCGTGGCCGCCGGCGGTCGTCGTCGGCTACCTCCTGCTGATGGTCTGCCTCGGGCTGCGGGAGCCCCGCCGTACGCTCCTCGCGGTCTGGCTCGCGACAGGAGCGGCGGGGCTGGCCTTCGAACTGCTCTCGCAGCAGCACAGCGACGGTGTCCATCTCCTGCTCTTCGTGCTCAGCGGCGTCGTCCTGCTCGTCACGGCCGCCCTGCGCGAGCGCGGTGACGCCCAGCGCCGCCTGGTCGAGCAGGAGACCATCAGCGAGGTCGAACGCGCACAGCGCACGCTGCTGGAGGAACGGGCCCGGATCGCACGGGAGTTGCACGACGTGGTCGCCCACCACATGTCCGTGATCACGGTGCAGGCCGACTCGGCGCCGTACCGGATCGACGGGCTTCCGGACGCCGCGCGCGAGGAGTTCTCCACCATCGCCGCGGGCGCGCGGGAGTCGCTGACCGAGATGCGGAGGCTGCTGGCGGTCCTGCGCAGCGACGGCTCGGCGGGCGAGCGGGCGCCGCAGCCGGGGCTCGACCGTGTGCAGCAACTCGTCGAGGCGACCGTACGGGCCGGGGTGCCGGCCGAGCTGTCCCTCGCGGCGGATCTCGGTCCCGTCCCGCCGTCGGTGGACCTCTCCGCGTACCGCATCGTCCAGGAGGCCCTCTCCAACGTCGTACGGCACGCGCCCGACGCACCGACCCGTGTCTCGGTGACGGCGGACCCGGACTGGCTGACCGTCCTGATCGTCAACGGGCCCGCGACGGCCCGCACTTCACCCCTGGAGAGCTCCGGCACCGGCCACGGGCTGATCGGTATGCGCGAACGCGTACGGTTGACCGGCGGCACGCTGGACACCGGGCCGCTGCCGGACGGCGGGTTCCGGGTCGCCGCGCGGCTGCCGCTGGCACCGCCGACCACGGAGGATCCCTCGTGACCATCCGCGTGATCATCGTCGACGACCAGGCCATGGTCCGCGCGGGGTTCGCCGCGCTGCTCTCGGCGCAGGCCGACATCGACGTGGTCGGCGAGGCGCCGGACGGGCGCCAGGGCATCGACGTCAGCCGCGCCACCCACCCGGACGTGGTCCTGATGGACGTCCGGATGCCGGAGATGGACGGCCTGGCGGCGGCCCGCGCGCTGCTGGACCCGCCGGTGGGGGTGGTGCACCGGCCGAAGGTGCTGATGCTGACCACGTTCGACGTGGACGACTACGTGTACGAGGCGCTGCGCGCGGGAGCCTCCGGGTTCCTGCTGAAGGACGCGCCGCCCGCGGACCTGATCTCGGCGGTCCGGGTGGTCGCGGCGGGCGAGGCGCTGCTGGCACCGTCCGTGACGCGCCGGCTGATCGCGGACTTCGCCCAGCAGCGGCCGGCCCCGCGCAAGAACCGCTCGCTGCGGCTGAAGGGGCTGACGCCGCGCGAGACGGAGGTGCTGGAGCTGGTGGCGCGGGGGCTGTCGAACCAGGAGATCGCGAGGCACCTGGTGCTCGCGGAGCAGACGGTGAAGACGCACATCGGCCGGGTACTGGCGAAGCTGGAGCTGCGGGACAGGGCGCAGGCGGTGATTTTCGCGTACGAATCCGGGCTTGTTGCCCCTGGCGGTTGACGGTTGCCTCCGGGGCGCCTGCGGCGCTGTGTGGGTTGCGTGCGGGTCCGTGGCGGGCCGGGGTCGGCCTCAAGCGCCGGCCGGGCTGGGGGTGGTCGCTGTGGTTGCCGGGTGCCGCTCCGGGGTCATGCCCGGACGGCGTGATTTACGCCGCGTGCACCCCTCGTCGGACCCAGGGGAACCGGGTCGTCCACGCGGCACAAATCAGCCTGAGTGTCCGGACACGACCCCTGCGCGTCCCCCTTCCCCGCGCGGACCGGAGCGACCGGGGGGCTTGTACGGGTGTCGTGACGGCGTGAGGGGGGCGGGGTCGCAGGAGGGGTGTGTTCGGACACTCAGGCTGATTTGTGGCGCGTGAACAAGAACCTCTCATCGGGACCAACGAGCCGTGCACGCGCCGTAAATCACGCCGTCCGGACATACCCCTCCGGAGGCCCCGAACCCCGCCCCCGCCAACGACACCGCAACCAAGACCCCGCACCAGAAGACCCCCTACCCAGGTCGCACCCGCGACTTGGCTCCCCGGTGTGACGCGCCCCCACCCGTCGTCTTCCTACCTTCCTCCCGCCACACACCGTGGCCACGACGAGGGAGACGCGAATGCGCCGCTACAGAAGGACCTTGGCCGCCGCAGCGCTGATGGCCACCCTGGTGTCCGGCACCGCCGGCTGGGCCGCCGGGAGCGGCCAGAGCCCCGTCACCGGACCCCCGCCCGGCACCGCCGCCTGGCTGGACGACACGTCCCTCGGACGCGCCCTCCCCGACCCGGAGAAGACCGCCCCCGCCCAAGTCGCCGCGTTCTTCCGTACGTTGAGCCCCGCCCAGCGGCACGCGCTCACCGCCCGGCACCCCTCCGTCGTCGGCAATCTCGACGGCGCCCCCGTCGAGCTCCGTTACCGCGCCAACGAGCTGGCCGTCGCCAAGGACCCCCGCTACGCCCGCCTCGCGGAGAGCCGGCGGCAGATCCTCGCCTTCGACCCGCGGGGCCGCGGCACCGTCGCCGAGGTGTACGGGAATCTGCTGACGGCCCGTCATGTCGCCGTCGTGGTGCCGGGTTCGGACATCGACGCGCGGACCTACGACCGGCCGGGGGACCCGTACGGCACCCCCGCCGGGATGGCCACGGCGCTGCGGACCGCGACCAACGGCCGTACCGCCGTGGTCGCGTGGGCCGGTTACACGACGCCGCTCGGTGTCGGCCTGGACGCCGCCACGGGCGGGCTCGCCGAGGCGGGGGCGGACCGGCTGGCCCGGTTCACCGGGGGCCTGACCGCCGCCGGTGTGAGGACGCCGAAGCTGTTCTGCCACAGCTACGGCTCCGTGGTGTGCGGGCTCGCCGCCCGGGACGCCGCCGCGAGCGACATCGTGGTCCTCGGCTCCCCCGGCATGCGCGCCGCCAACGTGGCCGCGCTGCGGACGGACGCCCGGGTGTGGGCGGCGAAGGACCCGTCGGACTGGATCTCCAAGGTCCCGAACGTCGAGTTCCTGGGCCTGGGCCACGGCAGGGACCCGGCGGAGAAGGGCTTCGGGGCGCGGCGGGTCCCCGCCCGGACCGCGCACGGTCACACCGGCTACTTCGCCCCCGGCACGGACTCGCTGCGCGCCTTCGCCGCGATCGCCACGGGTGGTGACGTGCGATGAGGCTCGTCGAGAAGATCGAGGCGGGGACACCCGCGTCCCGTGACCGCGCGATCGACGGTCTGCGCGCGATCGCGCTGCTCGCGGTGCCCACCGGGCACTGGCTGCTGGGCGGATTCACCCTGGAGCAGGGGGCACTGCGCAACGCGAGCCCGCTGAGCACGTTCGGCCCCTTCGCGCCGGTCAGCTGGGTGCTTCAGATGCTCGGCATCTTCTTCCTGGTCGGCGGTTACGCGTCGGTGCTCTCGTACCGGGGCAGGAAGGGCTCCACGGCCGCCTGGCTCCGGCAGCGCGTGACCCGCCTGGGGCGCCCGGTGCTGGGTGTGAGCGCGGTGTGGGCGGTGCTGATCCCGGTGCTGTACGCGGCCGGCGTGCCGGGCACGACGCTGAGTACGGCCTCGACGCTGGTGGTGCAGCCGCTGTGGTTCGTGGGGGTGTACGTCGTGGTGACGGCCCTGACGCCGTACTGCGTGCGGGCGGCGCGGCACCTCGGGGCCTGGGCGGCGGCGCCGTTGCTCGGGGTGGTGGCCGTCGTGGACGTGCTGCGCTACGGCCCGTACGCCGACGCCATGCCCGGGTGGCTGAGCGTGGTGAACATCCTGCCGGGCTGGATGTTCGCGTATCAGCTCGGCGTGTCGTGGGGCGAGGGCCGGATCGGCCGGCGCGGCGCGCGGGTGCTGCTGGTGGGCGGCGGTGTGCTCTTCGCCGTCCTGCTGGTGGTCTTCCACTACCCGGCGTCGATGGTCGGGGTGCCCGGTGAGGCGCGGACCAACTCGCATCCGCCGTCGCTGCTGGTGCTGGCGCTCGCGGCGGCGCAGAGCGGCGCGGCGATCCTGCTGCGGGACCGCGTCGCGGGTCTGCTGCGCAGGCCCGCGCTGTGGGCGCCGGTCGTGATCATCAACCTGTCGGCGATGACGATCCTGTGCTGGCACCAGACGGCGATGCTCGCGGCGGCGGTGCCCGGTTCGTATCTGGGAGCGGTGCCGGGGCTGACGACGGCTCCGGATTCGTACGGCTGGATTCTGGGCCGGGTGCTCTGGATGCCGCTGTTCGCGGTGGTCCTGGTGGTGATCGCCCGGTACGCGCGGGTCTTCGAGACGCCCTGGCGGTCGGGGACGCACATGGCGAACGCCCGCCGGGCGGCGGCGGGGCTGCTCGCGGCGGGCTTCGCGGTGTACGCGCTGGCGTGGTGAGGGGGCTACTCGCGGGCGGCGGCCGTCGCCGACATGTCGGCGTAGCGGGCGCCGGCGACCTGCCCGGCGATCGGCTCCAGGAGCGCCAGTTCGCCGGGGGTGAGGGTGAGGGTGATACGGGTGGCGGCGGCGTTCTCCCGCAGGCGCGAGCGCCTGCGGGTGCCGGGGATCGGTACGACGGTCAGGCCGTGCGCCCGGGCCCGCTGCTGGACCCAGGCGAGCGCGATCTGGCCCGCTGTCGCGTCGTGGGCGGCGGCGACGGCGCGGAGGGGTTCGAGGAGGGCGGCGTTGCGGCCCGCGTTGTCGCCGGTGAAGCGCGGCATGCCGCGCCGGAAGTCGTCGGCCTGGAGTTCCGTCTCGGCCTGGGTGAACGAGCCGGTCAGGAAGCCGCGTCCGAGCGGTGAGTACGGTACGAGCGCGACGCCCAGCTCGGCGGCGGCGCCCGCCGCGCTCGTCTCGACGTCACGGGAGAAGAGCGACCACTCTGACTGGAGCGCGGTGATGGGGTGCACGGAGTACGCCTCGCGCAGTTCGGCGCCGGTGACCTCGCTCAGGCCGAGGTACTTGACCTTGCCCTCGGCGACGAGTCCGGCCATCGCGCCGACGGACTCGGCCAACGGCACGGCCGGGTCGCGGCGGTGCATGTAATAGAGGTCGATGACGTCGACGCCCAGGCGCCGCAGGGACTCCTCCACGGACTCCTTGATGTACGCGGGTTCGTTGCGTACGCCTCGGTACTTCGGGTCGTCGGTCCGCTCGATGCCGAACTTGGTGGCGAGGGTGATCTCGTCGCGGTGGGCGGCGACGAACGGCGCGAGGAAGGTCTCGTTGGCGCCGCGCCCGTAGACGTTGGCGGTGTCGATGAGGGTGACGCCCGCCTCGACGGTCGCCTCAAGGGTGTCCCGGGCGGAGGTCTCGTCCGTGCCGCCGTAGAACTCGCTGATGCCCATGGCGCCGAAGCCCTGGACGCCGACCGTGGGCCCGGTGGTGCCGAGCTTCACGGTGGCTATCTTCTCTGTGCTCATGACGCCCTTTCCGACGCGCGGTGGGCCCCGGCGTAGAAGTTGATCTTGTGGTCGAGTACGGCGAGGGTGTCCTGGAGTTCGGCTATCCGTGAGCGCACGTCGCGCCTGGTCCGCCGGAGCAGTTCCTGCCGCTCCTCGAAGGTGTGCTCGCCCTCCCGGACGAGCTCGGCGTAGCGGACCATGTCGGCGACCGGCATGCCGGTGAGGCGCAGTTTGCCCACGAGGGCCAGCCAGTCGAGGTCCCGGTTGGTGAAGCGCCGCTGGCCGGTGTGCGACCGGTCGACGTGCGGCATGAGTCCGATCCGCTCGTACCAGCGCAGGGTGTGCGCGGTGAGGCCGGTGAAGGCCGCCACCTCGCTGATCGTGTACCGGTCGTCGCCGGCGGGACGGGGATGGGCCGGTGGAGCCGCCACACAGACGTCCGTGGTCTCCGCGGTGACGGGGGTGCTATCGATCAGCGACATGGACTCAACGTAGGACCTTGGAGTGCACTCCAAGCAAGGGGGTCGGGGTCGATTTCCGTCACCCTCCCCACCCGCGTCCGGCCGTGCGGGAGCCCCGTCTACGCTCGTTCCCATGCAGAGCCTGGCGATGATCGAGAACTGGCCGGTGCCGACGGCCGCCACAGCCGTCGTACGCGCGGACGGCACGGTGGGCGGGACGTACGGCCCGACGTCGCACCGTTTCCCGCTGGCGTCGGTGACCAAGCCGCTGGCCGCGTACGCGGTGCTCGTGGCGTACGAGGAGGGGGCGGTCGAACTGGACGAACCGGCCGGGCCCGAGGGCTCGACCGTCCGCCATCTCCTCTCCCACACCAGCGGTCTGGCCTACGACGAGCACCGGGTGACGGCCCCGCCCGGCACCCGGCGGCTGTACTCCAACGCGGGTTTCGAGGTGCTCGGTGAGCACCTCGCGAAGGCGACGGACATCCCGTTCCCCGAGTATCTGCGCCAGGCGGTCCTCGCCCCGCTGGGCATGACGTCGACCGCCCTGGACGGCTCGCCCGCCAGGGACGGTGTCTCGACGGTGGACGATCTGATCCGCTTCGCCGCCGAACTCCAGGCGCCCCGGCTGCTCGACCCCCGTACCGTCCTGGAGGCGATGACGGTGGCCCACCCAGGGCTGTCGGGGATCCTGCCGGGCTACGGGCACCAGAAGCCCAACGACTGGGGTCTGGGCTTCGAGATCAGGGACTCCAAGTCGCCGCACTGGACGGGGAGTACGTCGTCACCGCGGACTTTCGGCCACTTCGGGCAGGCCGGTACGTTCCTGTGGGTCGACCCGGACGCGGGCGCGGCGTGCGTCACGCTGACCGACCGGGACTTCGGACCCTGGGCGGTCGACGCGTGGCCCCCGTTCACGGACGCGGTGCTGGCGGAGCTGCGCGCGGCGGGCTGAGCGCTAGGGCCCGCTCGGGCCCAACTCCCAGATCAGCGCCTCGGCGGGGCCGTCCGCGATCAGTTCCAGACTTTCGGAGTCCGTGATGCGCGCCGAGTCGCCGGCGCCCAACTCGACGCCCGCCAGGACCACCAGGCCCCGCACCACATGCAGATACGCGTACGCCGCGTCGGGGATCTCGGCGCGCTCACCGTCCTGGAGGCGGCGCACGTGCAGCATCGCGCCCGCCTCGGGGAGCGCGTACGGCGTGGAGTCGGCGATGCCGTGCACGATCTCGTAACGGGGCGGGCCGCCGGGCGCGAGCGGGGCGAGCCACATCTGCACGAAGACCAGCGGCTGCCCGCCGTCGTTGCGCTCCACGTGCCGTACACCGCCGCCCGCGCCGAGCCGCTGCACGTCGCCGGGCCGTACCAGCGTCGCGTTCCCGGCCGAGTCGCGGTGGGTCAGCTCCCCCTCGACGACCCAGGTGACGATCTCCGTGTGGCTGTGCGGGTGTTCGCCGAACCCGGCCCCGGGCGCGAGCCGTTCCTCGTTGCAGGCGATCACCGCGCCGAACCTGAGGTTGTCCGGATCGTAGAACTCCCCGAAGGAGAAGGCGTGGAAGGACTCGATCCCGGTGGACAGGTCACCGCCGGGATAGCGGTCGTCGGCGTACCGGACGGAAATCACGGAGCCAGGTTAGGCCCTGTCGTCCGGATCCCGCCTGGCCGATCCGGACAACGGATCCTGCCCCGGCCCCGCGCGCACCCCCGCTGATAAGGCAGTCTTGTCCCGTGCCTGAACCCGCGAACGAAGCCCATCCGCATCCCGCGACCCTGCGCCGACTGGAGAAGTCGGCGGGCAGGCTGGCCGCGAACGCGATCGCCCGCATGGACGAGAAGCTGCCGTGGTACCGCGCGATGCCGCCGGAGAACCGTTCCTGGATCGGTCTGGTGGCCCAGGCCGGGATCGCGGCCTTCACGGAGTGGTTCCGGCACCCCGAGACCCCGCAGGCGATCTCCACTGACGTCTTCGGTACGGCGCCGCGCGAACTGACCCGGGCGATCACGCTGCGCCAGACCGTCGAGATGGTGCGCACCACCATCGAGGTCATGGAGTCGGCGATCGAGGAGGTCGCGGCGCCCGGCGATGTGTCGGTGCTCCGTGAGGCGCTGCTCGTGTACGCCCGGGAGATCGCCTTCGCGACGGCGCAGGTGTACGCGCAGGCCGCCGAGGCGCGCGGCGCCTGGGACGCCCGGCTGGAGTCCCTGGTGGTGAACGCGGTGCTCTCCGGCGAGGCCGACGAGGGCGCCGTGTCGCGGGCCTCCGCGCTGGGCTGGAACTCGCCGGAGCACGTGTGCGTCCTGCTGGGCACCGCGCCCGACGGGGACAGCGAGCTGACGGTGGAGGCGATCCGCCGGGCCGCGCGGCACGCCAAGCTCCAGGTGCTCACCGGGGTGCTCGGCGACCGGCTGGTCGTCATCGCCGGCGGCAGCGACAATCCGCTCCAGGTCGCGAAGGCCCTGATCGGACCGTACGCGGCCGGGCCGGTGGTGGCCGGCCCCGTGGTGCCCGACCTGCTGGCGGCCACGAGGTCCGCGCAGGCGGCCGCCGCCGGTCTCAAGGCGTGTTCGGCGTGGCAGGACGCGCCGCGTCCGGTACTGTCCGACGATCTTCTGCCGGAGCGCGCGATCGCGTCGGATCCCGCCGCCCGCGAGCAGTTGGTGGAGGAGATCTACAGACCGCTTGAAGAGGCGGGCTCGGCGCTTCTGGAAACTCTGAGTGTTTACCTGGAGCAGGCGAGCAGCCTGGAAGGCGCCGCCCGGATGCTGTTCGTGCACCCCAACACCGTGCGCTACCGGCTTCGACGTGTGACCGACGTCACCGGATGGTCACCTTCCGACGTCCGTTCCGCTTTCACTCTGCGAATCGCGTTGATCTTGGGGAGGTTGGCCGACGCGGAATCGCCTTCCTAGCCTTTTGTTGGACACCAACAATTACCCCGACGGTTCTTCGTCCTTGTCCCCACGGGCGGCGGAGGCCGTCCCCACGAGAGAGTGTGAGGGTGCTCGTACTAGTCGCTCCCGGCCAAGGCGCTCAGACGCCCGGCTTCCTGACTCCCTGGCTCGATCTGCCCGGCGCCGAAGACCGGCTGCGGGCCTGGTCGGACGCCATCGACCTCGATCTGGTCCACTACGGCACGCTGGCCGACGCGGACGAGATCCGTGACACGGCCGTGGCCCAGCCGCTGCTGGTCGCCGCGGGTCTGCTCGCGGGCGAGGCCGTACGCGGGCTGCTGGGCCCCACGGCGGGCGTCGGCGCGGTCGCGGGGCACAGTGTCGGGGAGATCACGGCGGCGGTGTACGCGGGGGTACTGGGCGAGGAGGCCGCGGTGGACTTCGTCCGTGCCCGCGGTCTGGCCATGGCCGAGGCGGCGTCCGTCACCGCGACCGGTATGGCGGCCCTGCTCGGCGGCGACCCCGAGGTGACCCTGCCGCATCTGGAGAAGCTCGGTCTGACCCCGGCCAATGTGAACGGCGCGGGCCAGATCGTGGCCGCGGGCACCCTGGAGCAGATCGAGGCGCTGGCGGCGGACAAGCCCGAGGGCGTACGCCGGGTGGTGCCCCTGAAGGTCGCGGGCGCCTTCCACACCGAACACATGGCCCCCGCGGTGACGAAACTGGCTGACGCGGCCGGAAAGCTCGACGTGTCAGACCCCGCCTTGCCGTATGTGTCCAACAAGGACGGGCAGACTGTGCGGACGGGGGCCGAGGTCGTCGCACGTCTGGTGGGCCAGGTCGCCAATCCGGTCCGCTGGGACCTGTGCATGGAGACGTTCACGGAGCAGGGCGTGACGGCGCTGATCGAACTGTGCCCCGGTGGCACCTTGACCGGCATCGCCAAGCGCGCCATGCCCGGTGTGAGGACCCTGGCGCTGAAGACCCCCGCCGACCTCGACGCGGCTCGCGAGATCGTCGCCGAGCACGCTGCCTAAGGAGCCCGAGAGAGCATGGCGAAGATCAGGCCCAGCCAGGGCGCCCCGTACGCCCGGATCATGGGCGTCGGCGGCTACCGTCCGACGCGCGTGGTGCCCAACGAGGTGATCCTGGAGACGATCGACTCGTCCGACGAGTGGATCCGCTCCCGCTCCGGCATCGCGACCCGGCACTGGGCCTCCGACGAGGAAACCGTCGCCATGATGTCGATCGAGGCGTCCGGCAAGGCCATCGCCGACGCGGGGATCTCGCCCCAGCAGATCGGCGGCGTGATCGTCTCGACCGTCTCGCACTTCAAGCAGACCCCGGCCATCGCCACGGAGATCGCCGACCGGATCGGCGCGGGCAAGCCGGCCGCGTTCGACATCTCGGCGGGCTGCGCGGGCTTCGGCTACGGGCTGACGCTCGCCAAGGGCATGGTCGTCGAGGGCTCGGCCGAGTACGTCCTGGTCATCGGCGTGGAGCGGCTGTCGGACCTCACCGACCTCGAAGACCGGGCCACCGCCTTCCTGTTCGGCGACGGCGCGGGCGCGGTCGTCGTCGGCCCGGCGCGGGAGCCGGAGATCGGTCCGACGGTCTGGGGTTCCGAGGGCGACAAGTCGAACACGATCATGCAGACCGTACCGTGGGACGAGTACCGCAACGGAACGGTCGAGCGCTTCCCCGCCCTCACCCAGGAGGGCCAGGCGGTGTTCCGCTGGGCCGTCTTCGAGATGGCGAAGATCGCCCAACAGGCCCTCGACGCGGCCGGAATCACCTCGGCGGACCTGGATGTCTTCATTCCGCACCAGGCCAACATGCGCATCATCGACTCGATGGTGAAGACTCTGAAGCTGCCGGAGCACGTCACGGTCGCCCGCGACGTGGAAACCACCGGCAACACGTCGGCCGCCTCGATCCCGCTCGCGATGGAGCGGCTTCTGGCGACCGGTCAGGCGAAGAGCGGCGACACGGCGCTCGTCATCGGCTTCGGGGCGGGTCTCGTGTACGCGGCGACGGTCGTTACCCTCCCCTAGGCACACCGGAACTTTCCGGACCGTGCTTGTACAAATCCCTCTGCTCACGCTGAATATCGAAGGAGCGCCCACATGGCCGCCACTCAGGAAGAGATCGTCAACGGTCTCGCGGAGATCGTGAACGAGATCGCCGGCATCCCGGTCGAGGACGTCCAGCTGGACAAGTCCTTCACCGACGACCTGGACGTCGACTCGCTGTCCATGGTCGAGGTCGTCGTCGCCGCCGAGGAGCGCTTCGACGTGAAGATCCCGGACGACGACGTCAAGAACCTGAAGACCGTCGGCGACGCCGCCGACTACATCGCGAAGCACCAGGCCTGATCCAGGTCGCGCGGCTGACGCCACCCGGTGGTGGCGCCGTAACAAATTCCGCACCCTCTACACGTGGAGAAAGAATTCCAGTGAGCCCGACCAATCGCACCGTGGTCGTCACCGGTATCGGCGCAACCACACCGCTGGGTGGCGACAGCGCATCGACCTGGGAGGGCCTGCTCGCCGGCCGCTCGGGCGTCAAGCCCCTCGAAGGCGAGCGCTTCGCCGAACTGCCCGTCCGGATCGCCGCGATCGCCGCGGTCGATCCGGCGGATGTGCTGCCCCGCCCGCTCGCCCGCAAGCTCGACCGCTCGGCGCAGTTCGCGCTGCTCGCGGCCCGCGAGGCGTGGGCCGACGCGGGCTACAAGGCCAAGGCCGGCGAGGACGAGAACATCGCCCCCGAGCGCCTGGGCACGGTCATCGCCTCGGGTATCGGCGGCGTGACCACCCTGCTCGACCAGTACGACGTGCTGAAGGAGAAGAGCGCGCGCCGCGTCTCCCCGCACACCGTGCCGATGCTGATGCCGAACGGACCGTCCGCCAACGTCGGACTGGAAGTGAACGCCCAGGCGGGCGTGCACACCCCGGTCTCCGCGTGCGCGTCGGGCGCCGAGGCGGTCGGCTACGCCGTGGAGATGATCCGCACCGGCCGCGCCGACGTCGTGGTGGCGGGCGGCACGGAGGCGGCGATCCACCCGCTGCCGGTCGCCGCGTTCGCCAACATGATGGCGATGTCGAAGAACAACGACGAGCCCACCAAGGCGTCCCGCCCCTACGACAAGGGCCGTGACGGCTTCGTCCTCGGCGAGGGCGCGGGGGTCGTGGTCCTGGAGTCCGCCGAGCACGCGGAGGCGCGCGGCGCGCGCGTCTACTGCGAGGTGCTGGGCCAGGGCCTGTCCGCCGACAGCCACCACATCGCGCAGCCGGAGCCGACCGGTCGCGGGGTCGCGGCGGCGATGCAGAACCTGCTCGACAACACCGGTGTGAAGCCGTCGGAGATCGTGCACCTGAACGCGCACGCCACCTCGACGCCGCAGGGCGACATCGCGGAGATCAAGGCGCTGCGCCGGGTCATGGGCGAGGACCTCGACCATGTCGCGGTCTCGGCCACGAAGTCGATGACGGGTCATCTGCTGGGCGGCGCCGGCGGTATCGAGACGGTGGCGACGGTGCTCGCGCTGTACCACCGGCTGGCCCCGCCGACGATCAATGTCGAGAATCTGGACGAGGACGTCGACGCGGACGTCGTGCGCGACGAGGCACGGGCGCTGCCCGAGGGCACGATCTCGGCGATCAACAACTCGTTCGGCTTCGGCGGCCACAACGTGGTGCTGGCGTTCCGCTCGGTCTGATCCCGCCCGGTACGCCCGGACCGACACGCCGGAGGCCCGGCTCCCGTCCTCCACGGGAGCCGGGCCTCCGGCGTGTCGGCCTCCGGTTGTCCGGTTCTCCGGTTGTCCGGTTCTCCGGTTGTCCGGTTCTCCGGTCCGCTCAGTCCTCGAAGCTGGCGAAGTACGTCGCGGCCATGTCCTTGTCGCCGTGCCCCTTCTCCAGCGCCCGTGCGAAGCGCCGTGCGCCCGCCTCTGCGACGTCCAGCCGCACACCGGAGGCCTCGGCCGCCTCGACGACGAGACGGGCGTCCTTGACGGCCGTGGCGAGTCCGAAGCTCGGGGTGTAGTCGTCGTCGAGGATCGCCGCCGACTTGACGCGCAGATAGCCGGAGTCGAGGGCGCCGCCCTCCGTGGCGGCCAGGAAGTCCCGCGGGTCGACGTCGAGCGCCTTCGCCAGGGCCAGCGCCTCGGCCGTCGCCTGGGTGAGGGTCAGGGCCCAGCTGTTGCAGACCAGCTTGAGCCGGGTCGCGGCCCCGGAGGCACCGTCCTCGCCCACCCAGATGGTGCGGCCGCCCACGGCGTCCAGCACGGACGCGACGGTGGGCCGGGCGTCCTCGGGGCCCGCGGCGAGGACGACCAGCTTGCCCTGCTCGGCGGGGCCCCTGGTGCCCAGCACGGGCGAGTCGAAGAAGACCAGCTCGTGGGCGGCGGCCAGTTCGGCGAGCGGGACGAGGCCGTCCAGGCCCGCCGTCGTCGACTGGAGCCAGACCGTGCCGGGCCGCAGCCCGGGGGCCGCCTCCGCCATCGTCTCCAGGGCGGCGGCGCCGTCGTACAGGATCGTCAGGACGATGTCCGCGCCGCGTACGGCGTCCGCCGGAGTGTCCGCGACGCGCGCGCCGTCGGCCGCGAGCGGCTCGGCCTTCGCGCGGGTACGGTTCCAGACCCGCACGGCGTGCCCGGTCCGGCAGAGGTTCCGGGCCATCGCCGCGCCCATGATGCCCGTGCCGAGAACTGCTACTTCGAGTTGATCAGCCATGCGTCCACCGTAGAAGGCGGTGGCGCGGTCCGTCCCGGGGCCCCACCGTCCGGCGTCCGCCCCGTGTACGGCGCGGCTCAGACGACCTGGTGCAGCCAGCGCACGGGGGCGCCCTCACCGGCGTACCGGAAGGGCTCGAGCTCGTCGTCCCAGGGCTTGCCGAGCAGCTTCGCGACCTCGGCCTCCAGGTCGGTCTCACCGCTCAGCGACCGCGCGAGAGCCGCCCGCAGCCGGTCCTCGGGGACCAGGATGTCGCCGTGCATACCGGTGACGGCGTGGAAGATGCCCAGCTCGGGCGTGGCGCTGTAGCGCTCGCCCTCGGTGTTGGGCGTGGGCTCGGCGGTCACCTCGAAGCGCAGCATCTGCCAGCCGCGCAGCGCCGAGGCGAGCTTGGACGCGGTCCCGGCCTCGCCGCGCCAGGAGAACTCCGACCGCCAGGTACCGGGCGACGCGGGCTGCCGGATCCAGTCGAGCTGGACGCGCGCGCCGAGGACGCCCGCCACCGCCCATTCGACATGGGGGCACATCGCGCGGGGCGCGGAGTGCACGTACAGAACACCACGTGTGGTCACCAGGACCTCCAGTGTGGGACGAGGTTCGCCTTTCCCGGCGGCCTCAGTAAACAGCATCGAGAGTGAAACCCCGCAAAACGGGCAGTATGTGACGGGATGTAACGTACCGGAGCCGTGGGGGCGCGGTTGACTTCGGTTCGACGCCTGAAAGCTACCTTGCGCGGGGGGCACGGGGGTGCCGTACTGTCGGTCCCAGGCGCGATATACGCGAAGCTTTCACTCGCCAGGACGCCGCCGTACGCATGACGACGCCCACGCGGAGGGTTCACAGCATGCAGGAGAGCCCTCAGGGCCGTGCCGGGCGCCGCCCGGTCGCTCGCGGCCCCCGCCGCCGCCGGAAACCGTACGCGACTCTCGCCGCCTCCTGTGCCGCGCTGCTGGCCGGTGCCGTCGCCCTGGCGGGGTGCACGTCGTCGGACGGCGCCGACCCGGACTGGACGAAGGCGAAGACGAGCCAGCCGCCGCCGAAGCCGGTCTGGGACCGCAGCCCGACCTCGATCGCGGCTCTCGGCGACTCGATCACACGCGGCTTCGACGCCTGCGGGGTGCTGAGCGACTGCCCCGAGGTGTCCTGGTCGACCGGGTCCGACGCCACGGTCCGCAGTCTCGCGCTCCGGCTGCTCGGCAAGCCGGCCGTCGCGAAGAACAGCTGGAACTACGCGCGCACGGGTGCCACCGTCGGCGATCTCGCCCAGCAGATGACGAGGGCCGCCGCGCACAGGCCGGATCTGGTCACGGTCATGGTGGGCGCCAACGACGCGTGCAAGGACGAGGTGGCGCTGATGACGCCCGTGGAGGAGTTCCGCGCCTCGTTCGAGGAGTCGATGCGCCGGCTGCGCGAGCGGGCGCCCAAGACCCAGGTGTACGTGGCGAGCGTGCCCGATCTCAAGCGGCTCTGGTCCGAGGGGCGGGAGAATCCGCTGGGCCGGCAGATATGGAAGCTGGGCATCTGCTCCTCGATGCTGGACGACTCGCAGTCCATGGCCGCCGCCGCGCAGAAGCGGCGCTCGACCGTGCAGGCGCGCGTGGTGGCGTACAACAAGGTGCTCAAGGACGTGTGCGCCAAGGACCTGCGCTGCCGCTACGACGGCGGGGCGGTCTTCGACTACCGGTTCACGGGGGACCAGTTGAGCGTGTGGGACTGGTTCCATCCGAGCAAGAACGGCCAGGGGAAGCTGGCGGACATCGCCTACCGCAACGTCGTCGCGGCCGACCCCCCGGCGTAGGGTCGGCGACCGTGGACGAGCCGACCGCGAACAACCTGACCATGACCGATCCGATCGAGCGCGGCGTGAGCGGGCCCGAGCCCGCCGGTGCGGCGCCCGACGGGACCCCGGTCCACCGCTGGGTCCTGGAGCGGGCCGGGACACGGGTGAGGGTGCTCACCTACGGCGGGATCCTCCAGTCCGTCGAGGTGCCGGACAGCGAGGGCGCCCGCGCCAACGTGGTGCTCGGTTTCGACGACGTCGCAGGCTACGTCGACTGCCCGTCGCCCTACTTCGGCGCCCTGATCGGCCGGTACGCGAACCGCATCGCGGGCGGGACGTTCACGCTCGACGGGCGGACGTACCGGCTGCCGCGCAACAACGGCCCCAACTGTCTGCACGGCGGTGAGCGCGGCTTCGACAAGCGCGTGTGGGACGCGGAGCCGACGCCCGACGGGCACGGCGTACGGCTGTCCCTGGTGAGCCCGGACGGCGAGGAGGGCTTTCCCGGCCGGCTGGAGCTCGCGGCGACGTACACCCTGGACGCGGCGGGCGCGCTGCGGATCGGCTACCGGGCGGTGACGGACGCGCCGACGGTGGTGAATCCGACGAATCACGCCTACTGGAACCTGTCCGGCGTGGGCAGCGGTGGCACGGGCGGGCATGTGCTGCGGATCGCGGCCGGCCGCATCACCCCGCTGGACGGCGACTCGGTGCCGACGGGCCCGCCCGCGCCGGTCGCCGGGACCCGTTTCGACTTCCGTGAGCCGCGTGAGGTCGGGTCGGGGTACGACCACAACTTCGTGCTGGATCAGGGGAGTTCGGGGGCCTCGGTCGCGGCGGAGCTGTACGACCCCGTGTCGGGGCGGAGGCTGACGGTGACGACGACCGAACCGGGCATGCAGCTCTACACCGGTGACCACTTCGACGCGGGACCGTTCCGGCCCGGCGACGGCGTCGCGCTGGAGACCCAGCACTTCCCGGACTCGCCGAACCGGCCCGACTTCCCGAGCACGGTGCTGCGGCCCGGCGAGGTGTTCACCTCGGCCACGACGTACGGGTTCTCGGCCGGACGGACCCCGGGCCCGTCCGGCCGTTGAGGAGCCGGGGCGTTCAGCGCCGGACGGTGGCGCTCAGCCTGCGGTCGGTGAGGGAGCGGCCCGCCTGGATCTCGTACGCGCCGGGGACGGCCGTCCAGCCGTTCGCCCTCTCGTCCCAGATCTCGAAGGCGCGGGCCCTGAGGGGGACGGTCACCTCGACGCTCTCGCCGGGGCCGGCCTCGACCGAGGCGAATCCGGCCAGCCAGCGCACCGGGCGCTCGGGCGCGTCGGGCGCGTCGCCGGGGACGGGCGCGAGATAGAGCTGGACGGTCTCGCGGCCGGGCCGCGCGCCGGTGTTGCGCAGCCGTACGGTCGCCCGCTCGGCGGTGGCGTCCAGGGTCTCGTACTCCCAGTCGGTGTAGCCGAGGCCGTGGCCGAAGGGGTACGCGGGGGTGGTGCCGGCCCGCTCCCAGGCGCGGTAGCCGATGAACACGCCCTCGGTGTAGTGCAGTTGGCCCGCGTCGGGGGTGGTGTCGGTGACGGGGACGTCGGCGAGGGCGACCGGCCAGGTGGTGGTGAGCCGGCCGGCGGGCTCCTCGGCGCCGGTGAGGACGTCGGCGAGCGCGGCGCCGCCCTCCTGGCCGGGGAACCAGCTGAGCAGGACGGCGGCCACGTCGTCGCGCCACGGCATCTCGACGGGTGAGCCGGTGTTGACGACCACGACGGTGTTCGGGTTGACGGCGGCGACGGCCGCGACGAGGGCGTTCTGGTGGCCGGGCAGTTCCAGGCTCGTGCGGTCGAAGCCCTCGGACTCGACGGCCGTGGTGGTGGCGACCACGACGACGGCGGTGTCCGCGTCCCGGGCGGCCTCGACGGCCTCGGCGATCAGCTCGTCCGGCCCGCGGCGCGGGCCGAGGTGGAGCAGCGAGAAGGCGACGGCCTCCATCGGGGCGCCGGGCAGCCGGGGCACGGTCAGACGCAGCGAGACGTCCACGGTCCGTCCCTCGGTGAGGGTGACGCGGGCGCGCTCCAGGCGTTCGCCGAAGAAGGCGTTGAACGGGTCGGTGCTGTCGCCGAGCCCTTCCTCGCCCTCCCAGACCTTCTCCCCGTCGACGGTCAGGACGAGGGGGCCGATGCCGCGCGTGCCGAAGGTGTGGTCGCCGCTCTCGCGCGGGGTGAAGGTGCCGGTGAACTCGACGGTGTGCAGCTCGTCGTAGATGACCCCGTCCGGGAGGTCGACGCCGACCCACTGGACCATGCCGGAGGGGAGGTCGGTGGTGCCCAGCTCTCGTCCGTCGGCGGCGCGGCAGACCGCGCGCAGGGTGAACCCCTTTCCGGCGACGGCCAGTTGGTCGCTGGGGTCGGCGCCGACGCTGTAGCTGAGGGAGCCGTCGGGCAGGGCGGCGGTGAGGCCGTCGAGCGGGGAGACGGTGTGCGGCGGGAAGACATGGGCCGAGCCGCCGCCGAGGATCCGGGCGTCGCGGGCGGCGGCGCCGCTGAGGGCCACCGTGCGGGTCCTGGCCGGGTCGAGGGGCAGGGCGGGGTGCCCGCCGCGTGCCTCGTTGCGTACGAGCACGAAGGAGCGGCGCGCGATCTCGCGGGCGAGCGCGTCGCCGTCGAGGGGCGCGGGGAGGTCGGACGCGGGGACGACGGCGGGCGCGTCGCCGAGGGCGCCGAGGCGGGCCGCGAGCCTCAACACGTTGCGTACGGCGTCGTCGACGAGGGACTCCTCCACCTCGCCGGAGCGGACGGCGGCGGCGAGCGCCGCGCCGTACACGGTCTTGGGGCCCGGCATCGCGACGTCGAGACCGCCGAGGACGGCGCCGACGGTGGAGCGCGCGGCCAGCCAGTCGGAGACGATGTAGCCGTCGAATCCCCACTCGCCCCGCAGGACGTCTCTCTGGAGATGGCGGTGCTCGGTCATCGAGTCGCCGTTGACCCGGTTGTAGGCGGCCATGACGCCCCAGGGGCGGGCGTTCTTGACGATGGCCTCGAACGGGGCGAGATAGAGCTCGCGCAGGGGGCGCGGGGAGACGACGTTGTCGACGGTGAAGCGGTCGGTCTCGGCGTCGTTGGCGACGAAGTGCTTGACGGTCGTGCCGACGCCGCCGTCCTGGACGCCCAGGACATAGCCGGTGCCGATCTCGCCGGTGAGGTACGGGTCCTCGCTGTACGCCTCGAAGTGGCGTCCGCCGAGGGGGGACCGGTGCAGATTGACGGTCGGCGCGAGGAGGACGTGCACGCCCTTGCGGCGGGCCTCCTGGGCGAGCAACCGGCCCGCCCTGCGGGCGAGTTCGGGGTCCCAGGTGGCGGCGAGCGCGGTGGGCGACGGGAGCGCGACGGACGGGTCGTCCGCGGTCCAGCGCACACCCCGGACACCGATCGGTCCGTCGGACATGACGAGGGAGGCCAGCCCGATCTCCGGGAGCGCGGGCAGCGACCAGTTGTCCTGCCCCGCGAGCAGCCGCGCCTTGTCGTCCAGCCCCAGCTTGCCGAGCGCCGCCTCGACTGCCGCTTCGCGTTCCTGGTCGGCCGGGGTGATGGGTGCGCCGGTCACGGCGGTACCTCCTCGTCAGTGCCCTGCGTTCGTGCGGACGGGTTACATGGTGACCCGCAATTCTGTAGGCGGGTAGGCTTCGTTATCGGTTTGTTACTCGTGTACGGTCCGGAGGCAACGGTCGGTGAGCTGACAGGCGCGAGGCGAGAGGACCGGTTGGATGGCGAGGGCCAGAGGTACGGAGCGGCGGGCGGAGATTCTCCGCGCCACCATCGAGGTGATCGCCGAACGCGGCTACCGGGGAACGACGTTGGGCGCGGTGGCCGAACGGGTGGGCCTCACCCAGCAGGGGCTGCTCCACTACTTCCCCACGAAGGACGCGCTGCTCCTCGCCGTGATGGACGAGCGCGACCAGTGGGACACCGGGGGCGGCAGCCGGGGCGCGGACGGCTGGCGGCTGGAGCTGCTGACGTCGATGGTCGACTACAACGCGATGCGGCCGGGCATCGTCCAGACCTTCTCGGCGCTGCTCGGCGAGAGCGTGACGGAGGACCACCCGGCCGGGGAGTTCTTCACCCGCCGCTATGTCCAGGTGCGGCGCAACATGGCGGGCGTGCTGCGCGACGAGTTCGGCGACCGTCTGCCGAGCGGCCTCACACCCGAACAGACCGCCCCGTTGCTGGTGGCGGTGATGGACGGGCTCCAGTACCAGTGGCTGCTCGCCCCGGAGGAGGTGGACATGCCGGCCGCGTTCCGCGCGTTCGTGACCCTGCTGCGGGGCGGGGCGGAGGGGCCGGAGCGGTAGGTCCCGCCCCGGGCCGTGCCCGGCGGTCCGCGGGCGGGTGTCCCGGCGGGTGTTTTGTCGCCGTAGCCATCCGCCGGGTGTGGAGGCGATACTTCCGCCACCCGACGGAAGGACTCCCGTGAGACTCGTGCGCACCAACGGCAACACCGCGGGCCGGCCGCGTGTTCGGCCGGCCGGATTCGGTCTCGTACTGCTCGCCTCCGCCGCCCTCGTCGCCGTGGCGCCCCCGCCGCGGGCGGTGGCGGCCGCGAGCGCGCCGGCCGTCACCGTCGAGGAGCGGCGGCTCGACAAGGACGTGCCGCGGCGGATACTCGACGACAGCGGCTTCGACCGGGTCGCGCCGGAGTTCGCGGCATCGCTGCGGCACGCCGGTTCGTACGCGCAGGCCGAGCGCGCCGCCGTACTGCATGGCGAACGGCTCTGGCAGCGGGCGGTGGACCGGGCGCAGGGGCGCGGGCCGGCGGGTGGCGAGCTGAGCCGGGACGACGACCGGCCGCTGTACTGGGCGCGGCTCGCGATGACCCGTGAACTGCGCGCGTGGCACGCGGAGTCGGGGCTCTCGGAGGCGGCGGGCGTACGTCTCCTGGAGCGGCTGGAGAGCGCCTCGCGGGGCCAGGACTCGATGGCGTTCGGGGACGGCCGGGCGAAGGGCCTCAAACGGATCGTGGTGACCGGCTTCGACCCGTTCACGCTCGACAGGGACATCCGGATCAGCAACCCGTCCGGGGCGGTCGCGCTCGCGCTGGACGGCACGGTGATCCGTACGGCCGACGGGCCCGCGCGGGTCGAGACCGCCGTGTTCCCGGTCCGCTGGGGTGACTTCGCCGACGGCACGGTCGAACGCGCCCTGCGCCGTGCGCTGCCGCGCGCCGACCTGTTCGTGACGGTCAGTCAGGGACGGGTGGGGCGTATCGACGTCGAGCGGTACAACGGCGCCTGGCGCGGCGGCTTCGGGGACAACGAGAACCTGTCGGAGACCGGGCTCGTACCGGTGAAGGACCCGGCGACGCAGCCGCAGTGGACGGTGACCTCGCTTCCCCACGCGGCCCTCGTGGCGGCCGACACCGGACGTTTCCCGGTGTACGACAACACGTCGGTCACCGAGATCCCGGCGGGCGGCACCGCCCCCGTCGTACGGCCGAACGGGCCGACACCCGGGTCGGCCGCCCGCGCCGGTGGCGGCGGGGACTATCTGTCGAACGAGATCGCCTACCGGGCGACGCTGCTGCGTGACCGGCTCGGGCTCGACATCCCCGGCGGCCATGTCCACACACCGGTACTGGAGTTCGGTCCGGGCAACACCGACCCGGCGACCGGGGCGGTGTCGGATCCCGTCTTCGTACAGAACCGGCTGGACATCACGGCGCAGCTGCGGACGATCGTGCGCGTGGCGGCCGAGGAGTCGTAACGCGGGGACCGGCCCACCGGGTCCGCCCGGCGGGCCGGTCCGTCACCACTCGCGCGGGACGTCGGCCGCCGGGCCGGCGCGGTGCGGGGACGGGGGCGGACCCGGATGCGGCGGGGCCGCGTCGGGACGGGGCGCCGCGGGGTCGACGGCACGCGGTCCGGTGCCGGCGCCCTCGCCCGTCAGTTCGCGGGCCATCAGTGTCGCTCCCGCCACCGCGCCCGGCATCAGGAACACCGCGACGAACGGGACCAGGAAGGCGAGCGTCAGCGGGACGCCGAAGCCGAGGGTCATCATCCGGCGGCCCCTCAACAGCGGGAGCCGTTCCTTGAGTTCGATGCCCCGGCGCTGCATGGCGACCGCGGTGAGTTCCTCGCAGAGGAAGAAGCCGGAGACGCAGAAGCCGAGCACGGGGACGACGGTCTGGCCGAGTACGGGCACGAAGCCGAGGGCGAAGAGCAGGATGCCGTACAGCACCACCCGCCCCAGGATCCGCAGGCTGTCCCGCGCCGAGACCCACAGCTCGCGCCAGAACGGGAGACCCGACTCCGGTACGTCACCGCCCTCCGAGCGGTCCACGGCCGCGGAGAGCGATTCGTAGAAGGGCTGCCCGACCAGCAGGGTCACGGCCGTGAAGGTGATCACGGCGAGGAACAGCGCGAGCGCGCAGAGCAGCACGGTCAGGAAACCGCGGAACAGCCCCTGCCAGGGCGAGGACCAGTCGTCGGCGAACGGCGTCGCCCAGGCGGTCAGGTCGTCGGCCCCGTGGAACAGGCCGAAGAGGGCCGCCGCGTAGAGCACCAGGGTCACCAGGCCCGGCAGCAGCCCGAAGCCCAGCCATCCGCCGTGCGTGGCGACCCAGCGCTGGCCCTTCACCAAGTAGCCGAAGCCCACTCCCAGATCACGCATACGACCACCCTATCGGCCTTGTTCCGGGGCTGTTTCGCGGCGGTTCCCAGCGGGTTCCGTGAGCCATGCGGGGCCAACGAGGCGGTGAACACCTCTTGTTGTTGACACGTTCAACCGGTATGACCTGCCTATTGAACCGAACGATCGCCGCCGCACGACCCGGAGGTACATCCGCATGGGGATGCCCAGACCCGTCCTGCTCGCCACCGCCACCGCCACCGCCACCGCGGCGCTGATGCTCTCGCCCCTTCCCGCGACCGCCGCTCCCGGCGCCGACGGCGACCGGTCGTCGCACCCGGTGCGGGACGGGGGCACCACGGACAGCAGGGTGGCCTCGCCCGCGCTGCCGTCGGCCGGCGCCGCCGCTCTCTCCTCGGTGGGCACGACCTCCCTCGGTCTGCGCAAGGACGGCGGCTATCCGCGCCGCACCGTCCTCGACACACTGCCCGAGAACCCGGCCGACAAGGCCATCAAGCTGGGACTCGCGCCGTACCACGCGCTCGCGCCGCGCCTCAACGCCCTTCAGGAGCTGGGCGACCGGGTGAGCGTCGAGGTCACCGGCCGGTCCGCCGGCGGGCACGACCTCTACCTCGTCACGGTCACGGCTCCGGAGAGCGCGAAGGAGGCCGCCGAGCAGGAGCGGATGCGCGAGCGCATCGAGAACTCCCCCGCGTCGGCCGCCAAGGACCGGCGTATCAAGGAGAGTTACAAGACTCCCGTCTTCATCAACAACAACATCCACGGCAACGAGTGGGAGGGCACCGACGCGGCCCTCAAGCTCATCGAGGAGCTGGCGAGGGCCAAGGACGGCCGTACCAAGAAGCTGCTCGCCACGAGCCGGATCCATCTCAACGTCACGGCCAACCCCGACGGCCGAATAGCCGGGACCCGGGCCAACGGCAACGGCATCGACCTCAACCGTGACTTCATCACCGCCTCGCAGCCGGAGGCACGCGCGATCCGGCAGATAGCCGTCGACAAGCAGCCCGCGGTCATGCTCGACCTGCACGGGTACGTCAACGGCACGCTGATCGAGCCGACGACACCGCCGCACGGCGAGAACTACGAGTACGACCTCTTCCTCAAGAACTCCTACGCCAACGCCCTCGGTATGGAGGAGGCGGTCAACGACCTCGGCTACACGGCCGAGAAGGACGGCGTCCAGCCGCCCGTCATCCCCTTCCGGGACCAGGAGGAGGGCTGGGACGACTGGCCGCCCATCTTCACCCCGCAGTACATGGCGTTCCAGGGCGCGGTCGCCTCGCACACCATCGAGATCCCGATGCGGGTCAACAACAACGACTACAACAATCTGCCGGTGGAGGAGCTGCGCCGCCGGTCCGGGATCAACACCGCCGTCGCGGGCGCCGCGATGCGCTCCACGCTCGACTTCGCGCGGGAGAACCGCGAGACGCTGATCGCCGACCAGATCGAGACGTTCCGGCGCGGTGTCGCGGGCGAGAAGCAGCGGGTCGTCTCGGAGGAGACGGTGCCCGGTGTGCCCGGCATCGGTCCGGAGGACATCTACACGACCGACTTCCCGCGCGCGTACGTGATCCCGGCGGGCGCCGGCCAGCGGTCGGCGTCGGCCGCGGCCCGGCTCGTCGACCACCTCATCGCCAACGACGTGAAGGTCCAGCAGGCCCGCAAGAGCTTCAAGGTGGCGGGCCGCGACTATCCGGCCGGCTCGTACGTGGTCGACATGGAGCAGGCCAAGCGCGGTATCGCCAACGTCATCCTGGACGAGGGCCGGGACATCAGCGCCGACGTGTCGTCGATGTACGACATCTCCGGCTGGAGCCTCGGGCTGCTCTGGGGCGCGAGCGTCACCAAGGTCCAGCGGGGCGAACCGGACTTCTCCGGGCGGGCCGTGAACGCGGCCTCCCCGGTCGGCTCGGTGGCCGCCAAGGGCGATCTGAAGCTGCGGCTGGACGACCCGAAGGAGTTCGCCGCTCTCAACTCCCTGCTCGCGCAGGGCGTGCAGGTGCGCAGGACGGCGGACGGCGCGGCGATCGTGCCGTCGTCGGCCCGCAGGAAGGCCGGCATCCTGGCCGACCGGTACGGCGTCGTCTTCACCGCCACGAAGGACAAGGGCGTCGCGGCCCTGCGCCGTACGACGGTCGCCGCCGCGGTGAACTCGGGCGAGCTGTTCGCGCTGCGCGAGATGGGCTTCGAGGTGCTGCCCGTCTCGACGGCGACGGCGAACGCGGGCTTCGACTGGTCGAGGGCCGACGCGCTGTACGTGTCGACGGGGCTGAGCCACGGGGCGCTGAACGAGACCGCCCGGGCGGCGCTCGGTGAGTTCCTGGCCGGGGGCGCGCCGGTGGTGGCGCTCGGCTCCGGCGGCGCGGCGTTCAACGCCGAGGCGGCGCTGCTGACGGCCACCGCGGTGGAGGGCGACGGGAACGCCAACGGCGTGGTGCGGGTGCTGAACACGCCCGGCCCGATCACCGGCGGCACACAGCCCCACTCGTTCGTCTACTCGCCGCTCTGGTTCACCGGGCTCGGCAAGGGCGTGCGTACGGAGCAGTCGTACGGCGGCGGCAACCCCCTTGTCTCGGGCCACTGGCGTGGAGACGCGGACGGCACCGGCGGTCCGCAGGCCGCCGCGGGGCAGGCGGCGATCGTGAGCGGTACGTCGGCGGCGGGCGCGCCGGTCACGCTGTTCGGTACCGAGCCGCTCTTCCGTGACCACCCGAAGGGCGCGTTCGCCCAGGTGGGCAGGGCGCTGCTGAACCGCCTTCCGTAGGAGGCGCGTTCGCGGCGAGGAGCACGTACGGCGCCGATGGCGTCACCGCGCACGCGAAGGGCCGCACCCCTCTCCCGGGGTGCGGCCCTGCCGTACGTATGGGGCCCTACTGCGGTGGTGCGGTCGTGCGTTTCCGCTCTCGTGCGGTCGGTCAGACGACGGACAGCTCGACCTCGATGTTGCCGCGCGTGGCGTTGGAGTACGGGCACACCTGGTGCGCCTTCTCCAGAAGGTCCCGCGCGGTGGCCGCGTCCACGTTCGGGATGGAGGCGAACAGTTCGACCGCGAGGCCGAAGCCACCGCCGTCGGTCTTGCCGATGCTCACCTTGGCGGTCACGGTCGACCCGGATATGTCGGCCTTCTCCCGGCGGGCGACGACGCCGAGCGCGCCCTGGAAGCACGCGCTGTAGCCGGCGGCGAAGAGCTGCTCCGGGTTCGTACCGGCGCCGCTGCCGCCCATCTCCTTGGGCGGGTTGACGACGACGTCGAGCTTCTTGTCGTCGGTGAAGACGCGGCCGTCACGGCCGTTCTCCGCGGTGGCGACGGCGGTGTAGAGGGGGTCGATCTGCTGGATGGTCATTCGGGTTTCCTTCTTCTCTGTACGCCGCGGCTCGCGCCCACGGACCGCGACGGCCTGGTGAAAGCCTAGCGGGTGCGGGTCAGTTGAGTGTGACGATCATTTTTCCGGTGTTCTCACCGCGCAGAAGCCCGAGGAAGGCCTCGAAGCCCTTCTCGATGCCCTCGACGGTGGTCTCCTGGTACTTGAGCTCGCCCGAGGCCAGCCAGCCGGAGACCTCCTTGACGAACTGCGGCATGAGGGCGCGGTGATCGTTGACGAGCATGCCCTGGAGGCGCAGCCGCTTGCCGATGACGAGCGCGAGGTTGTGCGGCGCGGGTGTCGCCTCGGTGTTGTTGTACTGCGAGATCATTCCGCAGATGGTGGCGCGGCCGTTGAGCTTCAAGGAGGAGAGCGCGGCTTCGAGGTGCTCTCCCCCGACGTTGTCGAAGTAGACGTCGATTCCGTCGGGCGCCGCTGCCTTGAGCTGGTCCCTGACCGGGCCGTTCTTGTAGTTGAAGGCGGCGTCGAAACCGTACTCCTCCACCAGAAGCCTGACCTTCTCGTCGGACCCCGCCGAGCCTATGACCCGCGACGCGCCCTTGATCCGGGCGAGTTGGCCCACCTGGTTGCCGACGGCGCCCGCGGCGCCCGAGACGAAGACGGCGTCGCCCTCCTTGAAGGATGCGGTCTCGAAGAGCCCGGCGTAGGCGGTGAGGCCGGTCATCCCGAGGACACCGAGGAAGGCGCTGAGGGGCGCGGCCGAGGCGTCGATCCTGGTGGCGTACCTGGCGGGCACCTCCGCGTACTCCCGCCAGCCGAGACCGTGCACCACATGGTCGCCGACCGCGAGACCCTCGGCGTTCGAGGCGACGACCTCGCCGACGGCGGCGCCGTCCATGGGGTGGTCGAGCTTGTACGGCGGGGTGTACGACTTCACGTCGTTCATCCGCCCGCGCATGTACGGGTCGACGGAGAAGTGCCTGTTGTGGACGAGGACCCTGCCCTCGGCCGGCTCAGTCACCGGGGCCTCACGCAGGGCGAAGTCCGTCGACTTCGGCCAGCCGTGCGGGCGGGCGACCAGGTGCCATTCGCGGCCGGACGCGGGAAGAGCGGTCATGGATGCGGTGCCTCCTCGACTAAAGCTTCACCAACTGAAACAACCATGCCCTTCGATATTTCACGTTGTCAAGCAAACGAGTACCCTGGTGAGTATGGCCACTGAACACAGGGACCCCTTGACCCTCGAAGTCGTCGAACTCATCGGCACGGTCGTGGCCCGCTACTACGAGGAGTACGACCACGCCGCCGCCGAGCACTCGCTCACGGGCGCACAGGCGCGGGTACTGGGGCTGCTCTCGATCCAGCCCATGCCGATGCGCCGGATCGCGCAGAAGCTGAAGTGCGAGCCGTCGAACGTGACCGGGATCGTGGACCGGCTGGAGACACGCGGCCTGGTGGAGCGGCGCCCCGACCCCTCGGACCGGCGCGTGAAGCTCGCGGCGCCCACCGAGGAGGGGCGGCGTACGGCACGGCAGCTCCGGGACGGCCTGAACTTCGCGCGCGAACCGCTGGCCGACCTCTCGGTGGCCGAGCGGACGGTGCTGCGCGATCTGCTGCGGCGGATGCTGGGCGACGACGACGTGGAGTGACCGGGGGAGCCCCGGTCACTCCGGGACGGACCCGCGCGCCCACGGCCGCGGGTCGGGGACGCCGCGCGTCAGAAACGCCGCGCGTACGCGCCCGGGAGCCGCGTCAGACGCAGATGATCCAGAGGACGCAGTCGTCCTCCTCCTCCTTCGGAGGCGTCGGCGAGGTGGACGGTGTCGGCGAGGTGGACTCGTCCGGGTCCTCCGGGTCGCTCGGACCGCCGGGGCCGCCGGTCGAGCGCGTGGGCTCGGGACCGTCACCGGGGTCGCCCGGATCGTCCGGCGTGTCGCTCGGGCCGGGCGAGTCCGTCGCCGACGGGGACTTCCCGTCCGAGGACCCGCTCCCCGTCGCCGACGGGTCGGGCGAGCCGTCACCGCCGCCGCCGGGGCGCGCGGAGCCGGAGGAGGTGGAGGGTGTGCCCTCCACGGGACCCGGATCCTTGGGTTTCGGCGGCCCCGAGGGCGGCGGACCACCGTCGACGTCGATGGCCCGGTCCTCCTGTACGGAGGTGGCGTCGCCGTCGTCGCCGGAGGATTCCAGCGCCAGTTCGGCCAGGCTCAGGGCGCCGACCGCCAGGACGAGGCTCATGACGACGACCAGCACGGTGCGGCCTTTGCGCCGGTGGGCGCCACGCTCCGCGCGTAGCGCCTGACGCTCGCTCCGCGAGAGCTTGCGCTTGCGGGAGCCGCGCTGACGGCGCTCGCCGACGACGGGCTCCTCGCTGTAATCGCGCGCGGCGAGGACCACCTCCGCCTCGTGCGGGGCGGGATCGTGGAGCCGTAGCTCCTCGGCGGGCGTACCGCACCCGGCGCATGCCAGGGCGCCGTTGAGGTGCCGCCGACAGTGATGGCAGTAGTCCATGGCGCCCTGAAGATAATCCGACAGAACCTAACTCGGGCACCTCTGATGTGAAGATCCTGTGCGGAATTGGCCGTTCCGTGATTTCGCCGCCCGACCTGCCCCGAAGGGGCACGATGTCGCTATGAATGCCACGACATCAGCCGGAGCCGGGGGGCGTTCCCGGCCTTTCGGGCCGCACGAATTCCAGCTCGTACTGCTGCGCCGGATGGCCGACCACCAGCCCGGACTGGTCGAGGACGCGCGGCACGAACTGGGCGCCTCGCTCGCCGAGATGCGCGAGGCCAACCGCCGCTGGCAGGCGATGGTCCGCTCCCCGCGCGCACGCGGGTCGCTGTCGCGCTACCGCTCGGTGCTGGGCGCGCCGGAGGCGACGTTTCCCCGGCAGATCGGCGACCTCGCGTGCGAGGTGCTGCTCTGGCCCGTACCGCTCTGGCCCACGCTCCGCTTCGAGGTGACGGCGGCGCCGGGCGGAGGCGTGTGGAACGAGTGGCTGGTACGGGCGCCGGGCGCGCCGGGGCCCGAGCTGCGTACGGTGGAGGATCTGCGCCCCTGGTCCTGCACGGTCGATGAGGTCGCCCGCGCGTTCCCGCCAGCCAGGCCCCTGGAGGGGACGGCACCGACCCGCTGGGGCCTCGCGTTCGACGTACCGGGGTCCGGGCCGTGCGTGGCGGAGTTCACCTGGGGGCTGCTCCAGCGCTGGTCACCGGCGCCGCGGCAAGGGTAGGGCGGCCCGGTTCTCCTGGCGGAACGTCAGGCTCCGGCCCCCGCCCGACGTCTGCTCCCGTACACCCGACCGGCGCAGCCCAGCGCGCGCACGGCCCCCGCCGCGCCCACGATTCGAAGAGGACCGGCCGCCTGCCGGTGATCCACCTCAGCGCTCCCGGGAGAAGAACCCGCCGTGACCGTCAGCCTTGAGCAGTTGCGCCGTTGCCATGTCGCCGTCGACCTCGGGGCCGCCAGGACCCGGGTCTTTGTGAAGGGATCCGGGCTCGTCGTGGACGAGCCGAGCGTCGCCGCGGTGAACACCCGCAGCGGCGCCCTCATCGCCGTCGGGGCCCTGGCCGAACAGATGACGGGCCGTACGCCGGACTACATCCGCGTCATGCGTCCCGTGACCGGCGGCACCGTCGTGGACATCGAGATGGCCCAGCGGATGCTCCGTCATCTCCTCGGCGAGAAGCTCCGCCGGCAGCTGCGCCGCAAGCCCCGGCTGCGGGCGGCGGCCTGCACCCCCCACGACAGCGACCCGCTCGCCCAGCGCGCCACGATCGAGACCATGGTCGGTCTCGGCGCGCGCCGGGTGGAGCTGGTCGACACGCTCATCGCCGCCGCCGTCGGCTGCGGGCTGCCGGTGGAGAAGCCGACGGCCACCATGATCATGGTGTGCGGGGCGGCCACCACCCAGGTCGCGGTCCTGTCGCTCGGTTCGATCGTGACCGCCCAGCGGGTGCCGGTCGGCGGCAACGCCATCGACAACGCGGTCATCCAACACCTGCGCCACCAGCACGAGTTGATGCTGCCGAGCCAGTCCGTCCGGCCGCTCCAGCTGGCGCTGCGCGGCAACGGCATCACCGCCGACGGGCCGACGTCGACGGAGATCCACGGCCGTGACGTGGCGACCGGGCTCGCCCGGTCGGTCTTCGTGGACACCGCCGCCGTACGGCAGGCCATCCACACGCCGCTGACCGCCGTGCTCGACGGCATCGGCAAGGTCCTGCGCGACTGCCCGCCGGACCTGGTCGCCGACCTCGCCGACACCGGGGTCATGATGGTCGGCGGCAGCGCGCTGCTCCCCGGCCTCGACCAGATGGTGCGCGACGCGACGGGTATGCCGGTCCACATCGCCGAGCGCCCGGACGTCTGCGCGATCCTCGGCCTCGGCGCGATGCTGGACGGCAAGATCCAGCCCTTGGTCCTCAACCCCCTGGCCCACGCCGAATGACGTGACGACCCGTGACGACCGGCCGGAGGAGGACGAACGGGACGGGGAGCGCCCGGACTCCGGTGAGGGGGAACGTGCGCGGCGGGCCGCTCCCCGGCTGCCCATGCTGCTGGACGCCGTTCTCGACGTGGGAAGCGAGGGGGAGCTCGCCTCGACCCTCCAGCACGTCGTCGACAGCGCCGCCGATCTCACCGGCGCGCGTTACGGGGCGCTCGCGCTCGCCGGGCCCGCGCACGGCCGGGGGCCCGAGCGCGGGCGGAGCCGGATCGCCGAGCTCTTCTCGTACGGGCTCAGCGACGACGAGCGGCGCCGGATCACCCGGCTCCCGAGCGGACACACCGGACTGCTGGGCCACCCCGGCAGCTCCCTGAGCCTCGGCGTCCCCGTCCGGGTGCACAACGACGTACTCGGTCATCTCTGTCTGGCCCGGAAGGAGCACGGCCCCTTCACCGAGGAGGACCTCGCCCTGCTGCGGGTGCTCGCCTCGCAGGCCGGGATCGCGATCGGCAACGCGCGCCTGTACGGCACCGCCCGTCAGCGCGCCCGCTGGATCGAGGGCGCCGCGGCCGTCACGACCGCGCTGCTCAGCGGCGAGAGCGCGACGGACGCGCTGACGACCCTCGCGAAGTCCGCGCGCGTCCTGGCCGGCGCCGCCGCGGGCGTGGTGCTCCAGCCCACCGACGAGGGCGGCATGGAGATCGTCGCCGCCTCCGCCGTGGACGACCCGGGCGACTTCGTCGGTACGAGCATCGCGCCCGGCTCGCCCGTGCTGACCCAGCTCCTCGGCGGCGAACCGGTCTACATCGACGACTCGGCGACCGATCCCCGGATGACCACCCATGTACGGACCCGCTTCGGACCGAGCATGATGCTGCCCCTCCAGAGCGGCGGCCGGCTGATCGGCACCCTCGCCCTCCCACGGAGACGCGGCGGACGCCCGTACACCCCCGTGGACCGGCTGCTGGCCAACCAGTTCGCCTCCCAGGCGGCGCTGGCGCTCCTGCTCGCCGACGCGCAGCACAATCGCGAGCGGCTCGCGGTCTACGAGGACCGCGACCGGATCGCCCGGGACCTGCACGATCTGGTCGTACAGCGGCTGTTCGCCACCGAGATGATGCTGGAGTCGGCCCGTCGGCGCACCGGCCGGCCGGAGCTGGCCGAGCTGCTCGGCCATGCCGTGGACGAACTGGACTCCACGATCCAGGAGGTACGGACCACGATCTTCGCCCTTCAGCAGCCGCCCGCCGACGCCCCGACGAGTCTGCGCGGCAAGGTCCTGCGCGAGACGGCGGGCGCGGCGGCCGTGCTGGGTTTCCAGCCGTCCGTGCACTTCGGCGGGGCGGTGGACACGCTCGTGGGGGAGCCGCTGCATGCCGGGCTGCTCGCCGCGCTGCGCGGCGCGCTGGCCGCCGCGCACCGGCGGCCGGGGGTGACGTCGATCGAGGTGGAGGTCGACGCGGCGGCGCGGCTGCCGAACGGCCGGGCCGGGGTACGCCTGGTGGTCAGGGACGACGGGGAGCGCGACGAGGCGGACAAGGGCCACGGCGAGGGCCGCCCGGGCGGCGAGGCGGACGGGAGCGGCGGGGGCGGGACGACGGTGACCTGGGAGGCCGAGCGGTAGCCCGTACCCGCGCCCCGCACCCACCCATGAGCGCACGCACGCGCACAACAGAAGGCCCGGTACGGCGGGTTCGCCGTACCGGGCCTGCTGCTTCGTCGCCCGGACCGGGGTTGGCCTTCACCCGGCACGGGCCGCTCTCACCGCAGCCTGGCCGCTCGCGCCGCCTCGAACTGGTTCACCCAGTGCTGCGTCCGGTCGAGATACGCCGTCTCGGCGGCCGCCCCGGTCTTCCCGTACGCGCCCGAGAAGGTCTGGTAGCCGTGCCCGGCCGGCGGGTTGCTCGACGCGGGTTCGATCGAGCTTCCCTCGTGCCATTCGTTGAAGGAGGTGACGGAGACCCAGGTGGGTGATCCGCCGATGGCCGGGTCCAGCGCGTTGTTCCACTGCTTGTCGTACGCGGCGCCGTTGTCCCTGCCCAGGGTGGGCGTGGTGTTGCCGGGTACGGCCCGGTCGTCGATGTAACCGGGGGCCACCGACGGCGACCAGACCAGGTCGTTGGCCGCCGCGTAGTCCCCGGCGTTCTTCCAGCCGGGAGCGGTGGCGCCGGCGATGCCGTCGTAGGTGTAGAGACCGTTGAAGTGCGCGATCTTCGACGTGTCGGTGGTCTGGGCCAGGACGATGTTGTTGTCCGTCACCTGGTCCAGGGCCGACCAGTCGGGCACGTCGAGGCTCTGGAAGACGTAGAACGCGTTGCTGTTGTTGCGCTCCGCGTCCCGGAAGTACGCCGGGTGGTCGCCGTAGTTCTCGTTGATGTAGTTGATGTCGTCGACCGTCGACGCGCCGGTCCGGCCGCCGTACGGCTCCAGATGCCAGGCGACCTTGATGCCGTGGCGCTGGGCCGCGTCCATCACGCCCTCGACCAGACCGTCCTCGTAACTGCCCTGGCCCCACCAGCTGTAGACCAGGACGTTCGCGCCGGTCTGCTTGATCCACTTCATATGCTGTTCGACGGCGCCGTTGAAGTCACCGGAGTCGTACGCCCCGAGCTTCGGGTAGAGGTCGGCGCCGACGTCCTCGGGCGGATTCTGCCCGCCCTGCTGCCAGTGCCGCCAGCCGCCGTTGACCTCGGGGTTGCCGTACCAGGGGTAGTAGAAGAGGTGCACGTTCTGCGACGTCGCGGCCTTGGCGTCGTCGGCCGCGCCCGACAGGGTGAAGCTGTCGATGTCGAAGAGCGCGCCCGCTCCCCCGGTGAAGCGCAGGAACAGCGCGCCCGTCCCGGTGGCGGTCAGCGTCGTGGAGACCTCGGTGAAGGTGTCCCAGCTGCCGGTCGGGGCGATGTCGACCGATCCGAGCAGCGTGCCGGTGGCGGAGCCGCTGCGGATCTCGACGGTGCCGCCCGCGCCCGCCGACGAGACGTCGGCGGTGAACGTGGTGGCACCCGCCGTGTCGACCTGGGAGTAGCCGGCCCAGTCACCGTTCTCGATATGGCCGAGTGTCTGGCCGCCGCTGGCCGAGCCGTGGTTCGCGCGCTGCACGCCCGAGCCGGAGGTGTACGCCTCGCCCTCGACGGTCCTGGACCCCGGGTCCGGGTCCTCGCCGCCGGACGAGCAGTCGGCGTCGACCGCGCCCGCCGCGTACTGGATGCCGCCCAGCAGCACCTGGCGGAAGGCGGGATCGGCGTACGACTCCTGGGTGTGGCCGAGCCCGGTGTAGAACGAGCGGCCGGCGGCCTGCTCGTCGCACCAGGTGATCGGGTGGTCGCCGCCCATCTCCCCGCCGCTGTACGTGGATTCGTCCAGGCTCTGGAGCACATGGACGTCTTCACGCGGGTTGGTGCGGTAGTTGTACCACTCGTCGGTCCTGGACCAGGTCGGGTCCAGGTGCGAGGTGGCGGGGTGGCTCCGGTCCTCGTTCTTGAGCGTCGCCTGCTGGATCGCGGGGTGGCTCTTGAACCAGGCGCCGACCAGGCCCTCGTACTCGGGCCAGCCGTACTCGGTGTCGGCCGCGGCGTGGACACCCACATAGCCGCCGCCTCCGTCGACGTACGACTTCAGCGCGGTCTGCTGCGCGTCGTTCAGCACGTCGCCGGTGGTGGAGAGGAAGACGACCGCCTCGTAGTTCGCGAGGTTGGCCGTGGTGAACGCTCCGCTGTCCTCGGTCGCCGTGACGGTGAACTCGTTGTCGGCGCCCAGGTCCTGGATGGTCCTGATGCCGACCGGGATCGAATCGTGCCTGAAACCCGCCGTCTTGGAGAAGACGAGTACCTCGTAGGGGTCGGCCGCGGCCTGCGCCGAGGCGCCGGTGGGCGCGAGGAACGCGGCCCCGAGCGCGACGGTCAGCACGCAGGACAGATGACGCATGCGCCGGGCGATCTCACGTCTCATCGCTCAACTCCCTTGTCGGTCTTGCCCGTCTTGGCCGCCGCGCCGGTGGAGAAGGTGAAGGCGTCCAGGTCGAAGAGGTTGCCCTGGCCCGTCGCTCCCTTGAAGACGAGGAACAACTCGGTCGTCCCGGCGGGCGCGTTGGAGATGTTCGCGGTGACGTCCACGAAGTTCTCCCAGCCGCCGGTCGGCGCCACGGTCAGCGAGCCGAGCAGTGTGCCGGTCGCGGAGCCCGCCCGTACTTCGAGGGTGCCGCCGACACCGCCCGAGGCGACACGCGCCGAGACGCTGGTCGCGTTGTCCAGGGCGTACGGCTTGAAGGAGACCCAGTCGCCGTTGTCGGTGAAGCCGACCGTCGAACCGCCCTCGGCGTTGCCGTGGTTCGCCACCTCGATGCCGGACATGGCGCCGAAGTGCTCGCCCTGCCGGTGCCGGGGCTGGAGGATGCTGTCGCTGTGCGTGGTCAGGCCGCCCTCGTCCGTGTACTCGGCGTCGAAGACGCCGTAGATGTTGGCGGCGGTGTCGTGCTCACCGTCGACGGGGACGTCGATGGTGCCGGAGCAGCCGTTCTTCGAGGTGATCTGGTGCCGGTGCTCGTCGTGGCCGAGCAGATACGTGACCTTGACCTTGGCGCAGTCGACCGCGCCGTCCTCGGGGTCGCTCGCGGTCACGGTGAAGGGGACGCTGTCGCCCCAGGAGAACAGCTCGCCGTCGGCGGGCGTGGTCAGGGTGACGGTGGGCGCGCTGTTGCCGGCCGTCACGACGAGGCTGGCGGACCCGGTCAGTCCCTCGGGGTCGGTGACGGTGAGGGTCGGGCGGAAGGTGCCGGCCTCGGTGTAGGTGTGGCTCGGGTTGGCGTCGGTGGACTTCGATCCGTCACCGAAGTCCCAGGCGTAGCTGAGCGCCCCGCCCTCGGGGTCGGCGCTGCCGGCGGAGGAGAAGGAGACCGCGAGGGGTGTCGGGCCGGACGTCTTGTCGGCGGCGGCCTTGGCGACGGGGTTGCGGTTGCTGCCGGCGAGGTACTCGATGCGGTACAGAGCCTGGTTGTTGGAGCCGGTGCCGTAGTCGAGGACGTACAGCGCGCCGTCGGGGCCGAAGGCCTGGTCCATCACCTGCGTGCCGGTCCAGGGGAAGGCCTCGATGACACCGGGGGTGCCGTCGGACTTGACCTCGATCGCCTTGATCCACTTGCGGCCGTACTCACCGGCGAAGAAACGGCCGTCGAGCGACTCGGGGAACTTCACGTCGGAGTCGAGGCCCGCGTCGTAGTTGTAGACGGGACCGCCCATGGGCGACTCGGAGCCGCCGCCGAACTCGGGCGGGGAGCCCGCGTCACCGGAGTAGCGGATCCACGCCGGCTTGGCCGGGGGCAGCTTGCTCTGGCCGGTGTTGTGGAGGGAGTTGTTGGTGGCGCCGCCCGCGCAGTCGTACTTACCGGCGGAGGGGCCGTCGGGGAACGCCCACTCGCCGTACGTCTCGCTGGAGGTGTTGGTGCCGGTGCAGTACGGCCAGCCGAAGTTGCCGGCCTCGGTGATGCGGTTGAACTCGACCTGGCCGCTGGGGCCCCGGTCGGCGCTCGTGGAGCCGGAGTCCGGGCCGTAGTCGCCGAGGTAGACGATGCCGGTGGCCTTGTCGACGGACATCCGGAAGGGGTTGCGGAAGCCCATCGCGTAGATCTCGGGACGTGTCTGCGCCGTACCGGGCGCGAAGAGGTTGCCCGACGGGACGGTGTAGCCGCCGTCGGCCGTGGGCTTGATACGGAGCACCTTGCCGCGCAGGTCGTTGGTGTTGCCCGAGGAGCGCTGGGCGTCGAACTGCGGGTTGCGGTTGGCGCGTTCGTCGATCGGCGAGTAACCGGCGGACTCGAAGGGGTTCGTGTCGTCGCCCGTGGTCAGGTAGAGGTTGCCCTGCGCGTCGAAGTCGATGTCACCGCCGACGTGGCAGCACTGGCCGCGGTCGTTGGGTACTTCGAGTACGACCTTCTCGCTCGCGGTGTCGAGGGTGCCGTCCGCCTTGAGCGTGAAGCGGGAGAGGTTCAGATGCCCCTTCCACGCCTCGAAGTCGGCGGCGCTTCCGGTCACCGGCGCGTCGCCGCCCGGGGTGCTGAGCTTGGGCGAGTAGTACAGGTACAGATACCGGTTGCTCTGGAAGTTCGGGTCGGCCGCGACTCCCTGGAGACCTTCCTCGTCGTGCGTGTAGACATCGAGCTTGCCCGACGTCTTGGTGTTGCCCGCGGCGTCGGTGAGGCGGACCGTGCCGTCCCGCGACGTGTGCACGACCGAGCGGTCGGGCAGGACGGCCAGCGACATGGCCTCGCCCAGTTCGGAACCACCGAGGGCGAGTTGTACCTGCTGGTAGTCCGATGCCGGGATGTCGGCGGCGGCCTCGTGGCCCGGGTGACCGGGGTGGGCGACGGCTGCGGGGGCGGCGGTGAGACCGGCCGACAGCACGAGGGTGAGCGCCGCGAAAATCCTGGACCACGCTGGTGGGCGTCGTGACATGAAATTTCCTTCCTGACCAGAGGTGGGGTGTGTCAGGCAAGGCGCGCGCCGTCGCGCTTTGCTGCTGGGCGGATATGGAGGGGGGTTGGGGGTGTTGGGGGGGTTGGGGGGTGCGTTCTGGGTGGGAGCTGGGGTGATACAGGGCGGTGCGGGGGTGGTACGGGAGGTGACACGGAGGTACGAGGGGGGACGCCGTGCGTTCGACCGGGAGCCATGTCCGCAGTCCGAGCGATTTGCATGCTGGCAACGGCGATTTAATTTGTCAAGGTCGTGTCAAAATTAACTTCGGCCGTCCCACCGGCCTCCCCTGTACGCGCGCGAGGCCGAACTCGCCCCGCGTAGACCGGCCTTGGCCTGCCGCGTTCCCCGGACGATCTTGACGTCCACGGCACAGGCAACTACCCACGTTTCGGACAGTGTTGTGTGACTGAACAAATTCCTCCGGGTTACGCGCAACCGCGCCGTAACGCGGCTGGACCCCCTCCCTGGCGCCCGCGCCCGGCACCGGGGGCCCGGCACGCGCGCCCCCCATCGGGATCCACCGCGCGGGAACGCGTTTGCCGGGCGGGGCGAGACTGTGCGACTCTCCGACGGCCTCTCTCGGAAAGGGCTGATCATGACTCTCGGCGTGGTTCCTGGCCTGGTCCTCGGCGACCTCTCCTCTCGCGCTTCGACGCGGGAGCGGTAGACCGGACCCACCACCTGCCTCTCACTCGCGCCTGTGCCGTGACACGCGGTACGGGCCGATCTCGCCTGCTCCTCGTCGAAGTGCTCTTCGTGCCCCCGCACGCTCGATCACGAGGAGTATCCGATGTCCACGATCCACTGGACCGAGGGCGACCGCACCCGACGCGGCACCCCGAGCACGATCCCGAGCAGCACTCCGAGCACCACCCCGAGCACCGTCCACACCGCCGAGTGGCACTCCGAGAGCGGGGCGCCTGCGCCGGAACGGGTCGTCGTCGCCGACGACCGGATGAAGGCCGGCACCGCCTCCCGACTGGCCCGGGAGGGCACCGCGTTGCTGTGGCGGGGCGACTTCCACAACGCGCGGCAACTGCTTTCGGCGATGAGCCGCCGCCTCGGACCCGAACCCGTCCCGCCGGGCACCGGCCCCGCCGAGTCGTTCCGTCTGCACCGGCGGGCACGCGGCCGTCGCGCCCGCGTGCTCGGCAAGCTGCTCGTCACCCTTGAGGACGACCACTCCCTCGCGCTGCGCCGGGCTCCCGACGTCCGTCTGGCGTGCGGGCAGGCGTACGGTCCGCCGTCCGGCGTCCGCGCGGTCGCGCTCAGCGAACTGCTGGGGGTGATCGGCGCGCGGCAGTGGCGCGACAAGGGCGTGGAGGTACCCGCGCTCGGTGCCCGTATCCACCCCCACTACGGCGTCTTCTCCCCGGTCAGAGGCGAGTACGTCGACCTCGTCGCCCGAGCGCCCCTGAACGGATCCTCCTCCGCGCGGCCCCGTACGGCCTTCGACCTCGGAACAGGCACCGGCGTGCTCGCCGCCGTCCTCGCCGGGCGCGGGGCCGGCCGCGTCGTGGCGACCGACATCGGCCCGCGCGCCCTCGTCTGCGCCGACGAGAACGTGCGCGCGCTAGGCTTCGCCGACACGATCGAGGTCGTCGGCCCCTGCCTGTACCCGAGGGGCCGCGCCGATCTGATCGTCTGCAACCCGCCGTGGATTCCCGCGCGGCCGAACTCCGCGATCGAGCAGGCCGTCTACGACCCCGGCGGGGGCATGCTCCACGGCTTCCTGGACGGGCTGGTGGAGCATCTGGAACCCGGCGGTGAGGGCTGGCTCGTCCTGTCGGACCTGGCCGAACACCTCGGGCTGCGGACGCGGGACGAACTGCTGTCACGGATCGCGGCGGCGGGCCTGCGCGTCGTGGACAGGGCCGACACGAGGCCGCGCCACCCACGCGCGGCCGACACCACCGACCCCCTGCACACGGCGCGGGCGGCGGAGGTCACGTCGCTCTGGAGGCTGCGGGCCGTCGACGGCTGAGGGGTCTCGCGCGCCGCTGCCCACGACTCGGGCCGGCTCGGCTCGGCTCAACCCGGTCCAGGCCCGGTCGAGTCGGGCCGGGCCGAGCCGACTCAGGTCAGGTCAGGTCAGCAGCGCGCGCAGCGAGACCACCGTCCGCGCGATGAACGCGTCGCGCGTGGTCTCGTCCAGCAGCTCCAGCGAGAGGAACGGATTGAGGTCCTCCAACTCCACCAGCAGCAGCTCACCGTCGGGCGCCCGGCACGCGTCGACCCGCTGGATGCCGTGGTCGAGGGTGTTCCAGTCGATGAACTTCCGTGCGAAGTCGAGATCGACGGCCCTGGCCTCGTACGGCACGAGCTCCCACCGCCGGTCCGGGTCGGGTGCGTGGAGCGCGTACTGGAAGTCGTGGTCGACGAAGTAGAAGGAGACCTCGTACGAGAAGGGGATACGGGGCTGTATCAGCACGTCGCCGAAACCGGCGAGGGAGCCGCCGGGACCGGCGAGTTCGCCCAGCCGGGCGCGCGGCACGCAGCGCATGCCTATGGAGTCCGCCCCGTCCTTCGGCTTGACGACGTACTCGTCGGCGTCCGGCAGCCGGTCCAGGTCGTCCGCCCGGTCGACGGTGGGTATGACGGGCAGTCCGGCGGCGCTCAGGTCCACCAGATACTGCTTCCCCGCCATGTCGCCGCGCCCGGTCAGCGGGTTGTAGACGCGCACGCCCTGGGCGATCGCGCGGTCCCGGAAGTCGTCGTACGCCTTCCGGTAGTGGATGACCGGCCCGCTGTTGCGTACGACGACCGCGTCGAACTCGCCCATGAGGCGCGCGGCGTCGGCCGGATGGCAGGTGGCTACGGTGAACTCCCGCCGCAGCCGGGACGAGAACAGGATGTCCTCGTCGCAGTAGCGGCGGCCCCTGGCCTCGTAGGCGAGGTCGGTGACGTAGAGGACACGGGGAGGTAGGGCGGCGGACATCGTGCTCCTGAGAGTGTGGGTCTGCCCGCAGGCTACGCGGCGTCCCCGAGGGGGCTGCCAGGCGGTGTCCGAAGGCCCCCGGCACGACCGCGCATGGTGCCGGAGCCGTGTCAGAGAGCCACGACCGTCGCCTCCGTCGCCTTCACGCTCGTCCAGACCGGCACCCCGTCGGCCAGCCCGAATTCGACCGCCGCTCCCGGGGTGATCTCGGCCACGAGGTCCGGAGCCCGGTCCGAGGTGATCAGCACGCGCAGCCGACTGCCGCTGGAGGTGATCTCGCGTACGGTGCCGGGCCAGACGTTACGGGGGCTGCCGCTCGGCCGGTCGCGGTGCAGTGAGACGGCCTCGGGCGCGATGATCGCCAGCGCGCGCGTCCCCGGCGGCAGTGGGTCGGCGACGACCAGGAGGCCGCCGCCGGTGAGCGCGAGCCCGTCGGCGGTGGCGGTGCCCGGCCAGGCGTTCCGGCCGAGCATCCGGGCCACCCAGGGCGAGCGGGGGTTGCGGGCGACCTCGGCGGGCGGTGCGTCCTGGACGACCCGGCCCTCGTCCAGGACGAGGACGCGATCCGCCAACGACACGGCCTCCACCGGGTCATGAGTGACCATCAGACAGACGCCGCCGAAGCCTTCGAGATGGCCCCGCAGGGTGTGCCGTACCCGCGCGCGGGTCGTCTGGTCCAGCGCGGCCAGCGGTTCGTCGAGCAGCAGCAGACGCGGGCTGGTCGCCAACGCCCTTGCAAGCGCGACCCGTTGGGCCTGTCCGCCGGAGACCTGGGCGGGCCTGCGGTGTGCGAGGTGTCCCACGCCGAGCCGGTCGAGCCAGAGTTGGGCGCTCCTGCGGGCGTCGGCGCGGGTGGCACCGTGGGCGCGGAGCCCGTACGCGGTGTTGCTCAGCGCGCTCAGGTGCGGGAAGAGCGCGCCGTCCTGCGGCACCCAGGCGACGCCCCTGCGGTGGGGCGGGAGAGCGGTGACGTCGAGTGCGCCGAGGCGCAGTTCGGCGTGGGCGCGGGGGGTCAGGCCGAGGAGCGCGCGGAGCAGGGTGGTCTTGCCGGCTCCGTTGGGGCCGACGACGGCGATGGTGGTGCCGGGTTCGGCGTCGAGCGTGAGGCGGGTGAAGCCGGTGAGGTCGGCGTGCAGCGCCCACCGTTCGTCGACGGCCGGCCCCTCGGCGCCGCCCTTCACGAGGCCGCCGCCCGCCACTTCCGGCCCGCCGCCCGGCGTCATGGACCCGGGCTCCGACAGGGTGTCGTCGTCCGCGGTGTCGTCCTGCGCCGAAGTGGCCCGTTTCCGGCGCCTGTCGGTGGCCTCGGCGGTGTCCCGGGGTGTGCCGGTCCAGCGCCCGCGCAGGGCGATCAGTACGGCCATGGCGATGACGAGCAGCAGCAGGGAGACGGATGTCGCCGCCTCCGGCGAACTCTGGAGCAGCAGATACACCTGGAGCGGCAGCGTCTGCGTGGTGCCCGGCAGATTCCCCGCGAAGGTGATGGTCGCGCCGAACTCGCCGAGCGCCCGCGCCCAGGTCAGCGCCGCCCCGGCGAGCAGCCCGGGTGCGACCATCGGCAGGGTGACGGTGGCGAACACCCGTACCGGCGAGGCTCCGAGGGAGGCTGCGGTCTCCTCGTAACTGGGGCGCAGTCCGCCCAGCGCGCCTTCGAGGCTGATGACGAGGAACGGCATCGCGACGAATGTCGCCGCCAGAACGGCGCCGGAGGTGTGGAACGGCAGCGTGATGCCGAACGTCTCCTCCAGCCAGGGGCCCAGCAGCCCGCGCCGCCCGAAGGCGAGGAGCAGCGCGACGCCGCCGACGGTCGGCGGCAGCACCATCGGCAGCAGTACGAGGGAGCGCACCAGCGCCTTGCCCGGGAAGTCCACCCGCGCCAGCAGCCAGGCGAGCGGCACCCCGAGTATCAGGGAGAGCAGGAGCGCCCAGCCCGAGACGAGGAGCGAGAGTTCCAGCGCCTCGACGACTCCGGGGCTGGTCAGATGCGTACCGACCTCGCCCCAGGAGGTCCGGGCGAGGATCCCGACGAGCGGCAGGAGCAGGAAGGCGACGGCGAGCAGCGCGGGGACGGTGAGCGCGACGGGCGGACGGGTGCGGGAGCGGGAGCGGGTGCGGCCCGGGGCCCGGCGGGGAGTGCTGAGGCGGCTCATCGGGCTCCTGCGGTCTTCCGCGGTCTCCTGCGATTCCTGGGGTTCTTGAGATCTGCCGCGTGAGGGGGTGAACAACCCCGCACGGCGGGCGGGTGGCGGTCCGGTCGGCCGGCGTCCGGACCGCCACCCGCCCGCGTGCGTTCGTGCGAGCGTTGGTGCGTGCGTGCGTGCGTCGAGTCGAGGAGCTACGGCTGCTGGAAGCCGGCGTCCTGGAGCAGCTTCTGGGCCTCGGGGGTGCTGAGCCACGCCACGAACGCGGCCGCCGCTTCCGCGTGTTCGGACGTCTTGAGCGTGGCGGCCGGGTACTCGGCGACGGCGTTCTGCGCGTCGGGGATCTCGATCGCGTCCACCTTGTCCGTGGCGGTGGCGGCGTCCGTCTTGTAGACGATCCCCGCGTCGGCCTCGCCGAGCTCGACCTTGCTGAGGACGGCGCGGACGTTCGGCTCCTCCGAGACCGGCTTGACCTCGATCTTCTGCGCGTCCAGGACCTGCTCGCTGTACCGGCCGACCGGTACGTCGGGCGCCGCGAGAACGACCTTGAGCTTGGTGTCGGCGAGGTCCTTGAGGCTCTCGATCTTCTCCGGGTTGCCCTCCTCGGTGGCGATGACGAGCCGGTTCTTGGCGATGACGGTCGGCGTGCCGGTGTCGGCCTTGAGACCGTCCATCGTCTTGGTGTCGGCGGTGACCAACGCGTCGGCGGGGGCGCCCTGTTCGACCTGGGCGGCGAGCTCCTGGGAGCCGGCGAAGGAGAACGTCACCTTGGTGCCGGGGTTCTTCTTCTCGTACGCGGCGCCCGCCGTCTCGAAGACGTCGGTGAGCGAGGATGCGGCGAGGACGGTCAGGTCGGCCTTCGGGGCGCCGGTGGCCGACTCGCTGGACTTGGCGCCGGTGTCGGTGTCGTTCCCGTTGTCGTCGCTGTCGCCGTCGCCGCAGGCGGCGAGCGTGGCGAGCAGGGCCGCGGTGACGGCGGCGGCCGCGGTGCGGCGTACGGCGGCGGTTCTGAGGGTGAAGGACATATGGGTTCAAGACTCCCTGGAAGCTGAACACGAAGGCTGAACACGAAAGCTGAACTCGGAGGCGTAGCTTGTGGGTCGAGCTCGGTGATCGGGCTCGGTGATCGAACGCGCTGGTCGAACGCGGTCGTCGAACTCACCGGCCGGCGTCGCGGGTCGGACGCGAGGGCCGGACGCGCGCTGCCGGGCCGGTCAGAGGCGGTCGATGTGCACGCTGGTCGACTTCACCCGGGCGGTGGCCTGCATCCCGACCTCCAGGCCGAGCTCCTCGACGGCCTCCCGGGTCAGGAGCGAGACGAGGCGGTGCGGCCCGGCCTGGATCTCGACCTGGGCGGCGACGTCGCCGAGTTTGACGGCGGTGACGATGCCGGGAAACGCGTTGCGGGCCGAGCTGTACGGCACCTCCTCGTCGCCGTTGCCGCCGCCCTGGCCGACCTCGATCGAGAACGCCGCCAGGTCGCGGCCGTCGATGAGCCGCCGTCCGCCGTCGTCGCGATGGGTGGCGACCCGGCCGGCATCGGCCCACCGCCGGGCGGTGTCGGTGCTGACGCCCAGGAGGCGTGCCGCCTGACCGATTGTGTAGGACTGCATGCGCGGAAAGATAGGCCGCTGGCCTGGCATTTGCAATGTTTGAGGCGATTACCCATGGCAGATGCTGGGCGGCTTGGAGGAACACCCAAGGGCGGCCGTCACTTCGCGCCGGGCCCGGACGCGAGCCGCGCGCCGACCCAGACGCTCGTGATCGCGCTGATGTAACGCGCCCCGCAGCGGTCGGTCGGCACGGCGAGCTGACTGCCCACCAGGTCGAGCGCCACCCCGTCGAGCGTGGTGGCGAGCAGGGCGGGCACGGCGCCGAAGTCGGGGTCGATCTCGCCCCAGGACAGCACCGTGTGATGCCCGTCGCCGCCGGTGACGGCCAGCAGGAAGCGGGAGCGGTCGCGCCGGCGCGTCACGTCGAAGTCCGGCCGCGCGTCGGAGACCACCTCGCGCAGCAGGGGCCCTTCGAAGGTGTGGTGCCGCGGCCCGCTGCTGGCGCATTCGAAGACCACGTCGGCGCGGTGCTGCCGCCATCCGTCCCGGAGGTCGGCGACGGTCAGCGTGAGCGGGCTGCCGACCTCACCGTGGACGGCGAAGGCGGCCGTAGTCACGGAGGGAGGTCCGCCCGGTGGCGTCGTGAGTCGGCCCATCGAATTTCCCCCTTCGAGCGGGCACGCGCGGCTGCTGCGGCGGGATGATGCCCGCTGATTGGGGAAGAGAACCACATCTGCGAGGTTTTTGGTCTCTTTGCCTTGCTTTTGCTGGCGCGGAGACCTCTCCCGCACCGCGAATGCGCCGGCGTCAGATTCCCGTCCGGGCGGCGATGCCGTCGAGCACACAGTCCAGGCCCGTCTCGAACTGCCAGTCCGGATCATCCTTTCGGGTGCCTTCGTGCAGGTAGCGCTCGTAGTTGGGGTAGCGGCCGGTGTTCATGAGCCATGCCATCCGGGGGGCCAGCGCGGTCCGGCTCTCCTGTCCGCCGGTCCACCCCCGCTCCTCCCTCATCCGCCGCAGGGCGAGTTCGGCGTCGACGGAGCCGTCCACGTACGCGATGACCGTACGGAAGACGACCATCATCAGATCCGCGTCGAGACCGAGGCCGTGCAGCGAGGCCAGGCCCCGCTCGGGCGCGACGAGTTGATTCGGGGTGGGGCCGTGCGGGGCCGCGCGGGAGAGCCAGGGATGGCGGAGCCGTACGGCCCGGGTCCGGACGGCCAGCCCCCGCAGCGCCTCCCGCCAGTCACCGGCCTCGCCGTCCTGCCGCATCTCGCCGTAGACGAAGTCGGCCATCAGCTCCAGGAGTTCGTCCTTGCCGGTGACGTAGCGGTACGCCGCCATCGGCGCGACGCCCAGCTCACCGGCGAGCCGGCGCATGGTCACGGCGTCGAGTCCCTCCCGGTCCGCGAGTTCGACCGCCGCCGCGGCGATCCGCGCGGGGGTGAGCGTGGCGCGCGGCGCGGGCGCGGGACGTTCGAGCCGTTCCCAGAGCGGTGGGCCTTCCGTGGGCGCGCCGTTTTCCGGCTTCTGCCGAGCGGGCATGGACACTCCTTCCGGCCGGACCTGCCACACCCCAGCCTATCGAGGGTGTACAACGTACATTCTTGAGCGTACGTTGTACACAACCGATACGCCGTACACGCAACCGGGCCCGAACTCACCGAGAGCGAGCAGTCCCATGCCCACCACCCCCGATCTGCCCATCCCCGTCGGCGCCACCGCTCCCCCGCCTCCCGCCACCCGGGCCAGGATGGTGCTCGGCCGCCCGTTCACCCTCGGCACTCTCACGCTCCCCAACCGGGTCGTGATGGCATCGATGACCCGCGAGCACTCGCCCGGCGGCGTACCGGGCCCGGATGTCGCGCGCTACTACGCCCGCCGGGCCGAGGGCGGCGTGGGCCTGATCATCACCGAGGGCACCTACGTGGGCCACCCGTCGGCCGGCGGCAGCGACCGCGTCCCGCACGTCTACGGCGAGGAGGCGCTCCGGGGCTGGGCCGCCGTGACCGACGCGGTCCACGCCGAGGGCGGCAGGATCGTCTCCCAGCTCTGGCACCTGGGCATGGACCGTAAGCCGGGATCCGGACCCGTTCCCTCGGCCCCGGTCGTCGGACCGTCCGGTATCGCCGTCGACGGCTCGGCGTCCGGCCTGGCCATGACCACGGCGGACATCGACGCGGTGATCGCGGCGTACGCGGAGGGGGCCGCGAACGCGCGGGCGGCCGGTTTCGACGGGATCGAGGTGCACGCCGCCCACGGCTATCTCATCGACCAGTTCCTCTGGTCGCACACCAACCGCCGTACCGACCGCTACGGCGGCGACCTCGCCTCCCGCGCCCGTCTCGCCGTGGAGATCGTCGAAGCGTGCCGTGCCGCCGTGCCTGCGGACTTCCCGGTCCTCCTCCGGATCTCGCAGTGGAAGATGGGCGCCTTCGACGCGCGGCTCGCCGGCGACCCGCGCGAACTCGACACCCTCCTCGCACCGCTCGCGGCGGCGGGCGTGGACGCCTTCCACTGCTCGACGCGCCGCTTCCACCCGCCGGAGTTCGAGGGCTCGGACCTCAACCTCGCGGGGTGGGCGAAGAAGCTCACCGGGAAGCCGGCGATCAGCGTCGGATCGGTGGGCCTCGACAACGAGTTCATCCCCGCGCTCCACGGGCAGCGGGGCCGAGTCACCCACATCGACGGCCTGTTGGACCGCATGGAACGGGACGAGTTCGATCTGATCGCCGTCGGCCGGGCCCTGCTGGGCGACCCGACCTGGCTGCGCAAGGTCGTGGAGGGCCGCGTGGACGAACTCCGGCCGTTCCAGCGGGAGTCACTCGCCTCCCTCGTCTGAACCGCCCCCTCTCCGCCGGGCGGGGGAGACGAATGCGGCCGGCGGGGGATGTGGCCGGTGCGGGTGACCTTCGACGATGAATTCCCGTAGGCCCAAGGGGAATTCGGACGGAAGGGGGCTCCGGTGGAACGCTGGGACCGGGTCGGAAGGGGAGCCGCTTACGGGGCGGCCCTGGCGCTGGTGCCGTACGCGCTGATCAAGGTCTCGTGGGTGGCCGGCTCACTCGTGGGAGTACTGCCGGCCGGCGACGGGTTCGGCCTGGCGGAGTGGGTGGTCCTCAACACCGTCACCATCGGCATGGCCACGATCGGGATCGCCCTGGCGCTGGCGCTGGTACGGCCGTGGGGGATGCGGATACCGGGACCGCCGGTCGCGTTCTGCGCCTGGGTGGGCTCGGGTTTCCTCGTCTCGATACTGCCGTTCGCGGTGTTCGGCGCGCTCGGGGGAGGCGGGAGCGGCGGCTCCGGGACGGGCGGCGACGAGCCGGAGATGCCGGTCTGGGAAGGCGTGTTGGTCCAGTTCGGCTTTGTGGGCATGGGGCTGGGGCTGGCCGTCGCCGTCCCCGCGTATCTACGGCGCCGCTGGCCCGACGCCTTCACCGGCAGACTCGGCGACGGCCCGCGCACGGCCCGGCCGTGGGCCGCCGCCGTCGCCGCCGCGGTCGGACTGGTCTGGCTCTTCTGGGCGTTCGGCGGTACGGCGGGAATCTCCCACCCGGCCGGGCGGAACACCGACTGGTACGCGCTGGTCGCGCTTTCGGGTGGCTGGGCGCTCGCCGCCGCCGGCGCGGTCACGATGCTCGCCCGCGCACGCCCGGCGCGGCTGCCGCGCGGACCGGCGCTGGTGCTCGGCTGGATCGGCTCGGGCTCGCTCTTCGCGTGGAGCGGCTGGAAGGTACCCGTCACGCTCTATCTGGCACGGGCGGAGCCGGCCGACGCCCTGCCGCCCGAACACCCTCTGGCCGCGGTGGCGCTGCACCTCTGCGCCGTCCTGGCGGGAGCGGCGATGCTGCGGACACTGCTCCGTACCCATGTCTCCCGTACTCACATCCGCGCGACCGCCTCGGGGTCGCACACGGGGCCGAGCGTGACGGCCCCATGATCGCCGGAGCACTGGGCCGACCGGGGATGATCAAAAGATTGTCAGCGTGTCGCGACCCGAAGTCCCCGCGAGGCGGTGCATGGTGGCCTCGCAGGTCGAATCGTTCCTTCGCCACAGCACCGTGGTGGGGCGGGTGGGACTCGAACCCACGGCCGACGGATTATGAGTCCGCTGCTCTAACCGGCTGAGCTACCGCCCCTAACGGCGCGTCGCGCACATTTGTGCGCGCCGTCTGCCGCAGCATAGCCGCTCATACGATCTCCTGCTTCGGATGGTCGGCAACGCCTGACCATGAGGACTTCACCGTGCCCCGGCCGGTTCCAGGAAGCCCGAAGATCACCCGGAAGGTGACCCGCGCGCCCTCGGCGAACTGTCCCCGGGCATGAGAAAGAGGACCCCGAGGGGTCCTCTTTCCCAACTGCTCTCCCGGCTGGACTCGAACCAGCAACCCTCCGGTTAACAGCCGAATGCTCTGCCAATTGAGCTACAGGAGATCGCGCTCCCCCGACTGGACTCGAACCAGTAACCTGCCGGTTAACAGCCGGCTGCTCTGCCAATTGAGCTACAGGGGATTGCTGCGTTTGCACCGAACGTACCCGCTCCGGCTCTGCCGGGCGGCGGACGTCCGCTGCGACACATACATTAGCGCAAGCAGGGGGGTGCTCCGCCAATCGGTATCCCGCCGGGTCACACTGGGTGATCTCGGGTCTCCGGGGTAGGCGGACGTCACGGCTCAAGGTCCGATGCCAACGAACTAACGAAGGGTGGCAGGCCATGCGGCGCCTCATGTTCATCGCGGGACTGGCTGTCGGTTACGTACTCGGTACGAGGGCCGGGCGCGAGCGCTACGAGCAGCTCAAGAAGTCCGCCAACCGGATCTCGCAGAACCCCGCCGTGCGCAACGCCGCCGAGACCGCGGCGCTGTCCGGCCGCGAGTACGCGGGCAAGGCCTACCACTCGGTGAGCGACAAGGTCGGGGACTGGGACCGGGTCCCGGAGTCCGTGGCCGAGCGGGTCCGGTCGCTGCGCTCGCGCAACCACAACGGCGAGGACGACTGGGGAACCACCAACACCTGACCCCGCGGTGCCGGGCCTCCGGCATCCGGCTCCGTCCCGGACACCTCCCCGGCCCCGCGAGTGCGGCAGAATCGTGCCATGGGAATAGTCGCCGGGTTGGACAGTTCGTCGGGTTCCACGCGCATCATCGTGTGTGACGCGGACACGGGTGCCGTACTCCGTCAGGGATACGCGGTCCATCCCGTCGAGGCCAAGGCCACCGAGATCGATCCGCAGGCCTGGCTGCTGTCGCTCGGCGAGGCCGCGGGGGGCGGGCTGCTGGAGGGGGTGGAGGCCATCGGCGTCTCCGCTCAGCAGCACGGACTCGTCCCCCTCGACCAGGCGGGCAATCTCGTACGCCCCGCCCTGCTCGGCAACGACAAGCGCGCGCAGGTCGCCGCCGCCGATCTGATCGACGCGCTCGGCGGCCGGCAGGCCTGGGCCGAGGCCGTCGGGTCGGTGCCACAGGCCGGCCAGCCGCTGGCGAAGCTGCGCTGGCTGGCGCGGAACGAGCCCGACGCGGCGCGGCGTACGGCGATGATCCTCCAGCCGCACGACTGGCTGGTGTGGCAGTTGCTCGGCCGGCCCGCCCGGCGGACGACGGACCGGGGCGCGGCGTCCGGTTCCGGTTTCTGGTCCGCCCGCACAGGTGCCTACCGCCCGGATCTGATGGAGCTCGCGCTGGGCCACCCGGCGGCGCTGCCGGAGGTGCTCGGTCCGGCCGAGGCGGCCGGGACCACACCCGAGGGGCTGCTGATCTCCGCCGGTACGGGCGAGACCATGGCCGCCGCCTTCGGGCTCGGCGTCGGGATCGGCGACGCGGTCGTGTCGCTGGGCGCCTCGGGGTCCGTGATGACGGTGCACCACGAGGCGCTGGCGGACCCCTCCGGGATGATCACCTCGTTCGCCGACGCCACGGGGATGCATCTGCCGGTCGTGCACACGCTCAACGCCGTACGGGCCCTGCGCGGGACGGCGGAGCTGCTGGGGACCGAGGATCTTGACGAGCTGTCCGCGCTGGCGCTCAAGTCCACGCCGGGCGCGTCCGGGCTGGTGTTCCTGCCCTATCTGGAGGGCGAGAAGACGCCTCAACTGCCGCACACGGCGGGCACGTTGACCGGTCTGCGGCGGGAGTCGATGAAGCCGGAGCATCTTGCGCGTGCCGCGTTCGAGGGGATGCTCTGCTCGCTGGCCGACGCGATGGACGTGGTGCGCGGGCGCGGCGTCGAGGTACGGCGGGTCTTTCTGCTGGGCGCCGCGGCCGGGCTGCCCGCCGTGCAGGCGTGTGCGCCGGGGATCTTCGGGGCGCAGGTGGTCGTGCCGGAGCCGGCCGACTACGCGGCGCTGGGCGCGGCCCGGCAGGCGGCCTGGGCGCTGGGGGTGTCGAAGAACACGCTGTCGCCGCACACACCGCCGGAGTGGCGGGGCGCGGCGGCTCTGGTCTTCGAGCCGGGCGAGGATGCGGCGGTCGGCGCGGCGGTGCGCCAGCAGTACACGGCCGGGCGTGAGCAGATCCACCCGGGGGCCTTCTCGTCCGTGGCCGGGGCGTAGGAGCGGGCGGTCGCGGGGCGCGGCAGCAAGCGGGGCGGGACGGGGGCGCCGTTCGCGGGGCGGAGGGTCGGAGGGCGCGGGGGCGGTGGGGCGGGTGGGCCGCGGTATGACAGTCGTTCTTGACCTGTCCTTTGTGGAAAACCCTTGGGTTCCTGCGGCCCGCGTGTCGCAGGATGGGGTCCGACCCCCGATCTTGCCGAGCCCGAGAGACAGTACGTGCTGCTACGACTACTGAGAACCCATCTGGTCCCCTACAGAACGGCCATCGTTCTGCTGGTGGCCTTCCAGTTCCTCCAGACCTGTGCCTCCCTCTATCTGCCGACCCTCAACGCCGACATCATCGACAACGGTGTGGTGAAGGGGGACACGGGCTACATCATGGAGTTCGGCGGTCTCATGATCGCCGTCAGCGTCCTCCAGGTCCTCGGCCAGATCGGCGCGGTCTACTACGGTTCGCGCACCGCCTCGGCCCTCGGCCGTGACGTGCGGGCCGCGATATTCGACCGGGTGCAGAGCTTCTCCGCCCGGGAGGTCGGCCAGTTCGGGGCGCCTTCGCTGATCACGCGGACGACCAACGACGTCCAGCAGGTGCAGATGCTGGTCCTGATGTCGTTCACGCTGATGGTGTCGGCCCCGATCATGTGCGTGGGCGGCATCGTCATGGCGCTCGGCCAGGACGTGCCGCTGTCGGGGGTGCTGCTCGCCGTTGTGCCGGTGCTCGGTGTCTCGGTGAGCCTGATCGTCAAGCGGATGCGTCCGCTGTTCCGCACCATGCAGGAGCGGCTCGACACGGTGAACCGGGTGCTGCGTGAGCAGATAACCGGCAACCGCGTCATCCGCGCCTTCGTGCGGGACGAGTACGAGAAGGAGCGGTTCAAGAAGGCCAACACCGATCTGACCGAGATGCAGCTGGCGACCGGCCGGCTGATGGCGCTGATGTTCCCGGTCGTGATGACCGTCGTGAACGTGTCGTCGGTCGCCGTCGTCTGGTTCGGCGCGCACCGCATCGACAGCGGCGGGATGCAGATCGGCGCGCTGACCGCGTTCCTCGCGTATCTCATGCAGATCGTGATGGCCGTGATGATGGCCACCTTCATGTTCATGATGGTGCCGCGTGCCGAGGTGTGTGCCGAGCGCATCGAGGAGGTGCTCGACACCCGGTCGAGCGTCGTCCCGCCGAAGGACCCGGTGCGGACGCTGCGCCGGCACGGGCACCTGGAGGTGCGGGGCGCGGAGTTCCGTTACCCGGGGGCCGAGGAGCCGGTGCTGCGCGCGGTGTCCCTGACCGCGCGACCGGGCGAGACGACCGCCGTCATCGGCTCGACCGGCAGCGGCAAGTCCACCCTGCTCGGGCTGGTGCCCCGGCTGGTCGACGCGACCGCGGGCGAGGTGCTGGTGGACGGGGAGAACGTACGCGGTCTCGATCCGGCACTGCTGGCCAAGACGGTCAGTCTGGTGCCGCAGAAGCCGTATCTGTTCTCGGGGACGGTGGCGACGAATCTGCGGTACGGCAATCCGGACGCGACGGACGAGGAGCTGTGGCACGCGCTCGACGTGGCCCAGGCCAAGGAGTTCGTCACCGCTCTGGAGGGCGGGCTGAACGCGCCGATCGCCCAGGGTGGCACGAACGTGTCCGGCGGGCAGCGGCAGCGGCTGGCCATCGCGCGCACGCTGGTGCAGCGCCCGGAGATCTATCTCTTCGACGACTCGTTCTCCGCGCTGGACTACGCGACGGACGCGGCACTGCGCGCCGCGCTGGCGCGCGAGACCGCCGAGGCGACGGTGGTGATCGTCGCCCAGCGGGTGTCGACCATCCGCGACGCGGACCGGATCATCGTCATGGACGAGGGCCGGGTGGTCGGTGAGGGGCGTCATCACGAGCTGATGGCGGAGAACGAGACGTACCGGGAGATCGTGCTCTCCCAGCTGACCGAGGCGGAGGCGGCCTGATGAGCGGTCCTGGTGGACGCATGATGGCGGCCGGCGCGGGAGCTCCTTCGCAGCGGTCGATGGATTTCAAGGGGTCGAGCAAGCGGCTGCTGAGGCAGTTGGCGCGCGAGAAGGTGACCCTGTGGTGGATGCTCGCCGCGGGTGTGCTGAGCGTCGCGGCGTCGGTGGTGGGCCCGAAGATCCTCGGCTCGGCGACCGACCTGATCTTCGCGGGGGTCATCGGCCGTCAGACGCCGGGGGGTGCCAGCAAGGACGAGACGGTCTCGGGGCTGCGGGAGCAGGGCGACGACGGGCTCGCCGATCTGCTCTCCGGGGTGGACTTCACGCCGGGGCAGGGCATCGACTTCGACGCGGTCGGTCGGGTCCTGCTGCTGGCGCTGGCGGTGTACGTGGCGGCCGGGCTGCTGATGCTGGTCTCGACCCGGCTCTCCATCCGGGTCATCAACCTCACCATCTACCGGATGCGTGAGGACGTACAGGCCAAGCTGTCGCGGCTGCCGCTGTCGTACTTCGACCGTCAGCAGCGCGGTGAGGTGCTGAGCCGGGCGACGAACGACGTCGACAACATCTCGCAGACGCTCCAGCAGACGATGGGGCAGCTCATCAACTCCCTGCTGACGATTGTCGGCGTGCTGGGCATGATGCTCTGGATCTCGCCGCTGCTGGCGCTGGTCGCGCTGGTGACGGTGCCGCTGTCGGTGTTCGTGGCGACGAAGGTCGGCAAGCGCTCGCAGCCGCACTTCGTCGCGCAGTGGAAGTCCACGGGCACGCTGAACGCCCATGTCGAGGAGATGTACACGGGTCACGCCCTGGTGAAGGTCTTCGGGCGGCAGGACGAGTCGGCGCAGCTGTTCAAGGAGCAGAACGACGCGCTGTACGAGGCGGGCTTCAAGGCGCAGTACAACAGCGGGATCATGCAGCCGCTGATGTTCTTCATCTCCAACCTCAACTATGTGCTGGTGGCGGTCGTCGGCGGGCTGCGTGTCGCGTCGGGCACGCTGTCCATCGGCGATGTGCAGGCGTTCATCCAGTACTCGCGGCAGTTCTCGATGCCGCTGACGCAGGTGGCGTCGATGGCCAACCTCGTCCAGTCCGGGGTCGCGTCCGCGGAGCGAATATTCGAACTGCTCGACGCGGACGAGCAGGAGAAGGACGCTCCCTCCGCCGAGCGGCCGCACGAGCTGCGGGGCGGGGTGGCGCTGGAGGACGTGGCGTTCCGGTACGAGCCGGACAAGCCGCTCATCGACGGTCTGTCGCTGTCGGTCGAGCCGGGCCAGACGGTCGCGATCGTCGGGCCGACGGGCGCGGGCAAGACGACGCTGGTCAATCTGCTGATGCGGTTCTACGAGGTGACGGCGGGCCGGATCAGGCTGGACGACATCGACATCGCCACCATGTCGCGCGAGGACCTGCGGTCCCGCATCGGCATGGTCCTCCAGGACACCTGGCTGTTCGGCGGCACGATCGCGGAGAACATCGCGTACGGCGCGCCGCGCGACGTCACCCGGGCGCAGATCGAGGAGGCGGCGAAGGCGGCCCACGCGGACCGTTTCATCCGGACGCTGCCCGACGGGTACGAGACCGTGATCGACGACGAGGGGTCGGGCGTCAGCGCGGGCGAGAAGCAGCTCATCACGATCGCGCGGGCGTTCCTGTCCGACCCGGTGATCCTGGTGCTGGACGAGGCGACCAGCTCGGTGGACACCCGTACGGAGGTGCTGATCCAGAAGGCGATGGCCCAGCTGGCGCACGGGCGGACGAGCTTCGTGATCGCGCACCGGCTCTCCACGATCAGGGACGCGGACGTGATCCTGGTGATGGAGAACGGCGCGATCGTCGAACAGGGCACGCACGAGGGCCTGTTGGCGGCGGAGGGCGCGTACGCGCGGCTGTACGCGGCCCAGTTCGCGCAGGCGGTCGCCGAGGTGGACTAGGGCCACGATCGCCGGGTTCGCGATCGCCGGACGGGCCGCCTCGGGTGGCCCGTCCGGCCCGGTCGGGAAGCGGCCCGGTCGAGAAGCGGCTGCGCGGTGGTGCGCTCAGTCCAGATAGCCGCGCAGCTGGTCCGCGAACGCGTGGTCGCGGAGTTTGCTCAGGGTCTTGGACTCGATCTGGCGGATCCGCTCGCGCGTGACCCCGAAGATCCGGCCGATCTCCTCCAGCGTGCGCGGGCGGCCGTCCGCCAGGCCGTAACGGAGCTGGACCACCTTGCGTTCGCGCTCGCCGAGCGTGGAGAGGACCGCCTCCAGATGCTCGCGGAGCAGCAGGAACGCGGCCGACTCCACGGGTGAGGCCGCGTCGCCGTCCTCGATCAGATCACCGAAGGCGACGTCGTCCTCCTCGCCCACCGGCGCGTGCAGCGAGACGGGTTCCTGGGCGAGCCGCAGGACCTCGCCGACGCGCTCGGCGGTCAGCTCCAGGTGGTTCGCGACCTCTTCGTGGGTGGGCTCGTAGCCCCGTTCCTGGAGCATGCGGCGCTGGACGCGGACGACACGGTTGATCAGCTCGACCACATGGACGGGGACCCGGATCGTCCGGGCCTGGTCGGCCAGCGCGCGGGACATGGCCTGGCGGATCCACCACGTCGCGTACGTGGAGAACTTGTAGCCGCGCGCGTAGTCGAACTTCTCGACCGCGCGGATCAGTCCGAGGTTCCCCTCCTGGACGAGATCGAGCATCGTCAGTCCCCGGCCCACGTACCGTTTGGCGACGGACACGACGAGCCGCAGGTTCGCCTCGATGAGCCGGCGTTTGGCCATCCGGCCGAGCACGACGAGCCGGTCGAGATCGACGGCGAGCTGGGAGTCCAGGTCCGGCGTGGAGCCGAGCTTCTCCTCGGCGAAGAGGCCGGCCTCGACGCGGCGCGCGAGGTCCACCTCCTCGACGGCGGTGAGCAGTTTGATCCGCCCGATCTCCCGCAGGTACTGCCGGAAGAGGTCGGACGAGGGCCCTCCGCTGTCCGCCTTGCCACGTGCACCGACGCGTTCCGGGATCTCTGGGATGTCCACCGGGTCCTCGATGAGGGTCTCCGGGACCGCCTCGGGGACCGCCTCCGGGATCGCCTCCGGGTGGTGCGCGGCACGGCTCTGCGACGGAACCGCCGACGCCAGCTCGGTCTCGGTCTCGGTCAGGGTCTGGGTCTGCACGGGGGCGGCCTCCAGGGTGATCGCTGCCGGATCGGGGGCGTGCGGCAGCGGGACGTGGGCGGCCGGGCCGCCGTCAGTCCCGTACACGATGAGCGGATCCGCGGGGGTCAGAGGCCCACTGTGGGTTAACCGGCCGCGCTCCGAGAACACAGGCACCGCTGTCCAGTGTGGCTTACGGCACACGGCCGCCACGAGAGGTGTGCGGGGACTTTCTGAGTCCCGTGCGTAACCGGGCAGTTACCGAAGGATGTTTAAAACCAAGGAAGTTGGGGCCGGTGGGGGTGGTGTGACGACAGGGGGACGAGAGAGACATACCTCCGCCCCGGGGCCACCCCTCAGAGAGCCGCGGCTCCGCTGTTGCGCAGTGACTGGCGGTACTGCTGGAGCACCCACAGCTCGTTCTGCACCGTCTGGTGCCGTTCGTCGTCCCCGCCCGCGCCCAGACGGGCCAGCGAGCCGGTCACGTCGTTGATGCGGATGTCGACGGCGCGCAGCCGGACCCGTACGAGCTGCTCCCCCGCGTACGCCTCGTCGATCGTCTTGCCGTGGAAGACCTCCACCGCCAGCTCGGTGACCAGGGCGCGCACCGCGTCGTTCGGCGCGGCCTCGCGGACCCGGGCCAGATACTCAGGTGCGGAACCGGTGCCCTGCTCGGCGCCGCCCGCGTCCTCGATCGCCCGGCGGACCGCCGCGTACGGCGGGGCGGTGAACTCGTCCACGCCGTACGCGTCGAAGGCCGGGGAGACCAGCTCCGGGCGCTGGAGGGCGAGTTTGAGCAGCTCGCGCTCGGTGCGGTGGGCGGGGCTGCGGAGATTGAGCGCGGGCCCGGAGGTGGCCGGGGGCCGCCCGGAGTCGTACGAGGACGGGGAGCCGCCCCGTCCGCCGCGGTCGGGTGTCTGGCCCGCCGGCCCCGCCGGACCGCGTCCGCCCCGGTCGCGCGCCCAACGGGCCATCTGCGCCACGCGCTTGACGACGAACTGGGTGTCGAGGATGCCGAGGATGCCGGCGAGCTGCACGGCGACCTCGTGCTGCGAGGCGCCGTTCTTGATCCGGGCCACGATGGGGCCCGCCTCGTCCAGCGCGGACGCGCGGCCCGCCGGGGTCTCCAGGTCGTATCGGGAGACGATCTGGCGGATGGCGAACTCGAAGAGCGGCGTGCGCGGTTCCACCAGGTCCTGGACCGCCGCGTCGCCCTTGCTGAGGCGCAGTTCGCACGGGTCCATGCCGTCGGGCGCGATCGCGATGTACGTCTCGGCGGCGAACTTCTGGTCGTCCTCGAAGGCCCGCAGCGCGGCCTTCTGGCCGGCCGCGTCCCCGTCGAAGGTGAAGATCACCCGCGCGGAGCCGTTGTCCATCAGCAGCCTGCGCAGGATCTTGATGTGGTCGGTGCCGAAGGCCGTGCCGCAGGTGGCGATGGCGGTGGTGATGCCCGCGAGATGGCAGGCCATCACGTCGGTGTAGCCCTCGACCACCACGGCCCGGCTGGCCTTGGCGATGTCCTTCTTGGCCAGGTCCACCCCGTACAGGACCTGCGACTTCCGGTAGATCGCGGTGTCGGGGGTGTTCAGATACTTCGGTCCGTTGTCGTCGTCGCGCAGCTTGCGCGCGCCGAAGCCGACGACCTCGCCGGAGATGTCGCGGATGGGCCACATCAGCCGGCCCCGGAACCGGTCGATCGGGCCCCGGCGGCCGTCCTGGGAGAGCCCGGCGAGCAGCAGTTCCTTGTCGCTGAAGCCCTTGCCGCGCAGGAAACGGGTCAGATGGTCCCAGCCGGCCGGGCTGTAGCCGATGCCGAAATGCTCGGCCGCCGCCTGGTCGAAACCGCGCTCCGCCAGGAACTTCCGGCCGATCCCGGCCTCTTCGCCGGCGAGCTGCTCCACATAGAAATCGGCCGCCGCCTTGTGCGCCTCCACCAGCCGGATCCGCTCGCCCCGCTGGTGGGTGGGGTTGTATCCCCCCTCCTCGTACCGCAGCGTGATGCCCGCCTTGGCGGCGAGGCGCTCGACCGTCTCCGAGAAGGAGAGATGGTCGATCTTCATCACGAAGGCGATGGTGTCCCCGCCCTCCTGGCAGCCGAAGCAGTGGAAGAGACCCTTGCCCGGACTGACCTGGAAGGACGGGGACTTCTCGTCGTGGAAGGGGCAGAGGCCCTTGAGATTGCCTCCGCCGGCCGGGCGCAGTTGCAGATACTCGGACACGACGGTGTCGATCGGGACCGCGTCCCGAACCACCTTCACGTCGTCGTCGTTGATCCTGCCTGCCACGCGAGAATTCTACGGGGACGCGCCGACAGTCCCTTACGCCCGGTCCGGCGACGACCCGGCCCGCCGGGGTGGCGCGGCCGGATTCCTCAGCTGTCGGGCGTGCCGAAGCTCTCCAGCGGGACCGTCGGGTCGGCGAGGGCTTCGAGGTCCTGCCGGCTGCCGGAGCGGATGATCCGCTGGATGTCCCCGGTGACGTCCCAGACGTTGACGTTCATCCCGGCGAGCACCCGGCGGTCCTTGAGCCAGAAGGCGATGAACTCCCGCTTTCCCGCGTCGCCGCGCACCACCACCTGGTCGTAACTGCCGGGCGGCGCCCAGCCCGAGTACTCCAGGCCCAGGTCGTACTGGTCGGAGAAGAAGTACGGGAGGCGGTCGTACGTCACGTCCTGGCCGAGCATCGAGCGGCCGGCGGCCGGGCCGCCGTTGAGCGCGTTGGCCCAGTGTTCGACACGCAGCCGGTCCGTGGGCAGCTCGGTGCCGGGCAGGGAGAACGGGAAGGAGGCCACGTCGCCGGCGGCGTAGATGTCCGGGTCGGAGGTGCGCAGACCGAGGTCGACGGCGACGCCGCCGCCGTGCTCGCGGTCCACGAGGTCGAGACCGGCCGCCTCGGCGAGACCCGTACGGGGCGCGGCGCCGATCGCGGCGAGCACGGCGTGCGCCATGTGCTCCTCGCCGTCGTCCGTACGGACGGAGAGGACCATGCCGTCCTGGCCGACGATCTCGGTGAGCCGGGCGCCGAAGTGGAACCGTACGCCGTGCTCCCTGTGCAGATCGGTGAAGAGCTGCCCCAGCTCCGGGCCGATGACCTGGTGCAGGGGGGTCGAGTGGCTCTCGACGACGGTGACCTCCGTGCCGTACCCGCGGGCGGCGGAGGCGACCTCCAGACCGATCCAGCCGGCGCCTGCGATGACCAGATGGCCGTTGTCGCGGCCGAGGGTGGTGAGGACCTGGCGCAGCCGGTCGGCGTGGGCGAGCCGGCGCAGATGGTGGACACCGGCGAGATCGGTGCCGGGGATGTCGAGGCGGCGGGGTTCGGAGCCGGTGGTGAGGAGCAGCTTGTCGTAGCGCACGGAGGTGCCGTCGCCGAGGTGGACGCAGCGGGTGTCGCGGTCGATCTCGGTGACCGTCTGGCCGAGGTGGAGCTCCACCTGGTGCTGGGCGTACCAGGCGGGTTCGTGGACGAAGACGCTGTCGCGCTCCTCCTTGCCGGTCAGGAAGCCTTTCGACAGCGGGGGGCGTTCGTAGGGGTGGTCTCCCTCGTCCCCGATGATGATCACTCGGCCGGCGAATCCGTCGGAACGGAGGGTTTCCGCGGCTTTCGCCCCGGCCAGCCCACCGCCGACGATGACGAAAGTCCGATGTGCGTCGACCACTTGATGCCTCCTCGTTACGCTGCCGCCATCTGTGAGCGTCCCGCACGGAGCGTGATGGCGAAAGAGGGGAGGCTCCACGGGCATGGTTCCGGCTTGATGTGGCTACCTTGCTACACGCGTCACCCCAGCGCGTGGCGGCTCGGCCCGCTTCGGCCGTTGGCTGAATATGACGGGTGCGTGATGCGCGTACCCGAGGAGGGCGTGCGATGCCCCTGCGTGGTGGGTGGTGCGGGGGCCCAGGTCGCGGCAGGTGGGGCGGTGTTCAGGTGCGTCCCTCATGTACGTCGTCACGTAGGTCGTCAGGCGTGTTCCCCGGGCGCGTATCCCTGGCGCGTGTCTCAGGGCGTCCTCATGTACGGCCGGTGAGCGCCGTGTGCAGGGAGCGCGCCGCCGCGTCCGTGAGCGAGGCGATCTGATCGACGATCACCCGCTTGCGGGCGCGGTCGTCGGGCGCCGTGTCGAAGAGCGCGCGGAACTGCGGGTCCAGCCCGTCGGGCGCGCGGGCGGTCAGCGTCCGGGCGAGTTCGGAGAGGACGATGCGCTGGTCCGCGCGGAGGGATTCCTGGTCGGCGCGCTGCATCACATAGCGGTGGGCGACGGCTTTCAGTACGGCGCACTCGTCGCGCGCCTCGCGCGGCACGACCAGCGAGGCGCCGTACCTGCTGAGCGGCCCCGTACCGTACTCCGCCCGGGTGGCGCTCTCCGCCGCGAGACAGAACCGGCCGATGAGCTGGCTGGTGGCGTCCTTGAGCCTGGCCTGGGCGACGGCCGTCCCGTCGTACCCGTGCGGCCACCACTCCTGGACCATGAGCCGGTCGAGCGCGTCGGCCAGCTGCGCCGGGTCGGTTCCGTGCGGTACGTAGCGGCCGATGGCGACCGCCCAGATCTCCGCGCGCTCGGACTCGGAGAGAAGCGTCCTCGGGTCGACATGGCCGGCGTGCAGGCCGTCCTCGAAGTCGTGCACCGAGTAGGCGACATCGTCGGACCAGTCCATCACCTGCGCCTCGAAGCAGGTGCGGTTCGGCGGTGCGCCGCGCCTGGCCCAGGCGAAGACCGGCAGGTCGTCCTCGTACACGCCGAACTTCACCGAGCCCGGGTCGGTGGGGTGGGCGCCCTGCGGCCAGGGGTACTTGGTCGCGGCGTCGAGGACGGCGCGGGTGAGGTTGAGGCCGACGCTGATGAGACGGGCGCCGCCGTCGGTATCGGCCTCCGCCTCGACGGCCGCCTCGGCGTGCGGCGCGGTGAGCGCGGCGGAGACCGAGTCGGCGCGGACGAAACGCTTCGGCTCGATTCGGGTGAGCAGCCGCAGCGACTGGGCGTTGCCCTCGAAGCCGCCGCAGTCCTTCGCGAAGTCGTTGAGGACCTGTTCGCCGTTGTGGCCGAAGGGCGGATGGCCCATGTCGTGCGAGAGGCACGCCGTCTCGACGAGATCAGGGTCGCAGCCGAGCGCGGCGCCGAGTTCACGGCCGACCTGGGCGCACTCCAGGGAGTGGGTCAGCCGGGTGCGCGGGCTGGCGTCCCACTCCTGGCTCTGTGAGCCGGGGGTCACGACCTGGGTCTTGCCGGCGAGCCGGCGCAGGGCGGAGGAGTGCAGGACACGCGCGCGGTCGCGCTGGAAGGCGGTGCGGCCGGGACGCTTGTCGGGCTCGGCCGAGTAGCGCTCGTGGTCCGCCGGCTGGTAGACGCTGTCGGGACTGCGGTCGTGAGGTGCGGGGATGCCTTCCATGCACCGAAGGTAACCGGCGGGGCGGCGAGGCGAGAGCGCGCCTCGTCGTAGCGGTGGAGCAGGAGGCGGGCCAGCTGCGGGTGGGCGCCGAGCGGGGCGGCGGTGATCCAGGGGGCATGGGCCGCCGCGCGGGTGGCGAAGTGGCCGGGCGCGGTGAAGTACGACGCGAGCGCGACGCGGGTCCGCCCCCGCGCGATCAGCTCCCTTACGGCGTCGGGGACGGTGGGGGCGGCGGCCGAGGCGTACGCGGGGACGACCGGCACCCCGCCGAGGCGGGCGCTCAGCAGCTCCGCCGTCCGGCGTGCTGCGGCGGCCGAGCGCGGGTCGCGCGATCCGGCGGCGGCGAGGACGACTCCGCTGTCGTGAGCGCGGTGCGGTTCGTCTCGCCAGCCGGCCTCCACGAGGCGCGCCCGCAGGGTCTCGACCAGCAGCGGGTGCGGGCCGAGGGGCGCGGCGATCGTGGTCCGGAGCCGGGGCGCGGAGGCGGCGGCGCGCGGCAGGTCGTGGGTGACGTGGTGGCCGGGGCCGAGCAGCAGGGGTACGAGTACGGCCCGGCCGCTTCCCAAGGAGGCGAGCGTCTCGGCCAGAGACGGGCGCTCGATCTCGATGTGCCCGAGCCGGACGGCGATACCGGGCCGCCGCTCCTCGATCTGTCGCAGCAGGGCCCTGACGGTGCGCAGGGCGCGTGGGTCACGGCTGCCGTGGGCGACGACGACAAGGGTGGGGGCGGCGGCGGGGCCGGAGGGCTCGTCCATGGGCCGATCCTGCGGGGCTGACGTTGCCGGGTGGTTGCGGGGTGTGTCGCGGAGGTTTTCGGGGTCCTCACAGGTGCGAGGGGGGCGCTGCGAACTCTTCGGCGGCGCCGGACGTCTAACGGGGTACGGGTGCGGGCCGGGAGCCGGACCGTACGGAACGGATGACGGGGGCTCATGTTCACGCCGAAGATGCCACGGCTGCGGATGCCGAGGGTGCGCGTGCCACGGCTGCGCGTGCCACGGCCGCGGATGCCGAGGACGCGACGGGGGCGGCGGCTCGCCGTGCAGGCCGTGATGCTCGGGTGTGTGGTGGGGCTGACGCCCTCGACGTGGATGTACGCGACGGCAGATGCCCATGTCCGTACGGTCGCGGATGTGCCGGAGCACGAGGTCGCCGTCGTGTTCGGGGCCGGGCTGCGCGGCGAGGCGCCGACACCGTATCTGGCGCACCGGCTCGACGCGGCCGTCGAGCTGTACGAGCGAGGCAAGGTGAAGGTCGTCCTGGTCACCGGTGACAACAGCCGGGAGGAGTACGACGAGCCGGACGCCATGCGGACGTATCTGACGGCGCGTGGGGTGCCGGACGACCGGATAGTCAGCGACTACGCGGGCTTCGACACCTGGGACTCCTGCGTCCGGGCGAAGAAGATCTTCGGGGTGGAGCGGGCGGTGCTGGTGACGCAGGGCTTCCATGTACGGCGCGCGGTCGCGCTCTGCCGGGCGGCGGGCGTCGACTCGTACGGCGTCGGGGTCGCCGAGCGGCACGACGTGACCTGGTACTACGGCGGGGTGCGGGAGTTGGCGGCGGCGGGGAAGGCGGCACTGGACGCGGTGACCCGGCCCGATCCGCACTTCCTCGGTCCGGTCGAGACCGGGGTGAGCGAGGCGCTGGCGGGCGGCGGCCGGCCCTGAGCCGAGCCCGCCCGCCCGGTCGTGACGGGCCGCTCGCAGGCGCCCTCACAGCGCGGGGCGGACGGACGGGAGGCGCGCGTGTCGGGGGCGTAACCGCGTACGGCCGGGGCCGTAACACCCGGAACGCACGCTGGCGCCATGACCGATGCCGCTGTCCCGACCCACTGTCCGTACTGCGCGTTGCAGTGCGGGATGAGCCTGCGGCGTACGGAGGACGGGGACCCGGCCGTCGAGGTGGTCGAGCGCGCCGACTTCCCCGTCAACCGGGGCGCGCTGTGCGGCAAGGGGCGTACGGCCCCGGCCGTGCTGTCGTCAGGGGTACGTCTCACCGAACCGCTCGTCCGACGGCCGGGGAGCGGCGCGCTCGAACCCGCCACCTGGGACGAGGCCCTCGGCGCGGTCGCCGACGGGCTGAGGCGGACACGGGCGGACCGGGGGCCGGACGCGGTGGGCGTCTTCGGCGGCGGCGGGCTGACGAACGAGAAGGCGTACGCGCTGGGCAAGTTCGCGCGTGTCGTGCTCGGGACCTCACAGATCGACTACAACGGGCGTTTCTGCATGTCGTCGGCCGCCGCCGCGCACCAGAGGGCGTTCGGGCTCGACCGGGGGCTGCCGTTCCCGCTGGCGGACATCGCGCGGACGGGGTGCGTCGTGCTGGTCGGTTCGAATCTGGCCGAGACGATGCCGCCGGCTCTGCGCTATCTGACCGAACTGCGCGAGAACGGCGGCACGTTGATCGTCGTCGACCCGCGCAGGACCAGGACGGCCGAACAGGCGGATCTCCATCTGGCGCCCCGGCCCGGTACGGATCTGGCGCTGGCGCTGGGCCTGTTGCACCTGGTGGTGGCGGGGGGCCGCACGGACGAGGCGTTCGTACGGGAGCGTACGGCCGGCTGGCCGGAGGCCAGGGCGGCGGCGATGGCGCACTGGCCGGAGCATGTCGAACGGATCACCGGGGTGCCCGTGCCGCAACTGCGCGAGGCCGTCGGCCTGTTCTGCGACGCGCCGACGAGCATGGTGCTCACGGCGCGCGGGCCCGAGCAGCACTCCAAGGGCACGGACACGGTGGGGGCCTGGATCAACCTCTGTCTCGCGACGGGGCGGGCGGGCCGGCCGCTGTCCGGCTACGGCTGTCTCACCGGTCAGGGCAATGGGCAGGGCGGGCGTGAACACGGCCAGAAGGCCGACCAGTTGCCGGGCTACCGGAAGCTGACCGACCCTGCCGCGCGGGAGCATGTGGCCCGGGTGTGGGGCGTGGACCCCGACACGCTGCCGGGGCCGGGGCGCAGCGCGTACGAACTGCTCGACGCGCTCGGCGGTGACGTGCGGGCGCTGCTGCTGATGGGCTCGAACCCGGTCGTCTCGGCGCCGCGCGCCGCGCACATCGAGGGGCGGCTGCGGTCGCTGGACTTCCTGGCCGTGGCGGACGTGGTGCTCTCGGAGACGGCGGCGCTCGCGGATGTGGTGCTGCCGGTGGCGCAGTGGGCGGAGGAGACCGGGACCACGACGAACCTGGAGGGGCGGGTGCTCCTGCGGCGGCGCGCGCTCACCCCGCCGCCCGGGGTACGGACCGATCTCCAGGTGCTGCACGGACTGGCGGGGCTGCTGGGCCACGAGAAGGGTTTTCCGGCCGATCCGGAGGAGGTCTTCGACGAACTGCGCAGGGCCTCGGCGGGCGGCCCGGCGGACTACTCGGGGATCACCTACCGGCGGATCGTGGCGGAGGACGGGGTGTTCTGGCCGTGCCCGGGGGACGGCGAGGCCGCGGGAAGCGACGTGGGGGCGGAAAGCGATGTGGAGGCGGGGACGCCGAGGCTCTTCCTCGACCGGTTCGCGACCGACGACGGGCGGGCCCGTTTCGTACCCGTCGTCCACCGGCCGGCCGCCGAGGAGACGGACGCGGAGTATCCGGTGCTGCTCACGACGGGGCGGGTCGTCTCGCAGTACCAGTCGGGTGCCCAGACCCGGCGCGTACCCGAACTGAACGCCGCCGCGCCGGGCCCCTTCGTCGAACTGCACCCGCGACTCGCCGCGCGCGTCGGGGCGGCGGAGGGCGACCGGCTCGCCGTGGTCTCCCGGCGCGGCCGGGCGGTCGCGCCGGCCCGGATCACCACGGCGATCCGCGCGGACACGGTCTTCATGCCGTTCCACTGGCCGGGCGAGGGCCGCGCGAACAATCTGACGAACCCGGCGCTCGACCCGACGTCCGGGATGCCGGAGTTCAAGGTCTGCGCGGTCCGCGTCGAACGGGCATGAGATCCGGGGGAAGAGATCCGGCGCGGGGTCCGGCACGAGATCCGGTGTGACATCCGGCGTCCGGCCGACGCGGTCGGAGAGCGCGGCCAGTTCTGGATTACTGAATCCAGAATCTGTTATCATCTCCCCCATGGGTAGGCCACGATCCTTCGACGAGACCGCCGTGCTCGACGCGGCGGCGGCCGAGTTCCGGCTGCACGGCTTCGCCGACACCTCGACGGAGCAGCTCTGCGAGGCCGCGGGCGTGCGGCGCAGCAGCCTGTACAACGCCTTCACCTCCAAGGAGGAGCTGTTCGTCCGAGCCCTGGAGAGGTACGTGACGGTGTTCCGCGAACGCCGGGCGCAGGTGCTCGCCGACGCCCCGCCCAGTGGGGCCGAGCGGCTCCGCGCCCTCATGGAGGGCGTCGTCGAGGAGGAACGCGCGGCGCGCGAGCAGGGGCACGCGGCCGGATGCATGGTCGTGCACAGCAGGATGACCCCGGGCCTGCGCGAGCGGGACGAGCGCGTGGCCCGCATCCTCGACCGGGACCAGCGCGAGCTGGTGGACCTCCTGGAGGGAGTGATCCAGGGCGGGCGTCTCGACGGCAGCGTCCGGGCGGATGCCGACCCGCGCGAGGGAGCCCTGCTGGTCGCGACGGTCATCTCCGGGCTGCGCGTGACCGCACAGTCCGGGGTCGAGCCCGGACTGCTGCGGCAGATCGCGCTCAACGGCCTGCACTCACTCCTCGGCTGAGGACGGGCACCCCGGCCGTGGCGGGTATCCGTCCGCCCAAATTTTGGATTCCACGATACAGAAAAATGCCGACGGCGTTCGCCGGCTCACCTCACCACCGTCCGAGTACAGCCCCGGCATGCGGGGCGAGAGAGGGGCAGCCATGTCCGACACCAACCTGCGCGAGTTCTACGGGCGTTACATCGAGGCGCTCAACGCGCACGAGTTCCACCGCATGGACGAGTTCGTCCACGAGTCCATCGTCATGCACAGCGAGCCCAGCTCCCGCGCGGCCCTCGTCGCCCAGCTGCACAGCATCACCGACGCGGTCCCCGACTTCCACTGGGAGACCCAGGAGATCGCCGTGAACGGCGAGAGCCTCGCCGCCCGACTGCTCAACACCGGTACCCCCACCGAGGAATGGCTCGGAGTGCCCCCCAGCGGAGGGCGGTTCGAGATCGTCGAGTACGCCGTCTACCGGGTCCGCGAGGGCAGGTTCCTCCACATGTCCGCCGTCCACGACGCGGACACCCTGCGCAAGCAGCTCGCGGGCTGACCCGGCCGGACCTACGGGCGCTCCGCCGTCTCGGCCCTCAGCCACGCGAGGTACGGCGCGTTCCCCCGTACCACCGGAACAGCCAGGATCTCCGGTGTGTCGTAGTCGTGCGCCTCCGTCAGACGGGCCTCAAGTGCCTCGTAACAGGCCGCCGTCGTCTTGAAGAGCACCTGCCACTCCTCGGCCGTCTCGATCTCGCCCTGCCAGTGGTACACGGACATGACCGGCGCCGAGATCTGGGCGCATGCCGCGAGCCTCGCCTCCACCGCGCCCCGGGCCAGGGCCTCCGCCTTCGTGGCGCTGTCGGTCGTGGTGAGTACGGTCAGGAACTCGGTTCCGGTCATGTGCGTGGCTCCTTCATTCGGACGGGCTCCCAGGATCGCTCAGGCCTCCGTCAACCCGCGTACGAACGCGTCGACTTGGCGTCCCGCAGGGCCAGGCCCCACCACGCGAGCTGGTCGAGCATGGAGGCCGCCGCCGCGTCGGCGCCGGCCGGTTCACGGTGTCTGCCGTCGTCGTCGAAGAGCGCGCCGGCGTTGTGGAAGGAGACCGTGTCGCGTACGGACACGGCGTGCAGTTCGGCGAAGACCTGGCGCAGATGCTCCACGGCGCGCAGGCCCCCGGAGATCCCGCCGTAGGAGACGAACCCGACCGGCTTGGCCTGCCACTCCCGGAAGTGCCAGTCGATCAGGGCCTTGAGCGACGCGGGGTAGGAGTGGTTGTACTCGGGGGTGATGACGACGAACGCGTCCGCCTCGGCCAGCCGGTGGGTGATCCGGGCGAGCTGGTCGCGGACCGGGGCGGACGGTTTGAAGGAGAGGGCGGTCGGCAGCTCGGAGTCGGCGAGGTCGATCAGGTCGACGGTGAAGTCGGGGCGGTCCGCCGCCCGGGAGACGAACCAGTCGGAGACGACCGGCCCGAACCGCCCATGGCGGTTGCTGCCCAGGATCACGGCGAGCCTGAGGGGCGCCGGGGATTCCGGTGCGGTCTCGGCGGCTTTCGGAGGAGCTTCGGTCTCGGCGTCGAGCGTGGTGGTGTCCATGCGTCGAGCCTGGTACCTGAACCAAGGTTCAGGTCAAGCTACGCTCTCGGGCATGTCCCAACTCGCCTGGAACGCCAAGGAAGCCACCGTCGGCGAACTGGCCGAACGCAGTGGCGTCGCCCCCTCCGCCCTCCGTTTCTACGAGCGCGAGGGTCTGATCACCAGCCGCCGCACCTCCGGGAACCAGCGCCGCTACAGCCGCGACACCCTCCGGCGTGTCGCCTTCATCCGCACCTCGCAGCGGCTCGGCATCCCCCTCGCCATGATCCGCGACGTGCTCGCCCTGCTGCCGGCGCGGAGCACACCGACGGAGGCGGACTGGGCCCGGATCTCGGAGTGCTGGAACAGGCATCTGGAGGACAGGATCCGCACCCTCCAGCGGCTGCGTGACAACCTCGCCGACTGCATCGGCTGCGGCTGTCTCTCGCTGGAGCGCTGCGCCCTGTCCAACCCCGGCGACGAGTTGGCCTCGCACGGCGCCGGACCCCGCAGACTGATCGAGGAGTGAGCGGTCATACGGTGGGGCCCATGGCAGCTTTCGAGATTGTCGAGGTCAACGGCGCGCCCGCGACGGAGGCCGCGCTGCGGGTTCCCGCGCTCAACAACTACGGGCACTTCACCGCGATGCAGATCAGGGGCGGCCGGGTCCGGGGACGGGATCTCCATCTCGCCCGGCTCGATTCGGCCACCCGTGAACTGTTCGGCGCGGGCCTGGACGGGGAGCGTGTACGGGACCTGCTCCGGCACGCGCTCGGTGAGATCACCGACGCCTCCGCCCGTGTCTATGTGCACTGGCCGGACGGCGAGACGCAGGCGCGGGTGATGGTCACCGTCAGGCCGCCGCAGACCAAGGCCGACCGGCCGCACGGCCTGATGTCCGTGCCGTACGCCCGCCCGGTCCCCCACATCAAGCATCTGGGCGGTTTCGGACAGACCCACTATCTGTTGGCCGCCGAGCGCGCGGGCTTCGACGAGGCGCTGCTGACCGCGCCCGGCGGGCTGGTGACGGAGGGGGCCATCACCAACGTCGCGTTCTGGGACGGCACGTCCGTGGTCTGGCCAAAGGCGCCCTCGCTGCTGGGGATCACGATGGCGCTGCTGGAGCCCCGGCTGCCCTCCGTACGGCGGCCGGTGACGCTGGCCGACCTGCCCTCGTACGCGTCGGCGTTCCTCACGAACTCTCAAGGCTTCGCCCCCGTGGGCCGGATCGACGACGTGGAGTTCACGGTCGACCGGGAGCTGATGGCCACGGTGAGGGCGGCGTACGAATCGGTGGAGTGGGACGCGATCTGAGCGGCCGACGGCACCACGCCGCAGGATCTCACCCATTCGGCACGACGGCCGACCCGGCGTGTCCCACTCCCGGCCGCACGGCTCTGACCTGCTGAAACTCCGGCAGGCAAGCGGGACACGCCGCACGGACGGAGTCAATCTGATCCTCCATCAGCAGGCGTGCGCGGCGGGCGGCGCCTTACCTCGGAAGAGACGAGAACCGCGCCGCCCCGGAGGACACCATGCGCACCACCGCCCGCCTGCTGACCGGTACCGCGCTGGTGGCCTTCTCCTTCGGAGTCTGTCTCGGGGGCGCCACCGGCGCGTCCGCGGGCGACCGGGGTGAGCTGGACCTGTACCCCTCGACCTCCGCGCCCGGCGGAACCGTCACCGTCAACACCACCGCGTGCGGGAAGAACGGCCACGGCAGGGGCGACGCGAGTTCCCTCAGCGCGGGAGAGTTCCTTCTGCGGCCGGGCGACTACAAGGACATCGCCGTCGGACAGTTCCGGGTGCCCGAGAACACCCGGGCCGGCGGCTACGGCATCTTCGTACGCTGCGAGAACGGCCGGGAGGCGCGTGGCGCTCTGACCGTCGAGCACCACGTCCGGCATCAGCCGTCCGGCCATGTGAAGACGGGGGTCGGCGGCAGCGTCGGGCCCGACACCACCCAGATCGCGGCGGGTGCGGCCTTGCTGGCCGCGGCCGCCGTCGGCGGGACCCGGCTCCTGCGCCGCCGGGCGAGCGGCGCGCAGGACAGCTGACGGGCCGCGGCCTCCACCGCTCCCGTGACCGCCGTGGCCCCCGCCTCCGTCATGCTCATCGCTGCCGGGGGCGGGGGAACGACTTCCGGAGGACCCATGTGCGCGAGGGCCGGTCGATGAACGCCAGAGGCAAGGCCTGGCTGCTGGCGGGCGCCGCGTGCGCCGGGGTGTGGCTCGTCCAGAACGGCTCCCGGAACATCACCCCGCCGATCCCCTCGGCCGCCCAGGCGTTCGCCGCCGGGCCCGGCTTCCACACGGACGCCGCCGCCGACCCGATGCCGGCCTCCTCGCCCGTACGGCTTCGCATACCCGGGATCGGCGTCGACGCGCCCGTCATCCGGCTGGGGCTGGCGAAGGACGGCGGCCTGGACGTGCCGCCGGCCGAGAACGGTGATGCGGCGGGCTGGTACGAGCGCGGCACCACCCCGGGCGCCAAGGGCACCGCCATCCTCGCGGGCCATGTGGACAACGCGCGCGGCCCGGCCGTCTTCTACAGTCTGGGCACCCTGGTGAAGGGACAGCGGATCGAGGTCACCCGCGAGGACGGGCGCACCGGCGTCTTCACGGTCGACGCGGTCGAGGTGTACGACAACGAGGACTTCCCCGACCGGAAGGTCTACGGGAAGGCCGACCGGGCCGAGCTTCGGGTGATCACCTGTGGCGGCGGATTCTCCGAGAAGACCGGCTACCGGGGCAACGTCGTGACGTACGCCCATCTCATCGGTGTCCGGGGGCCCCGCTGAGGCGTGCGGCGGTACGTGTGGCGCTCAGGCGTGCGCCGGCAGGTGTGGTGCTCAGGCCGTCCACTGGTCGAAGGCGAGCTTCGCGACCAGCGAGAACACCACGACGAGCAGCACACCGCGGACGAACTCGCTGCCCTTCCTGAGCGCCGTCCGGGCGCCGAACATCCCGCCCGCCAGGTTGAACACCGCCATCAGCGCGGCCAGTCGCCACATCACGGTGCCCTGGTGGGCGAACATCGCGAGCGCCCCGCCGTTGGTGCAGACGTTGACGATCTTGGCGGTGGCGGAGGCCGTGACCAGGTCGAGGTGGAGCACGGCGGTCAGCGCCAGTACGAGGAACGTGCCCGTGCCGGGACCGAACAGCCCGTCGTAGAAGCCGATCCCGCCGCCGACGAGGACGATCGCGGTGAGGTGCCGGCCCCGGGTCGGGGGCTCTCCCGTCCGCGCCGTGCCGAACGAGGGGCGCAGCATCACGAAGGCGGCGACGGCGAGCAGCACGACCATGATCACGGGGCGCAGGACGTCGCTGCTGATCCCGGCGGCGAAGAACGCCCCGGCCATGGAGCCCGCGAGCGCCATCAGCCCGATCCGTACGGCGCTCCTCACATCCACCGGCGCCTTGCGCAGATAGGTCACGGCGGCGCCGCTGGTGCCGACGATCGCCACGGCCTTGTTCGTACCGAGGATGTGCGCGGCGGGGACGTGCGGCAGACCGAGCAGCATCGCGGGCAGGAGCAGCAGTCCGCCGCCGCCGACCACGGCGTCGATCCAGCCCGCGGCGGCTGCCGCGAGGCAGAGGACGATGAGCGTGGTCAGCGATATGTCGGGCATGATCGCGAGCCTATGGGACAGGGTCGTTGTCCCTCACACCGATATCGGTGGAGGTGGCGTACGCCACGTCCGCGCATACCTGCGCGGGGGCCACGCCATGTTGGCGGGTACGGGTACGCCCCGGGCCCGTCCGGCCTCACATCCGGCACGGGCCCGTGCTGAGGGCAGTGTTCCGAGCGGGAAACAGCGGTGGTGCCGCCGGGTAACACCGGCCGCGCAGTCTGCGGGCATGGCTGCTGACGGTGGGGCGACGAAGATCGTGGTGATCGGCGGGGGCACGGCCGGGGTACGGCTGGCCCAGCGCCTCGCCGCCTCCCCTTCCCCTTCCCCTTCCTCTTCCCCCGCGACGAGGGTCACCCTGCTCGGCGAGGAGAGCCACGCGCCGTACAACCGCGTGCTGCTGGCGGACGTACTCGCCGGGCGCTACGCCCCCGAGGTGATCGCCCTGCCGCCGGTGCCCGGCACCGAGCGGCGCGGTGTCCGGGCGGTGCGGATCGACCGCGCCGGCCGGAGTGTGCGGTGCGACGACGGGGGTGTCGTCCCGTACGACCGGCTGGTGCTGGCGACCGGCTCGAACCCCGTCCTGCCGCCGCTGCGCGGGCTCCGGGGCCCGGATCGCCACCGGCTGCCGGAGGGGGTGCACGCCTTCCGGACCATGGACGACTGTCTGGCCCTGTCGGCGGCGGTACGGCCGGGGGCCCGGGCCGTCGTCGTGGGCGGCGGGCTGCTCGGGGTCTCCGCGGCACGCGCGCTGGCCGACCGGGGCGCGCGGGTCGTGCTCGCACAGCAGGGCGAGTACCTGATGGAACGTCAACTCGACCGCGCTGGCTCGCTGTTGCTGAGGGCCCGGCTGGAGTCGTGGGGTGTGGAGGTCCACACGGAGTGCCGCGTACGCGGGGTCGTCCGCACCGACGACGGCGCCGGGGTGGCGGCCGTCGAACTCGCCGACGGCTTCCTGCTCGAAGCCGAACTCGCCGTCCTGGCCTGCGGTGTACGCCCCCGTACCGGTCTCGCCCAGGCCGCCGGGCTCGATGTCGGGCGCGGCGTCGTCGTGGACGACGAGCTGCGGACCTCGGACCCGTACATCCACGCGATCGGCGACTGCGCGGAGCACCGCGGCCGCTCGTACGGACTCGCGGGCGCCGCGCTGGAACAGGCCGACGTACTGGCCCGGCTGCTCACGGCGGACCCCGGCGCCGAGGCCCCCGGACCGCGCTACACCGGCACCCGCTCACTGACCCGCCTCACCCTCACCGCCCTCGGCGAGCGCGCGCCCGAAGGCCCGCTCCCGCTCGACCTCGCCGCCTTCGGCGAGACGACGCCCCTGCCGGGCGACGACGTCGTCCAGTTGACCGATGCCACCCGCGGCGCCTACCGCAAGGTCGTCGTCCGCGGCGACCGGCTCGTCGGCGGGGTGCTCCTCGGCGACCTGACCGCGGTCGGCGCGCTCGCCCGCACCTGGGAGGACGACGAACCGCTGCCGCCCACCGGCCCGCCGCTCCATCTGCTCACTTCCGACGGAGGCTGCTGAGATGCCCGACACAACGTCCCGCCCCACCATCGTGGTCGTCGGCCACGGCATGGTCGGCCAGCGGTTCCTGGAAGCCCTCGCCGAGCACGGCACGACCGGCCGGGCGCGGATCGTGGTCCTCTGCGAGGAGCCGCGCCCCGCCTACGACCGGGTCGGGCTGACCTCGTACTTCTCCGGCCGCACGCCCGCCGAACTCTCCCTGGTCGAGCCCGGTTTCATGGCCCGGCACGGGATCGAGCTGTATCTGGACGCCCCGGCCGAGACCGTCGACCGCTCCTCCCGCACGGTCACCTCGCGCGCCGGGCTGACGTTCACGTACGACACGCTCGTGCTGGCGACCGGCTCGTACCCGTATCTGCCGCCCGTGCCGGGCAAGGACGCGACCGGCTGTTTCGTCTACCGCACGATCGAGGACCTGCTCGCGATCGAGGAGTACGCGAAGAAGGCCGGGACCGGCACCGTGGTGGGCGGCGGCCTGCTCGGCCTGGAGGCGGCGGGCGCGTTGCAGGGCCTCGAACTCGACACCCACATCGTGGAGTTCGCACCGCGCCTGATGCCCGTCCAGGTGGACGACGGCGGCGGGGCGGCCCTGCTGCGCACGATCGAGGGCATGGGGCTGACCGTCCACACCGGCGTCGGCACACAGGAGGTGCTGACGGACGCGGCGGGCGCGGTCACCGGTATGGCGCTGTCCGACGGTTCGGTCCTGGAGACCGATCTCGTGGTCTTCTCGGCGGGCGTACGGCCCCGGGACCGGCTGGCGCGCGAGGCGGGGCTGCGGGTCGGCGAGCGGGGCGGTGTCGCGGTGGACGGACGGTGCCGTACGTCCGACCCGCGGATCTTCGCCATCGGCGAGTGCGCGCTCACGGCGGACGGGAGGGTGTACGGGCTGGTGGCGCCGGGCTACGAGATGGCGCGGACGGCGGCGGACGCGATCGCCGAGGTCACCGAGGGCGCGCGTGAGTTCACCGGGGCCGATCTGTCCACGAAGCTCAAGCTGCTGGGGGTGGACGTGGCGTCGTTCGGTGACGCGCACGGCGCCTCCCCCGGCTGCCTCGACGTCGTGTACGCGGACTCCCGCTCGGGGGTCTACAAGAAGGTCGTCGTCGGCGCGGACGGCACGCTGCTCGGCGGGGTGTTGGTGGGTGACGCCGACGCGTACGGGATGCTGCGCCCGCTGACCGGCTCCGTACCGCCCGTACCGCCGGAACAGCTCGTCCTGCCGCCGGGGGCCGGGACACCGGCCGCGCTCGGTCCGGCGTCGCTGCCCGACAGCGCCGTGATCTGCAGCTGCCACCATGTGACGAAGGGCGCGATCACCGCCTGCGCGACGCTGCCCGAGGTGAAGAGGTCCACCAAGGCCGGTACGGGCTGCGGCAGTTGTGTGAAGGTGATCGGCCGGCTCCTGCCCACGGCGGGTGACGGCGGACTGTGCGGCTGCTTCCCTCACACGCGCGGCGAGTTGTACGAGATCGTGCGGACCCTGCGGGTGACCTCGTACGCCTCGCTGCTCGACTCGCACGGCCGCGAGGGCGCGCGCGGCGGCGACGGCTGCGAGATCTGCAAGCCGGCCGTCGCCTCGATCATCGCCTCGCTCGCGCCGACGCTGGGGCTGAGCGGCCATGTCCTGGACGGCGAACAGGCCGCGCTCCAGGACACGAACGACCACTTCCTCGCCAACTTGCAGCGCAACGGCTCGTATTCGATCGTGCCGCGCATCCCCGGCGGCGAGATCACACCGGAGAGACTGATCGTGATCGGCGAGGTGGCCCGGGACTTCGGGCTGTACACGAAGATCACCGGTGGCCAGCGCATCGATCTGTTCGGCGCGCGGGTCGATCAACTGCCGCGTATCTGGGCGCGGTTGGTGGCGGCGGGCTTCGAGTCGGGGCACGCGTACGGCAAGGCTCTGCGCACGGTGAAGTCCTGTGTCGGCCGGACGTGGTGCCGTTACGGGGTGCAGGACTCGGTGCGGATGGCCATCGATCTGGAGCTGCGCTACCGGGGGCTGCGCGCGCCGCACAAACTCAAGTCGGCCGTCTCGGGGTGCGCCCGGGAGTGCGCGGAGGCGCGCGGCAAGGACTTCGGGGTCATCGCCACGGCGGAGGGCTGGAACCTCTATGTGGGCGGCAACGGGGGCGCCGAGCCGCGCCACGCGGATCTGCTGGCGCGGGATCTGGACGACGAGTCGCTGGTGCGGCTGATCGACCGCTTCCTGATGTTCTACATCCGTACCGCCGACCGGCTGGAGCGCACCTCGGCGTGGCTGGGCCGGATCGAGGGCGGCCTGGACCATGTGCGGGACGTGGTGGTGAACGACTCGCTGGGGCTCTGCGACGAGCTGGAGAGGCTGATGGCCGACCATGTGACCGGCTACCGCGACGAGTGGGCCGAGACGCTGGAGGACCCGGAGCGGCTGCGCCGTTTCGTCTCCTTCGTCAACGCGCCGGACGCGCCGGATCCGACGGTGCGGTTCGTGCCGGAGCGCGACCAGATGAAGCCGGATCTGACGTTCCTGACGCTGGAGGGGGTCTCCGCCCGATGAACCCGACGACGACGATGACACCGACGACCGGTACCGGGCGGGCACGCCCGGGCCGGCGCCCCGTCCTTCAACTGCGGCTCGGCGACGTCTGGTTGCCGATCTGCGAGCGGTCCGCGCTGATTCCGGGCCGTGGGGTGGCCGCGCTGCTGCCGGACGGCCGGCAGGCCGCGCTCTTCCTGGACCGGGCGGGCCGCAGCTACGCGATCGACAACCGCGACCCGTACTCCGGCGCCCAGGTGCTGTCGCGGGGGCTGACCGGCACCAGGGACGGCCGCGTCTTCGTGGCGTCACCGCTGCTCAAGCAGTGCTTCGACCTGGAGACCGGGCGGTGTCTGGACGACGACTCGGTGGCGGTGACGGTCTATGCCTCACGCCTCACCGACTCAATATTGACCGATCGTTCTGAATAGGCCTAGAGTTCGGGCGTGGCCAGGACCAAGGAATTCGATCCGGACGCCGCGCTCCAGTCGGCACTTGAGCTGTTCTGGCGGCGCGGCTACGGGGCGACGTCGATGGCGGACCTCGTCGAGCACCTCGGCATCGGGCGCGCCAGCATCTACGCGACGTTCGGCAACAAGCACGAGCTGTATCTGAAGGCGCTCGACCGGTACGGGGAGTCGCACGACCCGCCACTGCTCGACGCCCTGTCGAGGCCGGGCGCCGCGCTGCCCGCGGTACGGGACGTGGTACGGGGGTTCGCCGCCGAGGCCGCCGCCGAGCCGGGGCGGGAGAAGGGCTGCTTCGTGACCAACACGGCCGCCGAACTCGGGCCGCACGACCGGGAGGCGGCCCGCCGGGTCGAGCTGAGCTGGCAGCACATCGAGACGCTGATGCACGCGGCCCTGGTCCGGGCGCGGAACCAGGGGGAGCTGCCCCGGGACCGCGATCCGCGCGCGCTGGCGCGGATGCTGCTCGTACTGATGCAGGGCATACGGGTGGTCGGCAAGAACTCGCAGGACCCGGCGCGGGTACGGGACGCGGCCGAGCAGGCGCTGAGCCTGCTGGACTGACCGCGGCGGACCGACCGCAGGCGGACGTCCCGCACCCGAGCGAGCGCACCCGACCGAGCGCACCCGCACCCGCACCGGGACGCACCGGAACGCACCGGTCGGCGCGTTCCGCACGTCACACCGCTCACATGGCCCGCAGGGGGCCGGCTTTCGGCTGCCCTTATAACAGAACGATCGGTCAAGAAAACGGGGGAAGGTATGACGACCGCGAGCACCACCGGCCCGAGTGCGGCGCGCGGCGCCGACGGGGCCGCGCCCGTGCGGACCGCCCCCGCCTTCGCGCTCCTCGGCACGGTCCAGGCCACCCTGATCTTCACGCTCGCCGCCCTCGCCGTCCCCCTGCCCGCCATCGGGCGGGAGTTCGCCCTCGACCGGTCCCAACTGATCCTGCTCAGCGCCTCGTACGGACTGACCTTCGCCGGGCTGCTGCTCCTCGGCGGCCGGCTCGCCGACCGTTACGGCGGACGGCGCGCCCTCACCGCCGGACTGCTCGTCTTCGCCCTCGCGTCGGCCGGTGCCCCGCTCGCGCCCGGATACGAGGCACTGCTCGCCGGCCGCTTCGCCCAGGGCGCCGGCGCGGCACTGGTCGCGCCCGCCGCGATGAACGTGCTGCGTACGGTGTTCGCCGAGCCCGCCGCCCACGACAGAGCCATGGCGACCTGGGGCGGGCTCTCGGTGCTCGGGGCCACCGCGGGCAACCTCGGCTCCGGCGTCGTCTCCGCCCTGCTGTCCTGGCGCTGGAGCTTCGCCGTACCACTCCTGGTGGCGGGCGCCGCCCTGGCGCTGGCGCCCCGGCTGCTGCCCGCCACCCCGCCCGGCGCGGACCGCTCGCTGGATCTGCAGGGTGCCGTCCTCGCCACCGGCGGGACCGTCCTGGCCAGCTACGGACTCGTCCTCACCGACGCCCACCCGTGGGGCTCCTCCCCGGTGCTCGTACCGCTGGCGGCCGGGGCCGTGCTCGGCGCGGCGTTCCTCTTCGCCGAGCGACGTGCCCGCGACCCTCTGCTGCCGCCGCGCTTCGTCCGCGACCGGCGGCGGGCGACGGGGCTCGCCGCCATCGCGCTGACGGCGGCGGGCACGTCGACGACGTTCGTCCTGCTGTCACTCCATCTCCAGCAGGGGCGCGGCTACTCGCCGTTGGAGACCTCGGCCGCGTTCACGCCGTTCGCCGCCGCCCTGCTGGTGTCGGGGCGGGCCGCCGGGCCGCTGATCGCCCGGTACGGGGCCTCCCGCGTCACGGTCCTCGGGCTGGCGACGGGCGGGGCCGGGCTCGCGCTGCTGGGCGCGACAGGCGTGGGCGCGGGCTCCGTGCCGTACGCCTACGGGCTGCTGCCCGGCCTCGTGCTGCTGCCGGCCGGCGCCGCCGCGTCCTTCGCGGGGGCCGCGGTGCTCGCGACCGCCGGGGTCCCCGACCGGCAGACGGGGCTGGCGGGCGGTGTCCTCAACACGGCCATGGAGCTGGGGCCGACGGTGCTGTTCGCCGCGCTGCTGGCCCTCGGGAGCGACGGTGTGTCGCTCGCGGCGACGGCGGGCGCCTTCGTCGCGCTCTCGTGCGTCACGGCAGCCCTGGCGGCCCCCCGCTGACCACCCCCGCCCCGCGCCACCGAAGAACCACGACGACCACCACTCCGCACACACCGTCACCACCCCACAAGGGAGCCATCCATGTCCGCTCGCTTCACCGACAAGACCGTTCTCGTCACCGGCGCCGGTTCCGGCATAGGCCGCGCCGTCGCCGTGGCGTTCGCGGCCGAGGGCGCCAGGCTCGTCCTCGCCGGGCGCGGCGCCGCGCCGCTGGAGGAGACCCGGGCCCTGCTCGCGGCGCGGGGCCGCGACTCGCTCGTCGTCACCACCGACGTCTCACGCGCGGAGGACGTACGGGCACTCGTACGGACCTCGGTCGAGCGCTTCGGACGGCTCGACGTCGCCGTCAACAACGCGGGGATCTTCCGGGGCGGGGCGCCCCTCGCGGACCTCCCCGTCGAGGACTGGCAGGCGCTGCTCGACATCAACGTCACGGGCGTCCTGCACTGCCTCCAGGCCGAGATCGCCCAGATGCGGGCCGACGGCGGCGGCGTCATCGTCAACGTCTCCTCCAACCTCGGCGCCCATATGCGCATCCCGAACGTGGCGGGCTATCTCACCTCCAAGGCGGCCGTCTCCACGCTGAGCCGCGCCGCCGCCCTGGACCACATCCGGGACGGTGTCCGGATCAACGCCGTCAGCCCCGGCGCCTCGGACACCACGATGTCGCTGCGGCCCGGCGAGACCCCGGCCGACCGGACCGCCCGGATGAAGGAGGAGTCGCCGCTCGGCCGGGTGTCGGCCACCGAGGAGGTGGCGGCGGCCGTGCTGTATCTGGCCTCGCCGGACGCGGCGTCGGTGGTGGGGACCGACCTCGTCGTCGACGGCGGCTCGGCGGCCTGACCCGCCGGTGCCGGGCACCGGGTGTTGGCCGTGGCGCGCGACCTACGCGCCGCGAAGTTCAGACGGTGGCCACCCGGTCGCACTAGGTTGTCGTGCGCACGCCACCTCACGCCCACCCCACCCCCATGGAGCGGTCCAGTGGAACGTCGCAATTTTCTGCGTGGAGCGGTCATCGGCACCTCCGCGGCCGCACTCGGCGGCACACTCTGGCGCGGCGCGGCCTACGCCGACCCCGCACAGCCCGGCGCGGGACCGTACGGCGCGCTCGGCTCCGCCGACGCGAACAACATCCGGCTGCCCGCCGGGTTCACGAGCAGGGTCGTCGCACGCTCCGGGCAGACCGTGCCCGGCACCTCGTACACCTGGCACAACGCCCCTGACGGCGGCGCCTGTTACGCCGACGGCAGCGGCTGGATCTATGTCTCCAACTCGGAGATCAACCCCTCCGGCGGCGCGGGCGCGGTCCGCTTCTCGGCGGCGGGCGCGATCACCGGCGCGTACCGGATCCTCTCCGGCACCCGGCAGAACTGCGCGGGTGGCAGCACCCCGTGGAACACCTGGCTGTCCTGCGAGGAGGTCACCCGGGGATACGTGTACGAGACCGACCCGTGGGGCGTGAAGGCGGCCGTACGGCGCGACGCGATGGGCCAGTTCAAGCACGAGGCGGCGGCGGCCGACCCGGTGCGCAGGGTGATCTATCTGACCGAGGACGAGACGAACGGGTGCTTCTACCGGTTCACGCCCACCACCTGGGGCGATCTCTCCTCCGGCACCCTCCAGGTGCTGCGGGCCGGCACCGCCACCTCGGGCTCGTTCACCTGGGCGACGGTGCCGGACCCGGACGGCTCGGGGACCCAGACCCGTGACCAGGTCTCCGGCGCCAAGCGGTTCAACGGCGGCGAGGGCTGCTACTACGCCGACGGCTCCGTGTGGTTCACCACCAAGGGCGACACCCGCGTCTGGCGGGTCGATCCGGCCGCCTCCACCTACGAGTTGGCGTACGACGACTCGCTCGTCAGCGGCGGCGGTGCCCCGCTGACCGGCGTCGACAACGTCGTGGGCTCCTCCTCCGGTGATCTGTTCGTCGCGGAGGACGGCGGGAACCTGGAGATCTGCGTGATCACTCCCGACGACGTCGTCGCGCCGTTCCTGCGGGTCGGCGGCCAGTCGGGCTCGGAGATCACCGGTCCGGCCTTCTCGCCGGACGGGAAGCGGCTGTACTTCTCCAGCCAGCGCGGTACGAGCGGCAGTTCGTCGGGCGGCATCACCTACGAGGTGACGGGGCCGTTCCGCGCGTAGGACGGCCGCCGCTACGGCTCGGGCACCTTCTGGGCGCCGCCGCGCAGCAGGGCGGCGCCCAGCGGTGTCAGCGTGTGCAGAACGGCGTTGCCGTGCCGCAGGGTCACCACGAGGCCCGCCTCGCGCAGGACGCACGCGTGCTGGCTGGCCGAGGCGAGTGAGACCCCGGCCCTGCGGGCGAGTTCGCTGGTGGTCGTGCCGTGCTCGATGGCGCTCAGGACGGCGGAGCGCGTACGGCCGACGAGCCGGCCGAGGGACGCCCCGGCGCCCCGGCCGCCGTGCCCCGACGCGACCGGGGTATCCACGTACGTGACGGGGTAGACGAGCACCGGCGGCAGCGCGGGGTCGCGGTGCACGACCGGGGTCACCCGGCAGAAGTACGACGGCTGGAGCAGCAACCCCCGCCCGTCGAGCCGCAGTTCGCGGTCGACCGGGTAGTCGGCCTCCAGGACCGGGGCACGCCAGCGGATCATCGGCGGGAGCGTGGCCAGCAGTTCGTCCGTACCGCCGTCGAGCAGGGCCCGGCCCCGGGCGACGCGGTCCGCCTCGGCGCGCGCCCTGATGTGCGGCCAGTACGGCTCCACGGCGGTGCGGTGGTACGCGCGCAGCGCCCCGGCGAGCCGGCCCAGTTCCGACCGGTCGCCCTCGCGGAGCGCGGCGGTCCGGACGGAGCGGGCGCGCGATCCGGAGGCGAGCAGGGCCAGTTCCGTGCCGACCCGCTCCTGCGGTGTCGCGCGCAGCGCCTCCAGCCCCTCCACGAGCCCGAATCGGCTCTCCGGGGGCGTCAGGAAATCCGGGAAATAGCCCCGGCGGGGCACCAGCGCGTTGAGCGGGCGTGTTTCACCCTTCAACCTCGCCCGCGCTTCCGCACGCCATTCCCCGAAAACGAGTGCGCCGCGCCGGTCCCGCAATCGGTGAAAGCTGAGAATCGTTTCCCACAACGGGTCGGGACCGGCGGCCATCCGGACCGCGCCGAGGTCTCTCCCCGTGAAATGAATTCGCAGCACCCATCCCCCACATGTTGCGTCCGCAATCGACACCAGCGATGAGTATGCACGCCATCACAGGCCGTCACCACGGAGTTTCAGCCACAGTTGAAACGCGTCGCGTGGTGCGGGTGCGAAACGAAAGGCTGTACCGGGTCGGGCGCGAAACCCGAACCACCGGAAAGGCGTGGCGAAGGCTGTGGGGGCTTTGCTCGCTCGGCGGCGGTCGGTGAGGGTCACGGCTCCGTGCCCGGCCTGAAAAACGGGGTGGGGGGGGCCGGGGGGGGGGCTGGGCGCCGCCCCCCCCCCCGTGTGCGGGCCCCCCCCCAACCCGGGGCGGGCGGGGGGTTGGAAAAATAAATAACAAACCCCACAACCCACCA
>NZ_JBHXRM010000023.1:0-3587 GCF_042716895.1 Streptomyces sp. NPDC058653 | reverse complement strand
GGGGGGGGGGGGGGGGGGGGGGGGGGGGGTGGCGGGGTGGCCGCCCCCCGGCGCCCCCCCCCCCGGGGGGGGGGGGGGGGGGGGCCCCCCCCCCCCCCCCCCCCACCCCGTTCTGTTTCCGTCCCCGCCCATTCCGGAGGGCGGGAGAGCGCGATTTCACTTTCGGCGCGGGCTAAACCGGGCCCGGCCCCGGCGAATATGCCCGGGGCTCAGCGCGCGTCGCCTGCGCCGTCCGACCGCACCGCCGCCCGCCCCGCCTCCAGACGCGCCACGGGGATCCGGAACGGTGAGCAGGACACGTAGTCCAGGCCCACCTCGTGGAAGAAGTGCACCGACTCGGGGTCGCCGCCGTGCTCGCCGCAGATGCCCAGCTTCAGATCGGGCCGTGTCCTGCGGCCCGCCTCGCTGGCGCTGCGCACGAGCGAGCCGACGCCGTCCATGTCGATGGTCTCGAAGGGCGACACCCCGAAGATGCCCTTCTCCAGATAGGCGGTGAAGAAGCTCGCCTCGACGTCGTCGCGGGAGAAGCCCCACACGGTCTGGGTGAGGTCGTTGGTACCGAAGGAGAAGAACTCGGCGGCTTCCGCGATCTGACCGGCCGTCAGCGCGGCGCGGGGCAGTTCGATCATCGTCCCGAGCGCCAGCTTGAGGTCGATGCCGCTGGCCCGCCGGACCTCGGCGATGACCTGCTCGGCCTCGTCACGGACGATCTCCAGTTCCTGGACGGTGCCGACGAGCGGGATCATGATCTCGGCGCGCGGGTCCCCCTTGGCGTGTTTGCGCTCGGCCGCGGCCTCGGCGATGGCCCGCACCTGCATCGCGAACAGTCCGGGGATGACCAGGCCGAGCCGTACCCCGCGCAGTCCGAGCATGGGGTTCTGCTCGTGCAGTTTGTGTACGGCCTGGAGGAGCCGCAGATCGTTCTCGTTGTGGTCCTTACGAGCCTCGGCGAGCGCGACCCGTACGGACAACTCCGTGATGTCGGGCAGGAATTCATGGAGCGGCGGGTCCAGCAGCCGTACGGTGACGGGCAGTCCGTCCATCGCCTCGAACAGCTCGACGAAGTCCTTCCTCTGGAGCGGCAGCAGGTCCTTCAGCGCCTGCTCACGCTCGTCGTCGGTGTCCGCGAGGATCAACTTCTCGACCATCGCCCGGCGTTCACCGAGGAACATGTGCTCGGTGCGGCACAGTCCGATGCCCTGCGCGCCGAAGCGGCGGGCCCGCAGGGCGTCCTCGGTGTTGTCGGCGTTGGCCCGCACCCGCAGCCGGCGGCGGCGGTCGGCGTAGGCCATCATCCGGTGGACCGCCTCGACGAGTTCGTCGGCGTCGTCGGCGCCCGCGTGCATACGGCCCTCGAAGTACTCGACCACCGGCGAGGGGACGACCGGTACCTCACCGAGGTAGACCTTGCCGGTCGAGCCGTCGACGGAGACGATGTCGCCCTCCTCGACGACGGTCCTGCCGACGGTCATCCGGCGCCGCTTGGTGTCGACCTCCAGCTCCTCCGCGCCGCAGACACAGGTCTTGCCCATGCCCCGGGCGACGACGGCGGCGTGCGAGGTCTTGCCGCCGCGCGAGGTCAGGATGCCCTCGGCGGCGATCATGCCGTCCAGGTCGTCGGGGTTGGTCTCCCGGCGGATGAGGATGACCTTTTCGCCGGAGCGCGACCACTTGACCGCGGTGTACGAGTCGAAGACGGCCTTGCCGACGGCGGCGCCGGGCGAGGCGGCGATCCCGCGCCCGAGCAGCTCGCGTCCCTTCCCGCCGTGGGCCCCGGTGTCCTCGAAGCGCGGGAACATCAACTGGGCCAGCTGCGCCCCGTTGACCCGCTTGAGCGCCTCCGCCTCGTCGATCAGCCCCTGGTCGACGAGCTGGGTCGCGATCCGGAAGGCGGCCCCCGCGGTGCGCTTGCCCACCCGGGTCTGGAGCATCCACAACTCGCCGCGCTCGATGGTGAACTCGATGTCGCAGAGGTCGCGGTAGTGCGTCTCCAGGATCTCCATGATCTGCAGCAGCCGGTCGTACGACTTCTTGTCGACGGTCTCCAGATCGGCGAGCGGCACGGTGTTGCGGATACCGGCGACGACGTCCTCACCCTGCGCGTTCTGGAGGTAGTCGCCGTACACGCCCTGGTGGCCGCTGGCCGGGTCACGGGTGAAGGCGACGCCGGTGCCGGAGTCGGGGCCGAGATTGCCGAAGACCATGGAGCAGATGTTGACGGCGGTGCCGAGGTCGCCGGGGATGCGCTCCTGGCGGCGGTAGAGCTTGGCGCGGTCGGTGTTCCAGGACTCGAAGACGGAGCAGATGGCGAGATCCATCTGCTCGCGCGGGTCCTGCGGGAACTCGCGGCCGGCGTCGCGCGCGACGATCTTCTTGAACTGCTTGACCAGCTTCTTCAGATCACCGGCGTCGAGGTCGATGTCCGTGGCGGCCCTCTTCGCGCGCTTCGCCTCCTCCAGCGCCTCCTCGAAGTGGTCGCCGTCGACGCCGAGGACGGTCTTGCCGAACATCTGGATGAGCCTGCGGTAGGAGTCCCAGGCGAAGCGCTCGTCGCCCGACTGTTTGGCGAGTCCGGCGACGGACTTGTCGGAGAGACCGATGTTGAGGACGGTGTCCATCATCCCGGGCATCGAGAACTTGGCGCCGGACCGTACGGAGACGAGCAGCGGGTCGTCGGAGTGGCCGAGCTTCTTGCCCATCGTGGTTTCGAGGGCGTCGAGATGCCGGCTGACCTCCGCGGCGAGGGCGGGCGGCTCGGCACCGGTGTCGAGATAGACCTTGCAGGCCTCGCTGGTGATCGTGAAGCCCGGAGGGACGGGCAGGCCGAGGTTGGTCATCTCCGCGAGGTTGGCGCCCTTGCCGCCGAGAAGGCCCTTGAGATCCTTGTTGCCCTCGGTGAAGTCGTAGACGAACTTCTGGTCCTGCGGGGCGGTGTCTGTCGCTGCGTGGGTGTCTTTGCTTCTCGACACGGATCTCGACTCCTCCGGGAGGCGCTGGCTGCCCTGACGGCGAGGAACATACCCAGATCGAAGGTGCCTGGACATGTCCACTTGTCCGTCATACGGCCGCAACCACCCGTCCGCCACTGGATCCAATGCGAATGACGGGGGATCACCGAACCGGGCCCCCTTCACCCCTCGAACCGGGCATGACCTTTGCATGGGACAACTCGCTCGTCTGAGCCGGTATCCACACGTCTGAGTTCATCTCTCGAACACGGAAGGGATGGCACCCAGTGCCACCCCTTCCGGAAGTGCAGCCGAGCCTCAACCGCTCGTCTGAGCAAAGGATCTATCAGACGTGGCGAGAATCACGCCCGCCAGCACCGCCGGATCCACGTCCTCCAGGCTGCTGACGAAGTACCGGCCCTCCCCCGGCTCCACCGGCAGGAGCGAGGGGACGACGACCACCGGGCACCCGGCCGCCTCGGCCGACGCCGTGCCGTCCGGGGAGTCCTCCACGGCCACGCACGCGCCGGTCGCGACACCGAAGCGCTCGGCCGCCGCCCGGTAGGGGTCCGGGTGCGGCTTGGTCCGTACGGTGTCGTCGGCCGACAGCGTGAACGCGAAGGCGACATGGGCCAGGGA
>NZ_JBHXRM010000022.1:117729-132836 GCF_042716895.1 Streptomyces sp. NPDC058653 | reverse complement strand
TCGGCTGCTTCTTTTTTTTATATGCCCCTGCCTACACCCCGCGCCCCGCCTGTGGGGCCGGGTCGCGGGTGTCTTTTTTTCAGGTAAAACATCGACCGCGCGTCCCGGCCGCCGGCCCGGACTCAACTCTGCTTGGCCCACCACTCCTTCAGCGCGCTCACCGCGTCGTCCCGCTCCATCGGCCCGTTCTCCAGCCGCAGTTCCAGCAGGAACTTGTACGCGGCCCCGATCACCGGCCCCGGACCGACGCCGAGCGTCTCCATGATCTCGTTGCCGTCCAGATCGGGCCGGATGGAGTCCAGCTCCTCCTGCTCCTGCAACTGCGCGATCCGCTCCTCAAGACCGTCGTACGCGCGTGAGAGCGCGGTGGCCTTGCGCTTGTTGCGGGTGGTGCAGTCCGAACGGGTCAGCTTGTGGAGCCGGTCGAGCAGCGGGCCCGCGTCGCGCACATAGCGCCGCACGGCCGAGTCGGTCCACTCACCGGTCCCGTAACCATGGAAGCGCAGATGCAGCTCCACCAGTCGCGAGACGTCCTTCACCAACTCGTTCGAGTACTTGAGCTCGGTCATCCGCTTCTTGGTCAGCTTCGCTCCCACCACCTCGTGGTGGTGGAAGGAGACGCCGCCGTCCTTCTCGAAGCGCCGTGTCCGGGGCTTGCCGATGTCATGGAGCAGCGCGGCCAGTCGCAGCACGAGGTCCGGCCCGTTCTCCTCCAGGTCGATGGCCTGCTCCAGCACGGTCAGGGAGTGCTCGTACACGTCCTTGTGCCGGTGGTGCTCGTCGCTCTCCAGCCGCAGCGCGGGCAGCTCGGGCAGCACCCGCTCCGCGAGGCCGGTGTCGACGAGCAGCGCCAGGCCCTTGCGCGGATGGCGGGAGAGGATCAGCTTGTTCAGCTCCTCCCGTACGCGCTCCGCCGACACGATGTCGATGCGCTCGGCCATGGCATTCATCGCGGCGACGACGTCCGGGGCGACCTCGAAGTCGAGCTGCGCGGCGAAGCGCGCGGCCCTGAGCATGCGCAGCGGATCGTCGGAGAACGACGCCTCGGGGGTGCCCGGCGTGCGCAGCACACCGGCCGCGAGGTCCTGGAGACCGCCGTACGGATCGACGAACTCCTTCTGAGGCAGCGCGACGGCCATCGCGTTGACGGTGAAGTCGCGGCGTACGAGGTCGTCCTCGATGGAGTCCCCGTACGACACCTCGGGTTTGCGGGAGGTGCGGTCGTACGCCTCCGAGCGGTAGGTCGTGATCTCAATCTGGAAGTCCTGCCGGTCGTCCCCGACCCGGCCCTCCTTCTGGGCACCGACCGTGCCGAAGGCGATCCCGACCTCCCACACCGAGTCCGCCCAGGGCCGGACGATCTTCAGTACGTCGTCGGGCCTGGCATCGGTCGTGAAGTCGAGGTCGTTGCCGAGGCGACCGAGGAGGGCGTCCCTCACCGAGCCTCCGACCAGGGCGAGTGTGAAGCACGCTTCCTGGAATCGGCGTGCGAGGTCGTCGGCGACAGGGGACACCCGCAGCAGTTCACTGACCGCGCGGCGCTGCACCTGAGTCAGTGCATGGGGAGTCTCTTCGTTGGCGTTCGGCACAACAGAAAAGGGTACGTGCCCCGGCCGACCCCAGCTCCCGGGTTTCCGGTGCACCGGAACGCTCCGCCCATGAGATTCTTCCGATCATGGGAGGCGGACCCCGGCACTTCGCCACAGCGCACATCGTTACCATGCGTGGACGCACAATCGACGACGACCATTGACGACGACGAGGGACGGGCGGGCGCGTGGCCGAGGCGGCAGACTTCCAGGGGATGAAGCACTCTCCTGCCCGCCGATGGCTGGGGCGCACCGCCGCCGTGGCCGCAGGAGTGCCGCTCCTGGCCGGGCTCCTGGGGGGCCTCGCGGCGCCTCAGGCGACCGCGACGACCCCGGCCGGCCCCGCGGGCGCCAGAGGGGCCGCCACAGCCTCTCCGGTGAACGCCGCGGCCGAGCCCTCGGGGTCGAACACCGTCTCCGTCGCACTCGACACCTTGGCGCCCAGCGCGCCGACGAAGGGTGACACCCTCACGATCTCCGGCACGGTGACCAACAAGGGCAAGAAGCCGGTCACCGACGCCCGGGTCGATCTGAGGGTGGGCCCGCAGCTCGTCGGCCGGACCGCCATCGACGACGCCGACGAGCGGTCCAACGACACCACGAACGATCCGCCGCCGGTGGGCGGCAAGTACAAGGTCGAGTTCGAGAAGCTCGCCTCCGGCATCAGCCACGACTTCGCCCTGTCGGTGCCGGTGAGCAAGCTGGGCCTCGGAGGGGACGGGGTCTACCAGCTCGGGGTGTCGCTCAGTGGCCGCACGTCGGCCGAACCGTACGACCACACCCTCGGCATCCGGCGGACGTTCCTGCCCTGGCAGCCGGACGCGGTGGACACCAAGACCAGGTTCACCTACCTCTGGCCGCTGATCTCCACCTCCCACGTCTCGGCCGAGACTGGCTCGGACGAGCGGCAGACCCCGGTCTTCGAGAACGACGACCTGGCGGAGGAGCTGGCCCCCGGCGGCCGGCTGGAGCAGCTCGTCTCGCTCGGCAGCCAGCTCCCCGTCACCTGGGTGGTCGATCCGGACCTCCTCGCCACGGTCGAGGCGATGGCCGACACCTACCGCGTCAAGGACGGCAACAGCACGGTCGCGGGTACGAACCAGCTCGTCGCCCGGACATGGCTCAACTCGCTGGAGAAGGCCGTCCAGGACAACGGCGACGTCGTCGCCCTGCCCTTCGGCGACCCCGACCTGGCGTCCCTGGCGCACGGCGGTGAGAACGTCTCCGGCAGCCTCGGCCATCTCCAGGGCTCCAGCGAGGTGGCCGCGAGGACCGTGGAGACCATTCTTCATCTGTCGCCCGCCACCGACTTCGCCTGGCCCGTGGACGGCGCCGTCGACCCGTCGATCATCGATGTGGCGACCTCCGCCGGCGCCGACAAGGTGATCTCGCGCAGCGACAGCATCCAGGACAACCTGCCGTACACGGCGAGCGCGGCGCGGCCCATCGGCGGCGGTACGACGGCCGTCGTCGGCGACACCCGGCTGTCCACCGCGTTCGAGGGCGATGTGTCCAACGCGGGCAGTTCCACGCTCGCGGTCCAGAAGTTCCTCGCCCAGTCGCTGGCGGTGACCCTCCAGGACTCCTCGAAGCAGCGCGACATCGTCGTCGCCCCGCAGCGGACCCCCTCGGCCGGCCAGGCGCAGTCCATGGCCCGCGCGCTCCAGGGCCTGGGCGGCGAGCGCTGGACCGAGGCGTCCGACCTGGTCGCCGCGGCGGCGGCCAAGCCCGACACGAACGCCACGACCAAGGTGCCGGGCGCCACGCGGTATCCGGACAAGCTCCGTGACCGTGAGCTCCCCCCGTCGGCGTTCGAGGAGCTCAAGGGGATCGACGAGCGCCTCGGGAAGTTCAAGGCCATCCTCACCGTGCCCGACCGGGTGGCGACACCGTTCGCCAACGCGGTGAACAGGGCGGTCTCGACCTCCTGGCGGGGCAACGCGACGGGCGCCAGGGAGTACCGCGACTCGGTGAACCGGTATCTGATGAGCCTCGCCAGTGAGGTACAGCTCATCCAGAAGTCCGAGCTGACCCTCTCGGGCCGGAGCGCGACCATCCCGGTGACCGTCCAGAACCAGCTGCTGCAAGGCGTCGACAACCTCGTCCTGCGGCTGCACTCCACCAACGCGACCCGGCTGAAGCTGGACGACGGCAGCGCCCTCGCCGAGCAGCCGATCAGGGTCGACGGCGGACACACGCAGGTGGTGAAGTTCACCGGCGCGGCCAACGCCAACGGTCCGGTGGGGCTCACCGCGCAGCTGTACACGACCGACGGCCGACCGTACGGCAGCCCCATGACGTTCCAGGTCAGGGTCTCCGAGCTCACTCCCACCGTGATGCTCGTCATCGCCGGCGGAGTCCTGCTCCTGGTCCTGGCCGGGGTCAGGATGTACAGCCAGCGCAAGCGGGCAGTGGCGGCGAAGGCAGCCGTCGAAGCCGCAGCGGCGGCTGTGGCCGCCGAGCAGGGAGCCGAGGGCGACGACGCCCGCGGGAGCGGCCCTGACAGCACCGCCGACGACGACGGGGCGAAGCCCGCTCCGGCGCCCGTCGCCCCGCCTTCGGAGCGGGAAATCCCCGAAGACATCGTCGCGCCGGAACCTGGGCAGGCGAGTGACCCGACCCCGGACACCCGTCCGGAAAGCGGTGACCCGTCGGGCAAGGGTGAGAAAGTGGACCGTTGAGCGATGTCGTGGCCGGCCGGCCGGGGACGATGAGGTGGGGTAACGATGAACGCGCCGTACGACGGTGACCGCGGCCAGGGGGCAGGCGGGGATCCGGCAGGGCATGTTCCGCCGCCACCCGCCGCTCCCCACGCTCCCGCGCCCGACCGGGCCGGGGGCCCTCCCTACCCCCCGAGCCCGCTGCACCCGGACCAGTACCCGCAGGCTTCCCACCACCCGGACCAGTACGCGCAGGGCCCGAACCCGCAGGCACCGGACCCGCGGCAGCAGCCCCCGCACGCCCAGGGCCCCTACGCCCCGAGTCCGTACGCCCCGCCCGGGCCCCAGACCCCGTACAGCCCCGACCAGTACGCGCAGGGCGCCTACCAGCAGGATCCCTACCGCGCGCAGGACTACTCGGCGCAGGGCCAGGTCCCCGACGCTCTCCACGACCGCGCCGGTCACCCGTCGCCGCCCCCCGGCGGCTATCCGGGGCCGACACCGCCCTACCAGCAGCCGCCAGCGCAGCAGTACGCAGCCGATCCGCGCGTCTGGGCGCAGTCCCCGCAGCCCGAGCCCGACGGGCCGTCGGGCCACCTCCCGTACGGGGACGACGCGCGGACCGTGCAGTTCAGGGGCGTCGACGACGTCGCCACCCGGTCCCGCGCCGACGAGCAGGAGCCCGACGCCTTCGCGCACCTCTTCCGCGACCAGCAGGGCACGGGCCGGCCGGTGGCCGCCGCACCCGAGGTGGCCACGGCGCCCGCACCCCCGAAGAAAGCGGCCGGACGCGCGTCGGGACTGCTGAAGTCCAGCGCCGTCATGGCGGCGGGCACGCTCGTGTCCCGGCTCACCGGCTTCGTACGCTCCGCCCTGATCGTGGCCGCGATCGGCGCCGCCACCCTCGGCGACACCTTCCAGCTCGCCATCACGCTGCCGACGATGATCTACATCCTCACCATCGGCGGCGGTCTCAACTCCGTCTTCGTACCGCAGCTCATCCGCGCCATGAAGGACGACGAGGACGGCGGCGAGGCGTACGCGAACCGCCTGCTCACCCTGGTGATCGTCATCCTCGGCTCGCTGACGGCGCTCTCGGTCTTCGCCGCCCCACTGCTGGTCCGCCTCATGTCGGTGAGCATCGCCGACAACCCGGCCGCCAACGACGTCGCCGTCACCTTCGTGCGCTACTGCCTGATCACCATCTTCTTCATGGGCGTGCACGTGGTGATGGGACAGATCCTCAACGCGCGCGGCAGGTTCGGCGCGATGATGTGGACACCGGTCCTCAACAACATCATCATCATCGCCACCCTCGCCATGTTCATCTGGGTGTACGGCGCCGCCGAGGACTCCGGGATGACGGTCGCGAACATCCCGCCGGAGGCCGAGCGCCTGCTCGGCGTCGGCGTCGTGCTCGGCCTCACCGTCCAGGCCCTCGCGATGATCCCCTACCTCCGGGAGACCGGCTTCCGGATCCGGCTGCGGTTCGACTGGCGCGGCCACGGCCTCGGCAAGGCCGCGAAGCTCGCCAAGTGGACCGTGCTGTTCGTCCTCGCCAACCAGGCCGGCGTGCTGGTCGTCTCACAGCTCTCGACGGCGGCGGGTGTCGACTCCGGCACCCAGGGCGCCGGTTACATCGCCTACTCCAACGCCCAGCTGATCTGGGGCATGCCGCAGGCCATAATCACCGTCTCGGTCATGGCGGCCCTGCTGCCCCGGCTCTCCCGCTCCGCGCACGACGGCGACACCGGAGCCGTCCGCGACGACATCTCCCAGGGCCTGCGGAACTCCGCGGTCGCGATCGTCCCCGTCGCCTTCAGCTTCGTCGCCCTCGGCATCCCGATGTGCACCCTGATCTTCGGCTCGTCCGGCATCGAGTCGGCGCGCTCCATGGGCTACATGCTGATGGCCTTCGGGCTCGGTCTGATCCCGTTCTCCGTGCAGTACGTGGTGCTGCGTGCCTTCTACGCGTACGAGGACACCCGCACCCCCTTCTACAACACCGTCATCGTGGCCGCCGTGAACGCCGCCGCCTCCGCCGTCTGCTTCGTCGTCCTGCCCTCGCGCTGGGCCGTCGTGGGCATGGCCGCCTCGTACGGCCTCGCGTACGCCGTCGGGGTGGGAATCGCCTGGCGCAGGCTCAAGAAGCGGCTGGGCGGCGATCTGGACGGCTCACGCGTGCTGCGGACATACGCCCGGCTCGGCCTGGCCTCCGTCCCCGGCACGCTCGCCGCCGGAGCGGTCGCCTACTTCGTGCTCGAAAAGCTCGGCAGCGAGGTGCTCGGCTCGTTCGCCGCACTGGCGGGCGGCGGAATCGTCCTGTTGGGGGGCTTCTTCGTCGTCGCGAGAAAACTGCGTATCGAAGAGATGAACACCTTGGTGGGAATGGTCCGGGGCCGCCTCGGACGCTAGCTCGCGAGGGCCGAGCACAACCATCGTCGGCCGCCGTGTGTCGTGCATAGCGTCCAACTGTGGGCACAATTGGCGTGGCTGTTGGACAGTGCGCAACGGATGGGGAGGCAGGAGCGACGGTGGCGGAACGGAGCACGGCTGCCGTCGAGGTGGCCGACAACAGCGGTGACGAACCGCCGGCCGCCCAGGCGGACAAGGCCACCACCGACGGGGTGGCGAAGGCCCAGAAGACAGAGGACGACAAGCCCGCGAAGCCCGGACCCGGTGAATCGGCGGAATCCGCCGCCGGGAAGCCCGCGAAGTCCGGCGCCGGCGACTCCGCCGGACAGGCCGACGGGAAGGGCCGCAAAGCCCGGCCGGCCGCCACGGCACCCGAACTCCACAGCGGCCACAAGCTCGCCAGACGCTACCGGCTCGAAGAGTGCGTCACCCGTCTGGACGGATTCAGCAGTTGGCGTGCGGTCGACGAGAAACTGCGCCGCGCCGTCGGGGTGCACCTCCTGCCCGCCGACCACCCGAGAGCCCGCTCCGTGCTGGCGGCCGCCCGCTCCTCCGCGCTCCTCGGCGACCCGCGCTTCGTCCAGGTCCTCGACGCCGTCGAGGAGGACGACCTCGTCTACGTCGTCCACGAATGGCTGCCCGACGCGACAGAACTCACCGCGATCCTCGCCGCGGGCCCCATGGAGGCCCACGACGCCTACCAGCTCGTCATCCAGCTGTCCCAGGCGATGGCCGCCGCACACCGCGAGGGCCTGGCCCATCTGAAGCTGACGCCCGGGGCGGTACTGCGCAGCTCCACGGGTCAGTACCGGATCCGCGGCCTCGCCGTGAACGCCGCCCTGCGCGGCATCAGCGCGGAGCGCCCGCAGCGCACCGACACCGAGGCGATCGGCGCGCTCCTGTACGCGGCCCTGACCCAGCGCTGGCCGTACGAGACGGACGCGTACGGCCTCAGGGGGCTGCCGAAGGGCGTCGGTCTGATCGCACCCGACCAGGTACGGGCGGGGGTCCACCGCGGCCTGTCCGAGATCGCCATGCGCGCGCTCGTCAACGAGGGCGCCACCGCCTCGCGTCAGGAACCCCCCTGCACCACTCCGGACGAACTGGCCAAGGCCGTCGCCGAGATGCCGCGTGTCCGGCCCCCGGAGCCCACGTTCGCCGCGCCGCCCGAGTACCAGCGCACCACCTACCAGCAGGGCTCGTACGCGCGCCCCGCCACCCGTCCGGTCGGACAGCCCCCCGTACAGCCCGTGCCCGTCCCTCCGCCGCCGCTCCAGAGCCGTACCGGCAAGGCGCTCAAGTGGACGGTCTCCGCGCTCCTCATCGCCGCGCTGGGACTTGCCAGTTGGCAGGTCGCCGACCACATGCTCAACCGCAACAACACGGACGGCACGACCCAGTCCCAGTCGGCCGAGGGCGATCAGGAGAAGCCCGCGCCACGGGTCCCCAAGAACCTGAAGATCGACGGGGTCTCGGCGTTCGCGCCCGACGGTGACGGCGTGGAGGCGCAGGACGTTCCCCTGGCCGCCGACGGCGACACCGACACGGCCTGGATCACGCCGCAGTACGACGGTTACGCGAACTACGGGAATCTGCCCCACCGCCGGGGCGGCAGCGGGATAGTCGTCGATCTCGGCAGCGTGCAGGACGTGTACGGCGTCGATGTCTCGATGTACCGCGCCGGCCAGAAGGTCCAGGTGCTCGCCGCCGACGAGGACGCCTCGTCCCCGGCGGCCCTCTCGGACTTCCCCCGGCGCGTCACCGAGCTGGAGAAGACCGACAGCAGTCTCAAGGCGACCCTGGACAAGCCCGTCAGAACCAGGTACGTACTGATCCACATCACGGAACTCGCGCCGGACGTGTCCGCGAACGAGTTCCGGGGAGGAATCTCGGAGATCAAGGTCATAGGCTGACCTGCGACCAGGGGAGGGGGCTCACCGTTGGAAGACGCCACACTCGCCGGCGTGGACGACCAGGACCTCCTGGCGCGCCATGTCGAAGGGGACCCCGACGCCTTCGGTGAGCTCGTGCGACGCCATCGCGACCGGCTCTGGGCGGTGGCGCTGCGCACGCTCGGAGACCGCGAGGAAGCCGCGGACGCCGTGCAGGACGCGCTCGTCTCGGCCTTCCGTGCCGCCCACACGTTCCGCGGCCAGTCCGCCGTCACGACCTGGCTGCACCGCATCACCGTCAACGCCTGTCTCGACCGGGCGCGGAAGGCCGCCTCGCGCAAGACGTCGCCCGTGGACGACACGGACCGTCTGGAGCAGCTCCTCGAACCGCACGAGTCGGCCGAGGCCCCCGCCGAGCGCCAGGACCTCCACCGCCAGCTTCTCGCCGCTCTCGCCAAGCTGCCCGCCGACCAGCGTGCCGCCCTGGTCCTCGTCGATATGCAGGGGTATCCCGTGGCCGAGGCCGCGCAAGTCCTCGACGTACCCGTCGGCACCATCAAGAGCCGCTGCGCACGCGGCAGAGCCAGACTCCTGCCGATGCTCACCCATCTGCGGGAGAGCGGCGGCGGAAGCGGCGACAGAGGCGGTCTGGGACCACAAAGGAACCGGACGACGGGCGCATCCGTCCCATCGGAGCCGGGACCACAGAACAGAGGCCCGGACAGGGGAGCAGACACCGGACCAGACGCGGGACCACAAGGTCCTGCCGCCGTGAAGGGAGGAGGTGGGCGCGCGTGACAACCACGACCGGCATGACGGAGCACCCGGACGTCTCGGAGATCTCCGACCTCACGGAGGGCCTGCTCTCCCCCGCACGGAGCGTCGAGGTACGCGAACACCTCGACGGCTGCTCCCTGTGCGCCGATGTGTACGCGTCGCTGGAGGAGATCCGGGGACTGCTCGGCTCGCTGCCCGGTCCGCCGTGCATGCCCGCCGATGTGGCGGCCCGGATCGACGGCGCCCTGGCCGCCGAGGCGCTGCTGAACGCGACCGCTCCGGACCCCTCGGGAACGGACGCGACCGCCGATGTTTCACGTGAAACATCGCGCACCACCGACGCCCCCGAAGCCGCCGCGTCCGAAGCCGAGCCGGCATCCGAGCCTGATCCCGCGCTTGTCCCCTCGGCCGTCACCCCCGGTGCCGTGGCTCCCGACGCTCCCCGGGCGGACCGCCCCGCCGGACACTCACGGGCGGCCAGGGGTCCCGGACGCGCCCGGCAGCTGCGCCGCCGTCGCGGCGCGATCCTCGGCGCCGTCTTCGGAACAGCGGCGATCGGCGTGAGCGTTCTCCTGCTCCAGACCTCCCCCGGTGGGGAGGACACCACCATGAAGGCCGACTCGGGAACGAGCCAGGCGGACGGGAGCGGAGCCGCGTTCAGCGGCACCGGTATCCGGGAGAAGGTCGGCTCCCTGCTCGCGTCCACGCCCTCCACCGGCGAACCGAGAGCCGCCGAGGGCCTGGATTCCACCAGGAACGCGCCCACCACCACCGCGTCCCCCAAGCTGATGTCCCAGGTGCCGCCCTGTATTCAGCAGGGAACGGGGCGCAGCGACATCCCGCTGGCCGCCGAGCGGGGCACGTACGAGGGCACCGACGCCTTCCTCCTCGTCCTGTCGGACCCCGACGACGGCAGTCTGGTGCGGGCGTATGTCATCGACGCCGCGTGCGTCGACGTCGTCCCGCCCACCAAGGGTGAACTCCTCCTCACACAGGCTTACCCCCGCGGCTGACGACGGCCCGGCGCCGCCGGGACCTCGCGGGAATGCGAGGCCCGTAGGATCCGTTGGGTGGGGTGAGAGTCCTGAAGCGCCCCGTTGGCAGTAGCAGGCAGTCTGCAGAGACGAGGAAGAAACCCGTGAGCGACGTCCGTAATGTGATCATCATCGGCTCGGGTCCGGCCGGATACACAGCCGCGCTCTACACCGCACGCGCCTCGCTGCGTCCCCTCGTGTTCGAGGGGGCTGTCACCGCGGGTGGCGCGCTGATGAACACCACCGATGTGGAGAACTTCCCCGGCTTCCGCGACGGCATCATGGGCCCGGACCTGATGGACAACATGCGCGCCCAGGCGGAGCGGTTCGGCGCGGAACTCGTCCCGGACGACATCGTGAGCGTCGACCTCACCGGGGACATCAAGACGGTCACCGACACGGCGGGCACCGTACACCGGGCCAAGGCCGTGATCGTCACGACCGGCTCGCAGCACCGCAAGCTCGGGCTGCCCCGGGAGGACGCCCTCTCCGGACGCGGCGTCTCCTGGTGTGCCACGTGTGACGGGTTCTTCTTCAAGGACCAGGACATCGCGGTCGTCGGCGGCGGTGACACGGCGATGGAGGAGGCGACCTTCCTCTCCCGGTTCGCCAAGTCGGTCACGATCATCCACCGGCGTGACACTCTGCGTGCCTCCAAGGCCATGCAGGAGCGGGCCTTCGCGGACCCGAAGATCCGGTTCGCCTGGGACAGCGCGGTGGAGGAGATCCACGGTGAGCAGAAGCTCGCCGGGCTGACGCTGCGCAACACCAAGACCGGTGAGACGTCCGAGCTGGCCGCGACCGGGCTGTTCATCGCCGTGGGCCACGACCCGCGCACCGAGCTCTTCAAGGGTCAGCTCGACCTCGACGACGAGGGATACCTCAGGGTGGAGGCGCCTTCGACGCGCACCAACCTCACGGGGGTCTTCGCCGCCGGCGACGTCGTCGACCACACCTACCGTCAGGCGATCACCGCCGCGGGCACCGGCTGTTCCGCGGCCCTCGACGCCGAGCGCTTCCTCTCCGCGCTCGGTGACCGCGAGAAGGCGGCCGAGCCGGAGAAGACCGCCTCCGTCTGACCAGCAGTACCGACCCACCACACCCCAAGAAGTTAAGGAGGCCGCCGTGGCCGGCGACCTGAAGCACGTGACCGACGACTCGTTCGAAGAGGACGTCCTCAAGAGCGACAAGCCCGTACTGGTGGACTTCTGGGCCGCCTGGTGCGGACCGTGCCGCCAGATCGCTCCCTCGCTCGAAGCCATCGCGGCCGAGCACGGTGACAAGATCGAGGTCGTCAAGCTCAACATCGACGAGAACCCGGCCACGGCAGCCAAGTACGGCGTCATGTCGATCCCGACGCTGAACGTCTACCAGAACGGCGAGGTCGCCAAGACCATCGTCGGCGCCAAGCCCAAGGCCGCCATCGTGCGCGACCTGGAGAGCTTCATCGGCTGAGACCGTCGCGCACCGTCGCGCACCACGCGCGATGTTTCACGTGAAACAGGCCCGTCCCCTCTCGGAGGGGGACGGGCCTGTTCGCTTCCCGGGGGGGGTTGAGCCTGTTCTCTCCCCGGAGGGGGACGAGGCCGTTCCCTTCTCGGCGAGGGTGAGGCTGTTCGTCTCTCCGCCGCGCCGCGCGTCTTCAGAGCGGTCTGAGTGCCGGGTCCTTCTTCACCGCGCCCAGCAGCCGGTCCAGCGCGTGCTCGACGTCCTCCTTCCAGGAGAGCGTCGTCCGCAGATCAAGCCTGAGCCGTGGGTGCGTGGGATGCGTCCGTACGGTCTTGAACCCGACGGCCAGCAGATGGTCCGCCGGCAGCACACAGGCCGGCTCCTGCCAGCGCGCGTCCCCGAACGCCTCGATCGCCTTGAACTCCCGCCGCAGCAGATCCTTCGCGACGGTCTGCACCATCACCCGGCCGAGCCCCTGCCCCCGGTAGCCCGGCATGATCCAGCCCGTCATCAGCTGTACGGCGTCGGGGGAGACCGGGCTCGTGGGGAAGGCCGTGGCACGGGGGACATACGCCGGAGGCGCGTACAGAACGAAGCCGACGGGCACGTCGTCCACATAGGCCAGCCGGCCGCACGACCCCCACTCCAGCAGGACGGCCGAGATCCAGGCCTCCTTCTCCTCGCGGGCCCGCTCCGCTCTTACCGCCGCTTCTCCCCTGACCGGATCAAGCTCCCAGAAGACGCACTCCCTGCATCGCTGAGGGAGGTCGGGAAGGTTGTCCAGCGTGAGCGGTACGAGCCGACGCCCCATCGAGGCCGTTCCTCACTTCCTACGCCTGCCGCGTCACGAGCCGCGGTCAGCGCGCTGTGCTCCCGAATCAGGCTGCCGACGAAGCCGCCCACGATCCCCAGGCCGAGTCCAGCTGACATCAGTTGGCTGCGGCTCACCAATTGCATGGCCCCGCCCTTCCTCTGCGGTGGATCAAGGTGCATGCGCCATACCAGAACGCATCGTATCCACCCAGAGATGCCCCGCACACCGGGGGACGGCAAAGGGGCGGGCCGTGTCCCCGTAGGCATCGGACAAGGCCCGCCCCCTCGGCGGTGTGCGGAGGCGTCAGTTCTCGTCGGGCTCCAGGCCGTTCGACCGGTCCGGGCCGTTCGACGGCTCCAGGCCCTCCAAGCCCTCGCCGTCCGCTTCCTCGTCGGCGAGTCCCCGCTCCAGGACGCGCCCCTCACCGGGGGCGAGCGTGCCGAGGATGCGCTCCAGATCGACCAGCGAGGCGAACTCGACGGTGATCTTCCCCTTCTTCTGACCCAGATCGACCTTCACCCGGGTCTCGAAGCGGTCCGACAGCCGGGAGGCCAGATCGTTGAGCGCGGGCGACGGCAGACCGCCGGCCCGGGGACCCTTGAACCGGGGCGTGTTCTTCGGCCGCGAGCCCATCAGGGTCACGATCTCCTCGACGGCCCGGACGGAGAGCCCCTCGGCCACGATGCGATGGGCCAGCCGGTCCTGCTCGTCGGAGTCGTCCACCGAGAGCAGCGCCCTCGCGTGACCGGCGGACAGCACGCCTGCGGCGACCCTGCGCTGTACGGGCAGGGAGAGCCTCAGCAGCCGGAGCGTGTTGGAGACCTGCGGACGCGAACGCCCGATGCGGTCGGCCAGCTGATCGTGCGTGCAGTGGAAGTCCTTCAGCAACTGGTCGTAGGCCGCGGCCTCTTCCAGCGGGTTGAGCTGTGCGCGGTGCAGGTTCTCCAGCAGCGCGTCCAGCAGCAGCTTCTCGTCCTCGGTGGCACGGACGATCGCGGGGATGCGCTCCAGGCCCGCTTCCCGGCAGGCCCGCCAGCGCCGCTCGCCCATGATGAGCTCGAAGCGCTCCGGACCCAACTGCCGTACGACGATGGGCTGGAGAAGCCCGACCTCCTTGATGGAGGTCACCAGCTCGGCGAGCGCGTCCTCGTCGAACACCTCACGGGGCTGCCGCGGGTTCGGGGTGATGTAGTCCATCGGCACTTCGGCGAAGTACACACCTTCCGGTGCGGTCACCTCGCTCTGGGCCGGCGTGTCCTGGGCGGGAATCTCCGCCGTGGCCGGTGCGGCCGGTGTCCCCGCCTGAGACAGCGTCGTCACCTTGGCGGCGGCGACACCGCGCTCCGCCGTCAGGACGGGTGACTGTCCCGAGGAGGCGGCCTCCCCGGAGGTTCCCTGCTTCTCCTGCGGAGCGGCGGGGATCAGCGCATTGAGCCCACGCCCCAAACCCCTACGTCGGTCGCTCACTGCGTCCCCTCCGAAATGCTCAGCTGACTGTTGCCGATCGCGTGGGCGTGCTTGGCGTCGTAGCTCATACCGACCCCACGCAGGGCGATTTCACGAGCGGCTTCGAGGTACGACAGCGAGCCGCTGGAACCCGGATCATAAGTCAGTACCGTCTGCCCGTAGCTCGGCGCCTCCGAGATACGTACGGACCGCGGAATGCTCGTCCGCAGGACCTCCTCACCGAAGTGGCTGCGGACCTCGTCGGCCACCTGGGAAGCGAGCCGGGTCCTGCCGTCGTACATGGTGAGCAGGATCGTCGAGACGTGCAGCCCCGGGTTCAGATGCGCCCGCACCAGATCCACGTTCCGGATCAACTGCCCCAGCCCTTCGAGCGCGTAGTACTCGCACTGGATGGGGATCAGCACCTCGGCGCCGGCGACCAGCGCGTTGACGGTCAGCAGACCGAGCGAGGGCGGGCAGTCGATCAGGATGTAGTCCAGCGGCTGCTCGTACGCCTCGATCGCCCGCTGGAGCCGGCTCTCCCGCGCGACCAGCGACACCAGCTCGATCTCCGCACCGGCGAGGTCGATGGTGGCGGGCGCGCAGAAGAGGCCTTCGACGTCCACGACGGGCTGGACCACCTCGGAGAGCGGTTTGCTCTCCACCAGGACGTCATAGATCGAGGGCACTTCGGCGTGGTGGTCGATCCCGAGCGCCGTGGAGGCGTTGCCCTGGGGGTCGAGGTCGACCACCAGGACGCGCGCACCGTGGAGCGCCAGCGAGGCCGCGAGGTTGACCGTGGTGGTGGTCTTGCCGACGCCGCCCTTCTGGTTGGCGACGACCATGACCCGCGTCTGCTCGGGGCGTGGCAGGCCTTCACCGGCACGGCCGAGCGCCTCCACGGCCAGCTGGGCAGCACGACCGATGGGGGTGTCGTCCATCGGGGGGGGGGGGGGGGTGAGAGGGAAAACACCCCCCCCCCCGGCAGCAAGCGGGGGGGGGGGCGGCCAGGTGGTAGGGGGCCCCCCGGT
>NZ_JBHXRM010000022.1:0-117719 GCF_042716895.1 Streptomyces sp. NPDC058653 | reverse complement strand
GCGGGGGGGGGGGGGCCCCCCCCCCGGGGGGGGGGTGTGGGCTGGGGGGGGGGTTTTTTTTCCCCTCAAACCCCCCCCCCCCGACGACTCTGAACGGGGGCCGGGGACCGGATCGGTCATCGGTCCCGCGATGTTGGCGTCGGACCGCAAGGATTCACTCTCCTCGACTTCAGGCTCGCAATGAGGAGAGCCTGCCATGCTTTCGGGGTCGGGAACCAGCGAGGCCCGTGGTTCTGTGGATGAATCCATATCTGTGGCCAACCCGGTACCTCTTACGAGGGGTTTCCTTCCCCGTGGCGTGGAAGCGGCGCGGCCTCGATCGATGATGCCCTGCAGCAGTGAGCGACGTTTCACGTGAAACACGATGCACGTGCCGGTGGGCTGGATCGTTACGACACTCCGCAGTGGACGGTCATGGCTGCTTCGATGGAGCATCACCGGCGGGGATCGCCGACGGTGATGCTCCGGGCCTCTCGACGCTCCTCCGCGGCCGAGCTCAGCGACGTCGGCGCACCCGGTCAGCCCGGGCGGCCCTGGCGCGCTTCGTGGCGAACCTCACCCCGCCGGGGCTCTCCCCGACCTCGGCACGGACCACGGTGGCCGGTGGATCGACCACCCCCTCACCGACCCGCAGCACCGAGGAGTCGATCACACCGAGCTTGCTCAGCGCCGACCGGGCGTTCTTGAGCTCCTCCTCGGCCGTGTCGCCCTTGAGCGCCAGCATCTCCCCGTACGGGCGCAGCAGCGGCACGCCCCAGCCGGCGAGCCGGTCCAGGGGGGCCACGGCGCGTGCCGTCACCACATGGACGGGCTGGAGGGACCCGAGCACCTCCTCGGCCCGCCCCCGGACGACCGTCACATGATCGAGGCCCAGCAGCTCGACGACCTCCTGGAGGAAGTTCGTCCGCCGCAGCAGCGGCTCCAGCAGTGTGATCCGCAGATCGGGCCGTACGAGCGCCAGCGGGATCCCCGGCAGCCCGGCCCCGGAACCCACGTCGCAGACGCTCACACCCTCGGGCACGACCTCGGAGAGCACCGCGCAGTTCATCAGGTGCCGCTCCCAGAGCCGCGGCACCTCACGCGGCCCGATGAGACCGCGGGTGACCCCCGCGTCGGCGAGGAGCTCCGCGTACCGGACGGCCGCCGGGAAGGAGTCCCCGAACACCGTCCTCGCCTCGTCCGGCGCGGCGGGAAGCTCTTCTGACCCCGTCACGGGAACCGTCCTTCCGTACAGAGCCACCAGGCCGTGGCTCACAGTCACTGTTCTGCTGACAAAGTTACGGCCCCGTCTGTGGACAGACGGGGCCGAGAACCGGGAGACCGCTCAGGCGGGAAGCACCACGACGAAGCGCTGTGGCTCCTCGCCCTCGGACTCGCTGCGCAGTCCGGCCGCCGCCACGGCGTCGTGCACGACCTTGCGCTCGAAGGGCGTCATCGGGTTCAGCTTCACCGGCTCACCGGTGCTCTTCACCTCGTCGGCGGTCCTGGCGCCCAGCTCGGCGAGCTCCGTGCGCTTCTTCGCCCGGAAGCCCCCGATGTCCAGCATCAGCCGGCTGCGGTCGCCGGTCTCCCGGTGCACCGCCAGCCGCGTCAGCTCCTGGAGCGCTTCGAGCACCTCGCCGTCCCGCCCGACGAGCTTCTGCAGATCACGGCCGCTCACATCGCTGATGATCGAAACCGCGGCCCGGTCGGCCTCGACGTCCATGTCGATGTCGCCGTCGAGGTCGGCGATGTCGAGCAGACCCTCGAGATAGTCGGCCGCGATCTCGCCTTCCTGCTCAAGGCGGGTGAGGGTGTCGCTGCCCTCGGTGGCGGCGGAGATGGTGCCTTCCGACACGGATGGACTCCTTCGTACTACGGCTGGCTACGGGCTACGGGGAGGTGCGCTTACTTCTTGCTCGGATGCCTGGGCCGCTGCTGCCCCTTGCGCGGCCCGGCCTTCGCCCGTGCGGCACCGTTGCCGGTCTTGGACGGGGGCTTGGGCTTGCTGTCCTGCGGCTCGTCCTTCTTCTGGAGCGACGTCTTGGGCTCGCCGGTGGCGTCCGAAGGCTTCGCGGCCGAGGTCTTGGACGGGGCCTGCGGCTGACCGCCGCCGGCCTGTCGCTTCGACTTGGGCTGGCGCTTGGGCTGCTGGCGCCTCGTCGCCTGCGACTCGCCCTCGGGCAGGGCCTCGCCCTTGATCACCGTGCCGTCCGCCTGAGCGACCAGACCGGTCTTGGAGAGGCTGGTGATGAACTTACGCTCATTGTCGTTGCGGTCGGGCCCCTTGGCCACGATCGCCGAGACGATGTTGCGCCTGCGCTTGGAGCGGACCTCGTTGTGCGTCGCGATGCTCTTGAGCAGCCGCTCCAGGTACTGGTCCTGCGCCTTGCTGCCCGGCGTCGGGTTCTGGTTGATCACATACATCTGCTGGCCCATGGTCCACACGTTGGTGGTCAGCCAGTAGACGAGGACACCGACGGGGAAGTTGACGCCCATCACCATGAAGATGACCGGGAAGATGTACATCAGCATCTTCTGCTGCTGCATGTACGGCGTCTTGACCGTGAGGTCGACGTTCTTCGTCATCAGCTGGCGCTGGGTGTAGAACTGCGACGCCGACATCAGCACGATCATGATCGCGGTGACGATACGTACGGAGGTCAGCGAGGCGTCCAGGGACGCGACCTTGTCGGTGCTGTCCGTGAACTTGGCCGCCAGGGGGGCGCCGAAGATGTGCGCCTGGCGCGCGCTGTCGAGCAGCCCCTGGTTGATCACGCCGATCGTCTTGCCCGACGCGATGCTGGAGAGCACGTGGTAGAGCGCGAAGAAGAACGGTGACTGCGCCAGGATGGGAAGGCACGAGGACAGCGGGTTGGTACCCGTGTCCTTGTACAGCTTCATCATCTCTTCGGACTGGCGCTGTTTGTCGTTCTTGTAGCGCTCCTGGATGGCCTTCATCTTGGGCTGAAGGACCTGCATGTTCCGGGTCGACTTGATCTGCTTGACGAACAGCGGGATCAGACAGATCCGGATGAGGATCACCAGGGACACGATGGACAGTCCCCAGGCCAGGCCCGTGTCAGGGCCGAAGATCGCCCCGTACACCGTGTGGAACTGCACGATGACCCACGAGACTGGCGTGGTGATGAAACTGAAGAAACTGGCAATCGTGTCCACTAATCAGGCTCCTTGAGCATTGGACGAGGTCTCTGCGGCCGGACTCTGGGTTTCGGGGGCCGAGGCCGAACCCCCGGAAGGCACGCCGGCGGCGGATTGCCCGCCCTTGGTGCCGCGCCACGCGTTGCGCAGCAGTTCATGCCACCGCGGGCGCTTGCGCGGTGGGACATGGTCCACACCGCCCGGCGACCACGGGTTGCACCGGAGAATGCGCCAGGCCGTCAGACCGGTGCCCTTGATCGCGCCATGGCGGTCGATCGCCGTGTAGCCGTAGTGGGAACACGACGGGTAGTACCGGCAGACGGGCCCGAGCAAGGGGCTGATCGTCCACTGGTACAGCTTGATCAGAGCCAGTAGCGGGTACTTCATCGCGCGCCCCCTCCCAGCAGCCGCTCCAGGGCGGCATCCAGGTCTCGGGCCAGCTGTGCATGGTCGGCGTCGCCCGCACCGGGCAGCGCACGTACGACAACCAGGCTACCGGGGGCCAGCCGGGGCAGCCGATCCCGTATGAGGTGACGAAGCTTTCGCTTCACCCGGGTCCGGACGACGGCCCCGCCCACGGCTTTGCTTACGACGAAACCCGCCCGCGTCGGGGAATCGCTCTCCCCCGGCGCGTGCGGGCCCGTAGTACCGCTACGTAGATGTACGACAAGAAGCGGGCGTCCGGCCCGGCGTCCCCGGCGTACCGCGGTCGCGAAATCCTCGCGCCGCCTCAGCCGATTCTCGGTAGGCAGCACGTCATAACCTGGTGGCGATCAGGCGGACAGGTTGGCGCGACCCTTGCCACGGCGGTTCGCGAGAATCGCGCGACCGGCGCGGGTGCGCATACGGAGCCGGAAGCCGTGGGTCTTGGCACGACGACGGTTGTTCGGCTGGAAGGTGCGCTTGCTCACTCGGGGGCTCCAGAAATGATGATCGGAAGGGCGGGACATCGCCTGGCTGTCACCGTGCGCCCACGAGTAGCTCGCGACAACGCCCGAGTGCACCGCTTCACAACCACAGATCGTGATCCTTGCCCATCGGAGGCAGGCGGCAGCAGCCATCGACAACTCGACCTGGTCACGGTACGCGCGGCTACGCCATACGGTCAAACCAGGTAGTTGCCACGTTCCATTATGCACAGCCTGTGGACAACAACTTGAACCACGTGGGTGCCCTGACTACCGTGGCCGAACTCCGGATTCTTTTCCGCCGGTCTTCCCACCCCGTCCCGAGAACCACATATTCGTGGGACCTGCGAGAGAGCGTGCCCTGTGGCTGACGTACCTGCCGATCTTGCCGCAGTGTGGCCACGAGTGCTGGAGCAGCTCCTCAGGGAGGGCCAGCAGGGAGTCGAGCCCAAGGACAAACAGTGGATCGAGCGCTGCCAGCCGCTCGCCCTGGTCGCCGACACCGCACTGCTGGCCGTGCCCAACGAGTGGGGCAAGCGGGTGCTCGAAGGCCGCCTCGCCCCTCTCATCAGCGAGACCCTGAGCCGCGAGTGCGGCCGGCCGATCCGTATCGCGATCACCGTCGACGACTCGGCCGGCGATCCCCTCCCGCTGCCGCCGCAGCAGAACCGCTACCAGAGTCCGGGGCACGACGACGGCCGCGACCACGGTCCGCGCCACGACGACGGCCGTGATCCGCACGGCCCGCGCCACGACGACATGCGCGGGGACGACCCCCGGCTCGACTCCCGCCTCGACGACATGCGTTCCGACGGCGGCGGCTACCACCCCTACGGCCGCCGCTCCTCCGACGACGACGGCATGCCGACGGCCCGCCCCGCCTACCCGGACTACCAGCAGCAGCGCCCCGAGCCCGGCTCCTGGCCCCGGACCCCGGACGACCTGTCCTGGCAGCAGCAGCGGCTCGGTTTCCAGGACCGTGACCCGTACGCGAGCGGAAGACCCCAGCAGCCGCAGCACGACTACCGGCCGCCGCAGTCGTCGGAGGGCCGGCCCTACGACCAGCAGCGACCCGAGCGGCACGACCTCGACCCGCAGCAGTCGCGGCACGTCGGCCGGGGCGGGGCGACCGGGCCGCTCGGCGCGCAGGCCTCGCCGCCGCCGGGACCGGGGGAGCCGCACGCGCGCCTCAACCCCAAGTACCTCTTCGACACCTTCGTCATCGGGGCGTCCAACCGATTCGCGCACGCGGCGGCCGTCGCCGTCGCGGAGGCGCCGGCCAAGGCGTACAACCCGCTCTTCATCTACGGCGAGTCCGGACTCGGCAAGACGCACCTGCTGCACGCCATCGGGCACTACGCGCGCAGCCTCTATCCCGGTACGCGGGTGCGGTACGTGAGCTCGGAGGAGTTCACCAACGAGTTCATCAACTCCATCCGCGACGGGAAGGGCGACACCTTCCGCAAGCGGTACCGGGACGTCGACATCCTGCTCGTCGACGACATCCAGTTCCTGGCGAGCAAGGAGTCGACGCAGGAGGAGTTCTTCCACACGTTCAACACGCTCCACAACGCGAACAAGCAGATCGTGCTGTCGTCGGACCGGCCGCCCAAGCAGCTGATCACCCTGGAGGACCGGCTGCGCAACCGCTTCGAGTGGGGCCTGACCACCGATGTGCAGCCGCCGGAGCTGGAGACGCGTATCGCGATCCTCCGTAAGAAGGCGGTGCAGGAGCAGCTGAACGCGCCCCCCGAGGTGCTGGAGTTCATCGCCTCGCGCATCTCGCGGAACATCCGTGAACTGGAGGGCGCGCTGATCCGGGTGACGGCCTTCGCCTCGCTCAACCGGCAGCCGGTGGACCTCGGGCTGACCGAGATCGTGCTCAAGGACCTCATCCCCGGCGGCGAGGACCTGGCGCCGGACATCACCGCGGGCGCCATCATGGCGGCGACGGCCGACTACTTCGGGCTGACCGTGGAGGACCTCTGCGGCTCGTCCCGCAGCCGGGTGCTGGTGACGGCGCGGCAGATCGCCATGTACCTCTGCCGTGAGCTGACGGATCTGTCGCTGCCCAAGATCGGCGCGCAGTTCGGCAACCGCGACCACACGACGGTGATGCACGCCGACCGCAAGATCCGCGCGCTGATGGCCGAGCGGCGCTCCATCTACAACCAGGTCACCGAACTCACCAACCGCATCAAGAACGGCTGAGCGGGCCGGATCCGCTTCGGCGGCCGGCCTCAGGGCGCTCCGGGACACCTCCCGGGGCGCCCTTCGTCGTGTCCGGAGGGCCACCGGTACATGACACGCGCCCAACCGCCGTTCGAATAGGGAGCGCCGAGGGCGGCTTCTCCACAGAAAGCGGCCCGATCTCCCGTCCACACCCTGGGGATCGATAAGTTGTCCAGACTGCGTCCACAGGCCGGCCGACCAGAAGTGGATCATGCCTGGTCAGACCCCTGGGGATTTGTGGCCAACTTTCCTCCACAGCCTGTGGACAGTTTTTTCGCCCACAGGCGCCGAGTCGCGTTGTCCACCGGCGGCCCACAGGCAACGGTCCGTTGCCCACAGCTTCGGGCCGCTTCTCCACATCGCTGTCCACTGTTCGGCAACAGAACACGACTGTTCACCGAGTCGAGTGAAAGGCGTCACACCGAGGTTGCCTCGGGGCCTGTGGGGAACCTCGGAAAAGCTGGGGACGACCCTGGGGAGAAGTGGGGGTCCCCTGTGCACCGGTTGTGCAGAACTTTCGGCCGTCCACAGAGCGACGGGGTTGTCCACCGACGGCGCCCACAGGGCCGGTGGACAAAAAAACGGGTCTGACCTGCGAAAACGACGTTATCCACGGAATCCACAGGCCCTACTACTACTAACACCTGGAGTTACCTGGGAATCCGTTTCGAAGTGGGTGCTGTGCACAACTCGGCGCCGGACCGCCCCGGCCGGGTTGTCGCGACTTGACCCCGAGCAGCACCGAGTGTCGGTGCCGTACGTCAGACTGGTCCCCGGCAACCTCACCCTGCCCACGGCGGAGTGAGCTCATGCCGACGACGAAGAAGGCCGGCAGGACGAGTCAGCAACAGCAGGAGGCGGTTCCGGTGAAGATCCGGGTGGAGCGCGATGTACTGGCGGAGGCGGTGGCCTGGGTGGCCCGTAGCCTCCCGGCCCGTCCGCCGGCGCCCGTTCTTGCGGGCCTTCTGCTGAAGGCCGAGGAAGGCGCGCTGAGCTTCTCCAGCTTCGACTACGAGGTCTCGGCCCGGGTCTCGGTGGACGCCGAGGTCGAGGAGGACGGCACCGTCCTCGTCTCCGGCCGGCTGCTCGCCGACATCTGCCGCGCCCTCCCCAACCGCCCGGTGGAGATCTCCACAGACGGTGTACGGGCGACGGTGGTCTGCGGCTCCTCGCGGTTCACGCTGCACACACTGCCTGTGGACGAGTACCCGGCACTGCCGCAGATGCCGACCGCCACCGGCACCGTCCCCGGTGAGGTCTTCGCCTCCGCCGCCGCCCAGGTGGCCATCGCGGCGGGCCGCGACGACACGCTCCCGGTGCTCACCGGCGTACGGATCGAGATCGAGGGCGACACGGTCACCCTCGCCTCGACCGACCGCTACCGCTTCGCCGTCCGCGACTTCCTGTGGAAGCCGGAGGTCTCCGACATCTCCGCGGTCGCCCTGGTGCCCGCCAAGACGCTGCTGGACACCGCCAAGGCCCTCACCAGCGGCGACACGGTCACGCTCGCGCTCTCCGGCTCCGGTGCGGGCGAGGGTCTGATCGGTTTCGAGGGCGCGGGCCGGCGGACGACCACGCGGCTCCTCGAAGGCGATCTCCCGAAGTACCGCACGCTCTTCCCGACGGAGTTCAACTCGGTCGCGGTGATCGAGACCGCGCCGTTCGTCGAGGCGGTCAAGCGTGTGGCGCTGGTCGCCGAGCGCAACACCCCGGTGCGGCTCAGCTTCGAGCAGGGTGTGCTCATCCTCGAAGCGGGCTCCAGCGACGACGCACAGGCTGTGGAGAGGGTCGACGCCAAGCTCGACGGCGACGACATCTCGATCGCCTTCAACCCGACGTTCCTGCTCGACGGCCTCAGCGCCATCGACTCGCCCGTCGCGCAGCTCTCCTTCACGACCTCCACCAAGCCGGCGCTCCTCAGTGGGAAGCCGGCGCTGGATGCCGAGGCCGACGACGCGTACAAGTACCTGATCATGCCGGTGCGGCTGTCGGGCTGATCGCGTCCGCGCCGGGCCGTCGGGAGGCGCCCCGGGCGCTCGGGGAGGTGTCGCCGGACCGTCCCACGAGGCCCGGCGTAGGCTCGGGCCCGGGTCGTGCGGCACGTCGCCGTCCGCCCCGCGCCTGAACGACTGTCGGCTCAACGCGTAAGGAACCACTGATGGAGCTCGGTCTCGTCGGCCTCGGCAAAATGGGCGGCAACATGCGCGAGCGCATCCGCCGCGCGGGCCACACCGTCATCGGATACGACCGGAACGCGGACATCGCGGACGTCCACAGCCTCGAAGAGCTGGTGAACCGGCTGGAAGGCCCCCGGGTCGTCTGGGTGATGGTCCCCTCGGGTGCGGCGACGCAGTCGACGATCGACGAGCTGGCGGAGCTGCTGTCCCCCGGCGACGTGGTCGTGGACGGCGGCAACTCCCGCTGGACGGACGACCAGAAGCACGCGGTGGAGCTCGGCATCAAGGGTGTCGGCTTCGTCGACTGCGGCGTCTCCGGCGGTGTCTGGGGCCTCCAGAACGGCTACGCGCTGATGTACGGCGGCAAGCCGGAGTACGTCGAGAAGGTCCAGCCGATTTTCGACGCCCTCAAGCCCCCGGGCGACAAGGGCGCGGTCCACGCGGGCAAGGTCGGCGCCGGCCACTTCGCGAAGATGGTCCACAACGGCATCGAGTACGCCATGATGCAGGCCTACGCCGAGGGCTGGGAGCTGCTGGAGAAGGTCGACGCGGTCACCGACGTACGCGAGGTCTTCCGCTCCTGGCAGGACGGCACGGTCATCCGGTCCTGGCTGCTGGACCTGGCGGTCAACGCGCTGGACGGCGACGAGCACCTGGAAGCCCTGCGGGGCTACGCCGACGACTCGGGCGAGGGCCGGTGGACGGTCGAGGCGGCCATCGACCACTCGGTGCCGCTGCCCGCGATCACCGCGTCGCTGTTCGCCCGGTTCGCGTCGCGGCAGGACGACTCGCCGCAGATGAAGATGGTCGCCGCGCTGCGCAACCAGTTCGGTGGCCACGCGGTCGAGCAGGCGGACGAGAGCACGCCGGGCAAGCCCGGCAAGCCCAAGCCCGCCGCTCCCGAGAACACGAAGTAGTCCTCCGCCCTCGCGGGCGGCGCCGAGAAACCGGGGAGGTCGGCCCACGTCCATGCACGTCACGCATCTCTCGCTGGCCGACTTCCGTTCGTACGCCCGGATCGAGGTGCCGCTCGATCCGGGCGTCACCGCCTTCGTGGGGGCCAACGGGCAGGGGAAGACCAATCTGGTCGAGGCGGTCGGCTATCTCGCCTCCCTCGGCAGCCACCGGGTCTCCTCGGACACCCCGCTGGTGCGGATGGGCGCCGAGCGCGCGGTGATCCGGGCCGCCGTCACCCAGGGGGACCGCTCGCAACTGGTCGAGCTCGAACTCAATCCGGGCCGCGCGAACAGGGCCAGGATCAACAGGTCTTCGCAGGTCCGGCCGCGCGATGTGCTGGGGATAGTGCGGACGGTGCTGTTCGCGCCGGAGGATCTGGCGCTGGTGAAGGGCGACCCCGGTGAGCGCCGGCGCTTCCTCGACGAGCTGATCACGGCGCGCTCCCCCCGGATGGCGGGCGTGCGATCGGACTACGACCGGGTGCTCAAGCAGCGCAACACCCTCCTGAAGTCGGCGGCGATGGCGCGGCGGCACGGCGGGCGCGGGATGGATCTCTCCACGCTGGACGTGTGGGACCAGCATCTGGCCCAGGTGGGCGCCGAGTTGCTGGCGCGGCGGCTGGATCTGATCGAGACGTTGCAGCCGCTGACGGACAAGGCGTACGAGCAACTGGCGCCCGGCGGCGGGCCGGTGGCGCTGGAGTACCGGTCCTCGTCCGCCGCCTCCGAGGGCGCGGTCTCCGGCGGGGCCCCCGGTGCGGGCGCCGAGGTGGCGCGTACGCGCGAGGAGCTGTACGCCCAGCTCATGGCCGCGCTGGCGGGGACGCGTAAGCAGGAGATCGAACGGGGGGTCACGCTGGTGGGGCCGCACCGGGACGAACTGCTGCTGAAGCTGGGCCAGTTGCCGGCCAAGGGATACGCGAGCCACGGCGAGTCCTGGTCGTACGCGCTGGCGCTGCGGCTGGCCTCGTACGATCTGCTGCGCGCCGAGGGCAACGAGCCGGTGCTGGTCCTCGACGACGTCTTCGCCGAGCTGGACGTGCGCCGCCGGGAGCGGCTGGCGGAGCTGGTGGCGCCCGGTGAACAGGTGCTGGTCACGGCGGCGGTGGACGACGACGTGCCGGGCATCCTGGCCGGGGTGCGGTTCACGGTGGCCGAGGGCACGGTGGAGCGGACATGAGCGGGCCCGGGAGGAACGAGCGGGCGGGCGGGTCCGCGCGGAGCGGTGGCGCTCCCGCCGCGCTGCCCGACCCCGCCGACCCGGCCGGTCGCGCCGGGGGGCCGTCGGAGCCGGCCGTCCCGGGGCCCGTCGAGGCGTCGGGCGTGGACCTGGCGCGGGTCGCCCTGCGGGCGGCGAAGGAGCAGGCGCGCGCCCGTGGCGCCGCCGCGCAGCAGAAGAAGCAGGCCAGACGGGGCGGCGGTCTGCGGTCGGGCTCGGGGGCCGACGGCCGTGATCCGCTCTCGCTGGGGGCCGCGATCAACCGGCTGATCACCGAGCGCGGCTGGGAGACACCGGCCGCCGTGGGCGGTGTGATGGGCCGGTGGCCGCAGATCGTGGGCGACGACCTGGCCAAGCACTGTGTGCCCGAGCGGTACGAGGAGGACGCGCGGATCCTGACGGTGATCTGCGACTCCACGGCCTGGGCGACGCAGCTGCGGCTGCTGGCGCCCCGGCTGGTGGCCCGGCTGAACGAGGACCTGGGGCACGGCACGGTGAAGGTGATCAAGGTGCGGGGCCCCGCCGGTCCCGCGCGGCGCTTCGGCGCGCTGCGGGCGCCCGGCAGCAAGGGCCCGGGGGACACGTACGGCTGAGGGCCGCGCGCGGCGGTACGTGCCCCGCGGGTGCGGCGGCGCGTACGGCCCATCCGGGGCGTACGCCGGTACGCGGCCGTTCGGTAGCCGCCTGTACGCACTCCGTATCCCGCTCCGTCCTCTCAGTCGAACCCGCCCGAACCACCCCGAAGCGCCCCTGAGCTCCCGAGGGGCCCTCCCCGCGCCTCCCCGTACGGCTGAGCGGGGCGCCCCACCGTTGACCGGGGCCCCTCCCGGAGCCGCTTCGACGGCCCGTCAGGAGGGCCCCGAAAGCCCCAACAGCCCCTGTGCGAACCCCACTTCACACGCGTTCCCCCGTGTCTCTCCGGGGCGCCGCGGAGACCGCTGTGACCTCGTCGTACGCCTGCGCAGTGTGAGCTGTCCCTCACGGTAGCGGGAGGTTGACAGCCCGAAGCGCTCAAAGCCCGCGTGAGCCTCTTGGAGCCCCTGCCCGAATATGGGGAGTCGGCAGCCGCCGGTTCAGGGCGGCACATGCGGACTCAGGTACCGGCAAACCCCCATTCGGGTCGCGGCTACCGGTAGACTGGTCGAGAATCCCGCCTCGTCGGCGGGAGTCGCTTTACCAAGACCGACAAACACTGTCGCAAGCCGAACGACGCAGCCGCTCCCGCCTGTCCGGAGAACGGCCTGTGCTGTGCCAGAAAGGGCGCTTCGTGGCCGATTCCGGCAACCCCAACGAGAAGACTCCGTCCGTGACCACTGGTGAGAACGGCGAGGTGACGGGTTCGTACGACGCCAGCGCCATCACGGTGCTGGAGGGCCTGGACGCGGTCCGTAAGCGTCCCGGTATGTACATCGGCTCGACCGGTGAACGTGGGCTTCATCACCTTGTGACCGAGGTCGTCGACAACTCCGTCGACGAGGCTCTGGCGGGGCACGCGGACACCATCGACGTCACGATCCTCGCCGACGGCGGGGTCCGGGTGGTCGACAACGGTCGTGGCATCCCCGTGGACATCGTCCCCTCCGAGGGCAAGCCGGCCGTCGAGGTCGTGCTGACGGTGCTGCACGCGGGCGGAAAGTTCGGCGGCGGCGGCTACTCCGTCTCCGGCGGTCTGCACGGCGTGGGTGTCTCCGTCGTGAACGCGCTGTCGTCGAAGGTCGCCGTCGAGGTCAAGCGCGACGGCTACCGCTGGACGCAGGACTACAAGCTCGGGGTGCCGACGGCGCCGCTCGCGCGCAACGAGGAGACGGCCGAGTCGGGCACGACGGTCACCTTCTGGGCCGACCCCGACGTCTTCGAGACGACCGAGTACTCCTTCGAGACGCTCTCGCGGCGCTTCCAGGAGATGGCCTTCCTCAACAAGGGCCTGACCCTGAAGCTGACCGACGAGCGCGAGTCGGCGAAGGCCGTCGTGGGCGCCGACGTCGCGGGAGCGGACTCGGCCGAGGAGGCCGGCGAGGAGCCGGTGCGCAGCGTGACGTACTTCTACGAGGGCGGCATCGTCGACTTCGTGAAGTACCTCAACTCCCGCAAGGGCGAGCTGATCCACCCCACGGTCATCGACATCGACGCCGAGGACAAGGAGCGGATGCTCTCGGTGGAGATCGCGATGCAGTGGAACTCGCAGTACAGCGAGGGGGTGTACTCCTTCGCCAACACGATCCACACGCATGAGGGCGGTACGCACGAGGAGGGCTTCCGCGCGGCGATGACCGGCCTGGTCAACCGGTACGCGCGCGAGAAGAAGTTCCTGCGCGAGAAGGACGACAACCTGGCGGGCGAGGACATCCGCGAGGGTCTGACGGCGATCATCTCGGTCAAGCTGGGCGAGCCGCAGTTCGAGGGCCAGACGAAGACCAAGCTCGGCAACACGGAGGCGAAGACCTTCGTACAGAAGATCGTGCACGAGCATCTGACGGACTGGTTCGACCGGCATCCCAATGAGGCGGCCGACATCATCCGCAAGTCGATCCAGGCCGCCACGGCCCGGGTCGCGGCCCGTAAGGCGCGGGATCTCACCCGTCGCAAGGGCCTGCTGGAGTCGGCGTCGCTGCCGGGCAAGCTGAGCGACTGCCAGTCGAACGACCCGTCCAAGTGCGAGATCTTCATCGTCGAGGGCGACTCGGCCGGCGGCAGCGCGAAGTCCGGCCGCAACCCGCAGTATCAGGCCATTCTGCCGATCCGCGGAAAGATCCTGAACGTCGAGAAGGCGCGGATCGACAAGATCCTCCAGAACACCGAGGTGCAGGCGCTGATCTCGGCGTTCGGCACCGGTGTGCACGAGGACTTCGACATCGAGAAGCTCCGCTATCACAAGATCATTCTGATGGCGGACGCCGATGTCGACGGCCAGCACATCAACACGCTGCTGCTGACGTTCCTCTTCCGCTTCATGCGCCCGCTGGTCGAGGCGGGGCACGTGTATCTGTCGCGCCCCCCGCTGTACAAGATCAAGTGGGGCCGGGACGACTTCGAGTACGCGTACTCGGACCGGGAGCGCGACGCCCTGGTCGAGCTGGGGAAGCAGAACGGCAAGCGGATCAGGGAAGACTCGATCCAGCGCTTCAAGGGTCTCGGTGAGATGAACGCCGAGGAGCTGCGCATGACGACGATGGACGTCGACCACCGTGTGCTCGGTCAGGTCACGCTCGACGACGCGGCGCAGGCCGACGACCTGTTCTCGGTGCTGATGGGTGAGGACGTCGAGGCACGGCGCTCGTTCATCCAGCGCAACGCCAAGGACGTCCGCTTCCTCGACATCTGAGTCGGTCTCCCGCTGACAGATTCGAACAGGCCGAAAGGAACACTGACCAGCAATGGCCGACGAGAACACTCCTGTGATGCCCGAAGAGGTGCCCGCCGTGGAAGGCGTGGGCATGCGTGTCGAGCCCGTGGGGCTCGAGACGGAGATGCAGCGCTCGTACCTCGACTACGCGATGTCCGTCATCGTCTCGCGTGCGCTGCCCGACGTACGGGACGGTCTGAAGCCTGTCCACCGCCGGGTGCTGTACGCGATGTACGACGGCGGCTACCGGCCGGAGAAGGGCTTCTACAAGTGCGCCCGCGTCGTCGGTGACGTGATGGGCACGTACCACCCGCACGGCGACTCCTCGATCTACGACGCGCTGGTCCGCCTCGCGCAGCCGTGGTCGATGCGGATGCCGCTGGTGGACTCCAACGGCAACTTCGGCTCTCCCGGCAACGACCCGGCGGCCGCGATGCGGTACACCGAGTGCAAGCTGATGCCGCTGTCGATGGAGATGCTCCGGGACATCGACGAGGAGACCGTCGACTTCACGGACAACTACGACGGCCGCAACCAGGAGCCGACGGTCCTGCCGGCGCGCTTCCCGAACCTGCTGATCAACGGGTCGGCCGGTATCGCCGTCGGTATGGCCACCAACATCCCGCCGCACAACCTGCGGGAAGTCGCCGCGGGCGCGCAGTGGGCGCTGGAGCACCCGGACGCCTCCCACGAGGAGCTGCTCGACGCGCTGATCGAGCGCATCAAGGGCCCGGACTTCCCGTCCGGCGCGCTGGTCGTGGGCCGTCGGGGCATCGAGGAGGCGTACCGCACGGGCCGTGGCTCGATCACGATGCGCGCGGTCGTCGCGGTCGAGGAGATCCAGAACAGGCAGTGCCTGGTCGTCACGGAGCTGCCGTACCAGACCAACCCCGACAATCTCGCGCAGAAGATCGCCGACCTGGTGAAGGACGGCAAGGTCGGCGGCATCGCCGATGTGCGCGACGAGACGTCCTCGCGTACCGGGCAGCGGCTGGTGGTCGTGCTCAAGCGCGACGCGGTCGCCAAGGTCGTGCTGAACAACCTGTACAAGCACACGGACCTGCAGACGAACTTCGGCGCGAACATGCTGGCCCTGGTGGACGGCGTGCCGCGCACGCTGTCGATCGACGCGTTCATCAGGCACTGGGTGACGCACCAGATCGAGGTCATCGTCCGGCGTACGCGCTTCCGGCTGCGCAAGGCCGAGGAGCGCGCGCACATCCTGCGTGGTCTGCTCAAGGCGCTGGACTCGATCGACGAGGTCATCGCGCTGATCCGGCGCAGCGACACCGTCGAGACGGCGCGCGGCGGCCTGATGCGGCTGCTGTCGATCGACGAGATCCAGGCGAACGCGATCCTGGAGATGCAGCTGCGCCGGCTGGCGGCGCTGGAGCGGCAGAAGATCGTCGCCGAGCACGACGAGCTCCAGGCGAAGATCAACGAGTACAACGCGATCCTCGCCTCGCCCGAGCGGCAGCGGCAGATCGTCAGTGAGGAACTGGCCGTGATCGTCGAGAAGTTCGGCGACGACCGGCGTTCCAAGCTGGTGCCGTTCGACGGCGACATGTCCATCGAGGACCTGATCGCCGAGGAGGACATCGTCGTCACCATCTCGCGTGGCGGTTATGTGAAGCGTACGAAGACCGACGACTACCGCTCGCAGAAGCGCGGCGGCAAGGGCGTGCGCGGTACGAAGCTCAAGTCGGACGACATCGTCGACCACTTCTTCGTCTCGACGACCCACCACTGGCTGCTGTTCTTCACGAACAAGGGCCGGGTGTACCGCGCGAAGGCGTACGAGCTGCCGGACGCCGGGCGTGACGCGCGCGGTCAGCACGTGGCGAACCTGCTGGCGTTCCAGCCGGACGAGAAGATCGCCCGGATCCTCGCTGTACGGGACTACGAGGCGGCGCCGTATCTGGTGCTGGCGACAAAGGCCGGTCTGGTCAAGAAGACGTCTCTGAAGGATTACGACTCGCCCCGCTCCGGCGGTGTGATCGCGATCAACCTCCGTGAGACGGACTCGGGCGCGGACGACGAGCTGATCGGTGCCGAGCTGGTGTCGGCGGAGGACGACCTGCTGCTCATCAGCCGGAAGGCTCAGTCGATCCGTTTCACCGCCACGGACGATTCGCTGCGGCCGATGGGCCGGGCGACATCGGGTGTGAAGGGGATGAGTTTCCGCGAAGGGGACGAACTGCTGTCGATGAATGTCGTCAGGCCCGGTACGTTCGTGTTCACTGCTACAGACGGTGGATACGCGAAGCGAACCAACGTCGACGAATATCGCGTCCAAGGACGTGGCGGCCTCGGTATCAAGGCCGCGAAGATCGTGGAGGACCGCGGGTCGCTGGTCGGTGCGCTGGTGGTGGAGGAGACGGACGAGATCCTCGCCATCACCCTGGGCGGCGGTGTGATTCGTACGCGAGTCAACGAAGTCAGGGAGACGGGCCGTGACACCATGGGTGTTCAACTGATCAACCTGGGCAAGCGCGATGCCGTGGTAGGCATCGCTCGTAACGCCGAGGCGGGTCGTGAGGCTGAAGAGGTCGAAGGGGTCGTCGGCGAGGATGCCGAGGACGGTCCGGTGACCGAAGGAGCCGCGCTTGCCGAGGACGCTGAGGGCACAGAGCCCTCGGTCGCGGAGCACGAGGAGTAGACAGCGTGAGTGGAGCCACGGGCGCCGGCTCGGCCGCTTCCGGAGCGAACGGTGCCCGTGGCCCTGCCACGGTCTCCCAGGGGGTACGGTGACCGACACCCGGGGGCAGCAGCCCCCTTTTGAGACGTACGGATCCGAGCAGCCGCAGCAGCAGGCTGCGCAGCCGTACCACCCGCCGCAGGCGTATCCGACGCCGTCGGGCGGGGGGACACAGGGCGGACAGCAGCGACCGGCCGCACAGCCGGCGCAGCCTCAACCGGCGCAGGCAGCAGCCCAGCCGCATGTACAGCTGGGGCAAGGACAGGGGCAGGGCGTGAGTCCGGGGCAGCCGGCACAGACATATCCGGCCGGCGGCGGCCGGCAGTCCACCACGACGACGGGCGTACGCCTGCCGCGTACGGGCGCTCGTACGACACCGCGCACGCGCAAGGCGCGGCTGCGGGTGGCGAAGGCCGACCCGTGGTCGGTGATGAAGGTCAGCTTCCTGCTCTCCATCGCCCTCGGCGTGTGCACGGTCATCGCCGCGGCGGTGCTGTGGATGGTCATGGACGCGATGGGCGTCTTCTCGACGGTGGGCGGGACGATCAGCGAGGCGACGGGCTCGAACGAGAGCAACGGCTTCGACCTGCAATCGTTCCTCTCGCTGCCGCGCGTGCTCATCTTCACCTCGGTGATCGCGGTGATCGACGTGGTGCTGGCGACGGCGCTGGCGACGCTCGGCTCCTTCATCTACAACCTGTCGGCGGGCTTTGTGGGCGGCGTCGAGCTGACGCTGGCCGAGGACGAGTAAGAACCCCTCCCAACAGGCCGGATGGGGACGGCCGGAGGACGGCCGGGGGGAGAGCGGGGGCCCCGGTATCGATTTTGGGACTGGCCCTGGAGTGCGCTAATCTTCAGGGGCAGCGCGGGGCTATAGCTCAGTTGGTTAGAGCGCATCCCTGATAAGGATGAGGCCACAGGTTCAAATCCTGTTAGCCCCACTTGCGAGAAGACCCCCAGGCGAAGGCGCCTGGGGGTCTTTGGTTTCGGTGAGCGGGATCGGCCGGTCAACCGGGCTTTCAGGAGTCCGGTCCGCGGTGGGCCCGGGGCCGGGGGACCCACCGTTTCGGGGACGGCCAAGGGGCTGGGCCTATGTGTGGGGTTGGGTCTGGGGTTGGGTCTTGGGGCCCATGCCGGGGGTGGGGTGGGGGTCGTACGTTTCTCATGTCGCCAGCGAGACCGGCCAGGAGGAAGCCGGAAGCGCGGGTGGCACCACAGACTCGTACGAGTCGGCCGGAAGACGGCCGGCCGGCACCCAAGGGGACACTCACATGTCGAACGTCACGCTGAAGGCCGCCACCAACGCCCGCCTCTACGTCGGCACCTGGGCCAACACCGCCGTCACCGCCCTCAAGCGCCGCAGCGACAAGGGACAGGGAGCCGTCGAATACGTCGGCGTCATCGTCCTCGTCGCCCTCATCATCGCCGCCATCGTCGGCACCGGCGTCGCCGAGGACATCGCCACCGGCCTCTCCGACAAGGTCTCCGAAATCCTCAGCGGCGAAGGCTAAACCCAGACCCCCACACTATGAGCGAGACAGGGCAGGCGCCGCACCATCCCCGGCCAGGACGGTGACGGCCCAGCCCCTCTCGCGGCCGCCACCGCCCGGATCTACGGCACCGGGTGGGCCCCCTTCGGTGGGGCAGGCGGGTGTTTGCTGGTGTAGACGGATGAAGATGCAGGTCAGAGCCGTACGACGCCGACCTGGGGACCATTCGAACGTGGCGGCGAGTCCTGACGAGGACAAGGCCGCGGGTTCGCATCCTGTTGGCCCACAAGCGCCGATCCGCCCGGACAGAGAGTCTTCTGTCCGGGCGGATCGCTTTGCTTCGCGTGGGTGTTGACTGGAGGTGGTGGGCCCTGAGTTGGGGGCGCATGTAGGTCACCGATCGGTATCGGTCGGTGTGTATAGTCGGGCGCCAGAAGGCCCCTTAGACAAGGAAAGACGAGGTCGCGCGGTGAAGAAGCTTCTCCTGGTCGCACTGGCCGCCATCGGCGGGCTCCTCGTGTACCGCCAGATCCAGGCGGATCGCGCCGAGCAGGATCTGTGGACGGAGGCGACTGACTCCGTGCCCGCAGGTTCGGGTGTGTGAGACCCAGTAGTCGGTAGGCGGGCCCCGGTCGCTGAGGCGATCGGGGCTTCGCGCTGTCGTGGGGCCTGTTCGATTCGCCTCGGCGAATGATTTGGTTGCTTTTGTAAAGGTCTGGCCCGGTGTGGTCCCGTTGCGGTCCCGGTGTGTGCGGGCGGATCCGCTGCCCGCGCAGACAGGCGCGGGACCGGCGGGGCAGGATGGACCGGCACCCCGACCCCGTGGGGCGGCCGGTGCGGGCTGTTGGTGGCGGGCGGCGGAGCCGCCGGGACGACAAGGGGAAGCTCGTGAAGAGGCTGCGCAACAGGGGCCGGGTCGCGCTGGTCGCGGCGGCGGCGATGTGCGCGGTGGCGGCGCAGCCGGGCTCCGGAGGGCCGGGTCTGCCCGGACTGGCCGGTACGGCCCGCGCGGCGGAGGGGCCGAGTCCGTACGCCTTCGATCCGGCGGCCGAACAGGTTCGTGGCGCCGCGAGCACCAGCGCCGCACGGCCGCTCGAAGCGGGCTCCACGTACCGCGATTCGATCGAACCGGGCAAGAAGCTCTTCTACCGGCTGGACCTGGACGCGGCGGAGAGCGCGTACGCGTCGGCGACCGCCGTGCCGGAGCTGGGGTCGAGCGTGGACTACGGCGACAAGCTCACGGTCACGGTGCAGGACGGCGACGGCCGGGACTGCGACTCCGAACAGGCCCGCGTCCTGTCGTCGAGCGACTACCCGCACCCGCTGACCGCGTACGCGACGCGGACTCTCGACGGCAAGGAGTACGGGGCGTGCCGGAAGGCCGGTACGTACTACGTGATCGTGGAGCGGGAGTCGAAAGCCACCTCCACACAGGACGCCTGGGACCTGGAACTGCGGTTCCTGTCCGAGCCCGGGCTCACGACCGCCGGACCCACCGAGGCGCCGGACGACTGGCCGAGCGCCTCCCCCGAGCCGCCGTCGGGCGCTTCGAAGGCGCGTGAGGGCGGCGCCGGATTCACCGATGCCACGAGCCTGGGCCGGGGTGAGTGGACGGCGGGGATCGATCCCGGTGAGTCGCTGTTCTACCGCGTGCCCGTCGACTGGGGGCAGCAGCTCTTCACCAGCGCGGAGCTGGGGAGTTCGGAGGGGGACGGCTTCGTCAGCGGCGCGCTGTCCCTGGCCGTGTACAACCCGGCGAGAGGGCTTGTCGACAGCGCGGAGTCGATGACGTACAACGGCGAGCAGAAGTCGCTGTCGACGGATCCGGCGCCGCCGGTGGATTACGCGAACCGCTTCAGTTCCTCGGGTGACGAGAGGGCGATGCGCTTCGCGGGCTGGTACTACCTGCGGGTGAGCCTCAACCCCGAGGTGGGCGAGAAGTTCGGGCAGCTGCCGCACGATCTGACGTTGCGGGTGGCGGTCGACGGGACGGCCGAGGACGGGCCGGGGTACGACGGGCCGGCCGACGAGTTCACCGTGCCGGACGAGGGCCTCGACCCGGCGGGCGACGGGAAGACGTCCGAGGCCGCCGGGGACTCCGGCACGATGGAGCTGGTCGCCGCGGGCGGGATAGGTACGGGGACGGTGCTGGTGCTGGGGCTCGGCGGGTGGATGCTGCTGGCGCGGCGGCGGGCGGCGGGGCGGTAGCGGGTTCTCCGGGCGGCCGGGCGCGGGGGCGTCAGGTCTGGGAGAGCGCCCAGAAGCCCACGGCGAAACAGACAAGTGCGAGCAGGAGAACCGGGATCGTCACCTTGGGTGGCGGTCCCGGTCGCTTCTGCGGGGCCACCGGGGCGTGGGCCGGGGCGGGGGCGCTCGGGGTGCCGGGTGCTCCCGGCGTGTACGGGGCGTAGGGAGCGGGTGGGTACTGGGCGGGAACCCCGGGCTGCTGAGCGGTGTATCTACGGGTGTGCTGCAAGTCGTCGTGCGGCACGGCGGCGGTGGGCGCCTGCGACAGGTCGGGCGTCCCAGGGGGAGAGGAAGCGGGCGGATGCGTGGGCGTCGCGTAGGGAGCGGTGGGCGGGGTCGGCTGCAACGGGTGCGGACCGGAAGGGGGTTGGTGGGACTGATGCTGCTGGGGGTGGTGGTGCGGTTCCTGTCGCTGCTCGGCCTGCGGCGGCGGGGGGAGGTGGAAGCTGCCGGTCTCCGACATGGAGGTCGCGGGGGCGGGCTGCCGCGGTACGGAGGTGGGGTCGGGCGTCCAGGGATCGCTCGGGCCGCTCCGGGGCTGCTGCCCCTCGGTCGTCCCGCTGGTCGCCCCACCGGTCATCCCGTCGGGGACACCGCCCGTGAGTCCGCCCGTGAGCCCGCCGGTCACTCCCCCGGTGAAGGCACCGGTGTGCTGGTTTCCGTACGGGGACGGCTGAGGGGCCCCGGCCGACCGGTTCGGGTCGGAGGGCGAGACGGGCCCTTCGGGGCCGAACGGGTGCGGCAGCGGGCCGAGTTGGTCGAAGACCTCGACGGGCTCGTCGTCCTCGGTCTGGTCCGGCAGCATCTCGACGGCCGCCGTGAGGGCCTTGCGGGCCCCCGTGGCGGTACGGAACCGCGCGCTCGGGTCCGGCTGGAGCAGACCGGCGAGGACCTGCCACAGCGGCTCGGGGATTCCCTGCGGTGCTCCGGGGGTGCCGTGCGCCTCGAAATACTCCACCAGGGCCTTGGAGTCGGGCTTCTGGCCCTCCAGCAGATAGAGCGCGACCAGACCGACGGCGAAGAGGTCGGCGGGGAAGTCCGGCTCCGCGCCCATCATCTGCTCCGGCGCGAAGTAACCGGGCGTGCCCACCACGTAGTTGGTCTCCGTCAGGCGCGGCTCGCCCTTGCGCATGGAGATGCCGAAGTCGGACAGCCTCAGATGCGGCCGGCCCGTCCCGGTGGCCTCCAGCAGTATGTTGGCGGGCTTGATGTCCCGGTGCACGACTCCTTCGGCGTGCACCGCCGCGAGACCGGCGAGGAGCTGGTCGAGCAGGACACAGACGAAACGCGGGGGCAACGGCCCGTAGTCGCCGATGACATGGGCCAGCGATCCGCCGCTCACCAGGTCCATGGTGAACAGGACCTTGTCGTCGTCGGCGGCCCAGCTGGCCGGCGCGAGCACATGCGGGTGATCGATCCGCACGGCCTGCTCGCGTACGAAACGCAGCAGAGTGTGCGCGTCGCTCTGCTGGAGGACCTTGGCGGCGACATAGCGGCGGCGCCGGTGGTCCCAGGCACGCCAGACCGCGCCCACACCGCCGCGTCCGATCGGGTCGACCAACTCGTACCGACCAGCGAAGACCTCACCCATTGCGCCGCGCTCGCTCCCAGTCGTCCTGTCCGGCGGACCGTCGTCCTCGGCCGCGGTCCCACCCGTGCCTGCCGTGCCCAGCCGCGGCCTAGTTCTGGTGCGCCTCGTAGTGCGCGACCGCCTCGGCGGTGCGCCCGGCTCCGTAGACCCGGAGAAACTCTGCCAGCTCGGGGTGGCTCGGTGCGAGGGAGTCCGCCGCGTCGATGATGTCACCGGCGGCGGCGACCGACCGCAGCAATGACTGGATCTCGCGGACGACCCGCCGCACGGTCGGCGCGCCCGTGCTGTTCGTCGTCTGGCTGGTCGCGGTGAGGACGGAGCCGCCCTGCGACTTCTTGACCTCTTCCATCCGGGCGGTGGCCTCGGCGGCGCTGACGCTGCCGTCGGCGACCTGTCCCGCCAGGTCCTGGAGCGCCTGAACGCGCTGGACCACCGCGGGATTTCCGATCTTGGCGCGCTGGCCGCTCATGAGCTGGGAGAGCATCGGGGCCGACAGACCGAGCACCGCGGCGAGCCTGGCCTGATTGAGCCCCAGGTCATCGATCAGCCGACGGAAGAGGGCTCCCAGCGGTTCTCCGTACCAGCTGCGCTGGAGTTCCCTGGCTCTTGCTGTCGATTCCTGCTGTGCGGCGTCCATTCGCGTCTCCCCATCGCTTCCCCAGGCGGCAGCTTCGCTGCTGCGAACCTCTGGGGCATCCTACGGAGCGGGGTCCCGCACCGGGAGTCCCAATCCTTTTGCGGGATCACGGGGGACACCCGGTACTCTGTTCCAGGCGGTCACCGGGATGTCGTACGGAGCCGCCGTACACCCCTCCAGGGGCCTTAGCTCAGTTGGTAGAGCGCTGTCTTTGCATGGCAGATGTCAGGGGTTCGACTCCCCTAGGCTCCACACTTCTCCGGGCCCTCCGACTGCGGAAACGTGGTCGGAGGGCCTTCTTCCGTGTCAGGCCGCCCGGCCCTGGGGAATGGGCCTGCCACCGAGTACATGCTGGTGGAGGCGTTGTACGCGGGCGGAGGGCTCGACGCCGAGCTCGTCGACGAGGGTCGTCCGCAGACGCTGGAAGGCCTCCAGCGCGCGCCAGGTGTGGCCCGCCCGGTGCAGGGCCGTCATCAGGTGGCCGCAGAGATTCTCGTCGAGCGGGCGCTGAGCGGTCAGCATGAGCAGTTCGCCCAGGATCTCGTTGTGCCGGCCGAGCCGCAGATCGATCTCGATACGGAGTTCCCGCGCCCGGGTCTGCTGCTCGTCCAGGCCGAGCACCTCCGTCTCCAGCACCCGGCCGGCCGGGACGTCGGCCAGGGCCGCCCCGCGCCACAGGGCGAGAGCCTCGCCCAGCATCCAGGAGGCCCGGGCGTCGTCGCCCCGCGCCAGCGCCTCCCCGGCCGCCGCGCTCATGTCCTTGAAGGTGTTCGCGTCGCAGGTGACGGCGGGCGCGTTCAGTTGATAGCTGCCGAAATGGGTTGTCAGAACGTCTTTCGGGGTGAGCGGCGAGTCCGTGGGCAAGGCGTCGCCGATGAGTCGTCTGAGTTGCAGTACGTACGTCTGCAAGGTGGTCGGGGCGCTCCGTGGAATGCGGTCGCCCCATATCTCGTCCATGAGTGTGGAAACCGGAACCATGCGACCCGCGCGCAGGGCGAGAAGGGCGAGCAACTGTCGTGGTTTGCCTGCCCTCGGCACGATCGATCCGTCATTGATCCGGACGCACAGCGGACCCAGCACTTCGATATCCATACGGCACCTCCGTATGTGAATAGGCAACATCTTGGCCGCACGCATGAACCAAGAGGTGCCTCGGCGGCGCGGGTCGTCGGCACCGGTCGTCCGGTGCGGAGCGGCCCACGCCGCGTCCGGCCGACAGCTGCGGCCGGACAAGTCCGTCAGAACGAGAATGCGCCACTCCGGAATTACTTTCCGTAACTCCGTCCACGGTGGTCGGCCGTGGGTGTGCCGCATTCCGCTGACCAATCCCCGTAATCCCCCTTGGCTCACTGGTCAACCCAGCGATGGTGGTCACGCTAATGCGACCCCATGATCCGTCGCAGCCGAGTATCAGCCAATTTCTGAAACCAGTGGTGCCCGTGGGCCCGAATCATTCGCCGTGCGGCGCGCTTCCGTCGCGACGGTTCCAGTAGGAGGTCGCGGCGCGGTCGGGCCGGCGCCGCAGAGGATCACGTACCACCCGTGCCACGAGCCCGACCGGAGTGATCACCAGCAGATAGACGGCGGCGAGCAGCGCGGAGGCGGCGAGGCGCCGTATCCCGCTCATGGGCAAAGTCCTCTCGTTGTCCTCAGTCCAGCGGAATCAGGTCGCGCCAGTCGTCCTTCTCCGACCAGGCGGGCTGGGCGGTCTTCTCCAGCAGGAAGTCACCGAGGGCCAGGGTGTCGATGTCGGTACGCATGAAGCACCGGTACGCATCCTCGGGCGTGGCCACGATCGGCTCGCCGCGCACGTTGAAGGAGGTGTTGACCAGGACCGGGCATCCGGTCAGTTCGTTGAAGTCGCCCAGCAGCCGGTGCAGTCGAGGGTCGTGGTCGGCCGTGACGGTCTGGACCCGCGCGGAGTGGTCCACATGCGTCACCGCGGGGATCGTCGACCGGCGCGCGCGCAGGCGGTCGAGCCCGGTCGCGTCGGCCGCGACGTCCGCCTCGATCCGCTGGCGTTCCGCGACAGCCGCGACGACGAGCATGTAGGGGCTCGGCTGCCGCAGGTCGAAGTACTCCTCGGTGTGCTCCGCCATGACGATCGGCGCGAAGGGCCGGAAGGACTCCCGGAACTTGATCTTCTGGTTCATGACCGACTGCATCGTCGGATTGCGCGCGTCCCCGAGGATCGAACGGGAGCCGAGGGCCCGCGGCCCGAACTCCATCCGCCCCTGGAACCACCCCACCACCTTCCCCTCGGCCAGCTCTCCCGCGACCCTGCGGGAGAGCTCCTCCGTAGGAAGGCGCGTGTACGGGAGCGAGCGGGCGTCCAGGAAGGCCTTGATCCCGTCGCTGTCGAAGCCGGGTCCGAGGCGCGAGCCACGCATGGCGTCACGGGACTCGCGCGTATGCGTGCGCTCCGTGCCGGGCCCGTCCCGCCTGGCCAGCAGCGCGGCGCCGAGCGCGCCGCCCGCGTCCCCGGCGGCCGGCTGCACCCAGACCTCCTCGAAGAGGCCGCTCTCCACGATCTTCCCGTTGGCCACGCAGTTCAGCGCCACACCGCCCGCCATGCACAGACGGCTCTCGCCGGTGAGCCGCCGCGCCGTACGGGCCAGCCTGAGCATCACTTCCTCGGTGACCTGCTGCACCGACGCGGCCAGGTCGAACTCCCGCTCCGTGAGCGGTCCTTCGGGCTCCCGGCGCGGCCCCCCGAAGAGCTGCTCGAAGCGGCGCCCGGTCATCACATGCCCGTGCAGGAACTCGAAGAACCGGGTGTCGAGCCGGAACGAGCCGTCGTCCTTCAGGTCGATCAGATGCTCACGTATCAGGGGCGCGTAGACGGGTCTGCCGTACGGCGCGAGGCCCATCAGCTTGTACTCGCCGGAGTCGACCTTGAACCCGCAGAAATAGGTGAAGGAGGAGTAGAGCAGCCCCAGGGAGTGCGGGAAGGACAGCTCGGCCACGGGCGTGACCCGGTCACCGGTGCCGTGCCAGATGGAGGTGGTGGCCCACTCGCCCACGCCGTCCACACAGAGCACGGCCGCCGATTCGTAGGGACTCGGCAGGAAGGCGGAGGCGGCGTGCGACTCGTGGTGCTCAAAGCACTCCACGTCCGGTACGGGGCCGAGCCCCAGCTCCGCGAGCCGGTCGCGGACCTCGGAGGCCGTACGCAGCTTCCGGCCCAGCCAGGCGGGCGCGACCTCGCGGAAGGAGCTCCAGGTCCGGGGCGCGGTGCCCAGATAGGTCGCCAGAACCCGGCGGAACTTACGGGTGGGCTGCTCGTAGTAGGCGATCCGGTCGAGGTCGCCGAGCTTCGCGCCGCCCTCGTCGAGGCAGTAGCGGACGGCCAGTTCGGGGAAGGACGGATCGTGCCGGCGCCTGCTGAAGCGCTCCTCCTGCGCCGCGGCGATGATGCCGTTCTCGCCGACCAGGGCGGCGGCGCTGTCGTGGTAGTAGGCGGAGAGGCCGAGAACGGTGGTGGCCGGGGTACGCGGGGCCATGGGTCAGCTCCTCAGATCGAGGCGGTCCGGGTGTGCCGGCCGGTGCGGGCGGTCCTGGTGTGCCTCGGGGGCCTGACGCGCCGGGTGGTCCGGGCGCCGGGCGCGCTTCGCGCGCCGGCTGTGGAACGCGGCGTACAGCTCCGCCGCCCGGCCGCCCGGGGGATTGAGCGAGCGGTGGCCCACCTTGATCCGCTCCCAGATGTCATGGGTCCCGCCGGGCCCGAGGACACCGGGCAGATCGGCCAGATAGCTGTCGATCGCGTCCGCCGCCCATGCGGAGTGGCCGGTCGCGACGTTGTCGATGGTGTTGTGCAGATCCACGAACTGGGTGCTGAAACCGTGGTGCTTCAGCCCCACCCGCGCACTGCGGTAGCTGCCGCCGACGCCGGACAGTTCCATCGCGAGGTTGAGCCCGAGGATCTCCGGCATGAAGGTCTCCGGGAAGCGCGAGATGCTCAGCCAGTAGACCGGCATCGAGAACGCCTCGTCGCGGAAGTCCGGCCAGGCGCTGAACTCCGGCGACGCGGTGGCGGGCAGATCGATGCCCATCTCGCTCAGCAGCGCGCGGTAGATGCGGGGATGGTTGAGCTCGGACTCACCGTTGCCGAGTTCGTCCCAGTACGTCCGGAAGAGCAGATGGCCGGAGCGGGACGAGGCGTGCTGATAGTCGGTGAAGCCCTGGAGCCAGCCTCCGTCGATCATGATCAGCGGGGCGAGCTGGAGGGTGGAGTCGATCAGCTCTTCCCGGGAGGGCAGTTCGACGTCGCCTTCTTGGAAGGTCTCGGCGTGCCGGTCGTGTGCGCGCGTGAGCCAGTGACGCAGTCCGTGCTCCGCGTCCCAGTGGGCGGGCAGCTGCTCGGGCGCGCGGTGCGGGGCGTAACGGGAACGGGCCAGCCAGCGGGTCGCGTAGGAGTGGGCGAACTCGCGCAGGGCCGGGGAGTCGGCACGGCTGAGGAGGCTTCGGTACGTGCCCCGGGCCGTGGGGCGGGAGCGTGCCGCGGGTGTACGGCGCCGGCCGGGACGCGCAGCAGAAGCGGTGGACCCGGACGCCGTATCGGTGCGACCGGTGTCTCGGCGCGTGTCCCCGTCGGCGTCCTGGTGGGCCGCGTCCTGGGCATGCCAGGTGCGCTGCGCCTCGCGCAGTGCCTCGTGGTGGGCGGGCGGAGGGCCGTCCTTCGGGTGCAGCACCGAGCCTTCCGACGGCAGATGCGCGATCCACCGGCGGAGCACCGCGACGTCCTCGTCGGTGAAGATCCGGAACATCGGCCCGTCGGGCGCGACCAGCCCTCCCAGCAGGGGACTTGAGTCCGGTTTCCCCGGGCGTACGAGCCGGCTCCGGGCCAGCGCGGTCAGGAACGGACCGGGACCGGCGGCCACGTCGGCGAACCAGTCGGAGAGCGGGCGCCCCTCCAGTTCGTAGTCGGAGTGGTACACGGCGGCCTGGCGGGCCCGGCGGCAGATCATCCGCCAGACGCCGTGGTCGGGTTGGCGGGCCAGCGCCGTCTCGTCGAGCAGCCGGGCGCTCCAGGAGCGCACCTCGCGAGCCGCCCAGTGGAAACCGAGCCGCAGCCGGCGCTCCGCCTCCCGGCCGCCCGCCGGGCCCGCCAGGGCGGACCGCTCATCGATGTACGCGTGGGCGGCGGCCAGCGACAGCTCCCGCGCGGTGGGCACCGCGCCGGGCCGGGCGCCGCCCATGTCCAGGCTCTCCAGGTCGTCGCCGTCGGTGCCGCCCGCCCCGGCGGAGCCGATGCCCGCCTTGACCACCGCCGCGACCGCGGGCAGTGTCCCCACCGCCCGTAGACAGAGGTCGGCACCGAGGATCTCCGGCAGGAACTCGTCCGGCAGCCTGCTCATCGCGAGCAGCAGCGCGGGCAGCCGGAAGCCGGCGGTCTCGACGTACTCGCTGCTCGCCAGCCGTACCCCCGGCTGCTCCTCGGCGATCCGGTGCCGGCGGAGCAGGGCGCGGTACGCGCTGCCGCGATCCGAGAGCGGCAGCCCGGCCCCCACGTCGGAGGCGTAGAGGGTGAGCACTCTGAGGACCGGTTCGGTCTCGGAGTTGCCCGGGCTGGGGATCCACTGGAGCCAGGCCCCGGCGGAGAGGGCCAGCGGCGCGCACTCGCGCAGCACACCGCGTACGGCCTCCGGCCCTTCGAGCACCGAGGCGAACCGGTCCGCCTCCTCGCCGCTCCACCGCCGGACGGTCTCCATCAGCTCCGGAAGGGCGGCGTCCGATGCGCCCGCGCCGGCGGGTTCGCCCGCCGACGAGCCTCTCGGCCGGTCCGCCGGCCGGTCCGCCGCGCCGTCCGTATCGGGTGCCGACAGAGCGGCCCGTACGAGTTCCACGTCCCGGGCGGACAGTGGCAGCGGGCCCTCGGGGGCCAGCGCTCGTAGATACAGGGCGCGGTACATGGCGGTCGTGGTCCTTCCGCTCAGAACATCGGGTAGATGCTGTTGTCCTTGCGAGGCTTCTTCTTGCGTCGCCGGAAGAGCGCGATGAGTTTCTTGAGCACGGCTGATCACCTCATTCCCGTGGCCTCTGTCAGGCCGGCCTGTTGAGCCCCAGTTCGGCGTTCATGATGTCCACCGCCAGGCGGTTTCCTTCGTCGTTGAGGTGCGGCTGGTCGGTGAACAGCCAGGAATCGCGGTTCGGCGCCACCTTGAAAGCGGCGTTCAGGTCGAGATAGTCGATTCCGCGCGTCTTGCAGGCGTCCGCCAGCGCCTGTGAGTAGACGGAGTGGACCGAGGGTTCGAGGATCTGCCGGAAGAGATCCCACACCCCGCCGCGTTCCGTGTAGTTCTCCTCGATGAGGAGCTTCTCCTCGGGAGTGAGGGACTTTCCGGACCAGGACGCGGTGGGCTGGAGTACGTAGCGGACGCGCGCCCCGGTCGGTACGGCCAGGTACTGGAGCGTGTCGAGATCGCGGATCGCGTTGCGCAGCGCGACCTCGATCCGCGCCTCCGGGTCGGCCAGCGCCGGCTTGTCGGCGTCGTTGGCCTTGTCCGGCCCGCCGCCGAGCCCGATACGCCGCGCGGCCCGCGCGAGCTTCCCGGGCTGTTGGCCGGGCTTCTCGAACTGGTCGGTCATGATGCCCAGCTGCCGGAAGAACGGTCCGGAGAAGAAGAACTGCCCGTACCCCTCGTCCGCGCCGGGGAGGCCGGAGACCACCAGATTGTTGAGCCCGGAGAAAACGACGATGTCCCGGACCCGGCCGAGGCTGTGCCGGTGCATCAGGAAGAGGATGAGTTCCTGGGTGGAGTTGAACGCGGGGGCCGCGAGATTGAGCCACGGCACCGTGCCCTCGCCCTGCGAGAGCAGTGAGGGGATGGTCTGGGAGTCGGCGGTCGCGCCGAATCCGAAAGCGGTCGACGCGCCGAGGATCAGGCTCACCTCCCCTTCGGGAAGGGGTTCGCCGAGCGATACCGGGCCCTTGTCGGTCTCCGTTATCCGGAAGCCGGCGGAGTCGGTGTTGATCGCGGGAGACCGGTAGTCGGTCCGGTTGTAGAACATGACGTACGGCATCCAGCGGATGTCCGCGCCCGCGAAATCCTCGTAGTGCTTCATCTGCGGAGTCAGCTTCGTCTGCTGTTCCACGGGAGTCCCCCTTGAGCCGGTGGCGGGCGCCCATGCGGAACCAGGGCCCCCCGGGGCTGCCGTGCCCTCGGACCCGACTCTCCCGCCTGCACCTCGACTCCGGCTCAGGCGCCGCTGGACGCGCGCTGGATCACGGCTCGACTCCTTCTCGACCGCCGCTTGAGCGGAACTTGAGCGGAGCTTGAATCCCGCTCGACCGCCCCTCGACCCTTGCTTGAGCCCCGCTTGAGCGCTCCTTGAGCGGCGCTTGAGAGCGGCTCCGACCCGAATGGCCTGACGCGCTCTCAGGAATTCGCCGCCGGGCTGTAGAGGTTGATCAGCTGGGCGAGATGACGCCCGGCGGTGAGGAGGGGCCGCTCGCTCCGGGAGACCTGGGCGGCCAGTTCGGCGCCTTCCAGGGTGCTGATCACCGTATGGGCCAGATCGCGGGCGTCCTCGTCGGCGATCTCGGCGCGGCGAAGTCTGGCATACACCAGGTCGCGCCAGTTCGCGAACGCGGCAGCCGCCGCCTCCTGGATGTCGGGGGCGCGTCCCGCCGTGCCCAGCGCCGTGGACGTGACCGGGCAGCCCTCGATCCAGTCGGACTCGCGCAGTCCCTCCGCGAGGCGGTACGCGCAGTCGATCACCGCCTGGGCGGGGTCGTCCGCGCCGTCGAGAGTGAGGCGCAGTTCGTCGGCGAACTCACGCTCACCGTGGCCGATCGCGGCCACTGCCAGCTGCTGCTTGCCGCCGGGGAAGAAGTGGTAGACCGACCCGAGTGTGGCTCCGGCCTCGGTGGAGATCTGTTTGATCCCCGTGCCGTCGTAGCCCTGGCGCTGCATCAGCAGCGACGCCGCCCGGACGATTCTCTCGCGCGTGCCGACCGGGCGTTCCGTGTCCTCCGTGGGGTCCTGCTCCGCAGTCTTCACAGCGCCGAGTCTACTGAATAGAACGCTCGCTACAGAGGCGTGCTACGTTTCCACTGGATAGAGCGTTCGTTTTAGCGAGAGTGGGATGGGAAACCTGATGAGTACGGAGACGAGTGCGCCCGCGGTGACCGTGATCGGCCTCGGCCCCATGGGACGGGCGATGGCGGGCGCGTACCTCGACAAGGGGTACGAGGTGACGCTCTGGAACCGCAGCGCCGGCAAGGCCGACGAGCTGGTGACCAGGGGCGCGACCCTCGCCGCTTCGGTGGACGAGGCCCTCGCCGCCGGCGGGCCGGTGCTGCTCAGCCTGACCGACTACGACGCGATGTACGCGATCCTCGAACCGGCCGCCGCGAGCCTGCCGGGACGGGTGGTCGTCAATCTGACGTCGGACACCCCGGAGCGGGCACGGGAGGCGGCGCTCTGGTTCTCGGGCCACGGTGCCCGGCAGCTGACCGGCGGGGTGAACACGCCGCCCTCCGGCATCGGTACGCGGGAGGCCTTCACGTACTACAGCGGCCCCAGGGACCTCTTCGACGAGCTGGTCCCGACGCTGGAGGTGCTGACCGGCACCGACTACCGGGGCGAGGACCAGGGGCTCGCCGCGCTGTACTACCAGATCGGGATGGACCTGTTCTGGACCACGATGCTCAGCTGGGTGCACGCCCTGGCGGTCGCGGACGCCAACGGCATCCCGGCCGCCGAGATCCTGCCGTACGCGTCGGAGAGCACCCGGGGGATGTCGCGGTTCTTCGAGTTCTACTCACCCCGGATCGACGCCGGCGAGTTCCCGGGTGATGTCGACAGGCTGGCCATGGGGGTCGCGAGTATCGAGCACGTCGTGCACACCACGGAGGCCTCGGGGGTCGACACCGCGCTGCCGGCGGCGGTCCTGGAGCTGTTCCGACGAGGGGTCGCGGAAGGCCACGGCGACTCCAGCTTCACCAGCCTGTTCACGGTGATGAGGGGGAGCCGGAAGGCCGCCTGACCCGGCATCAGAAACGATTAACGACGCCCGTTGCACCGTACGGGTGGTGTTCATCAGAAGAACTGTGCAGCGGCTGCGTGGGTCCCTCGATTCCCAAGATGCGTACACATCATGAGGAAGGTATGTAGATCGCTCAACCCGAGCGCAACCTGAAAGCGAGGGGTCATGGCCGCCTTCAAGGTCAAGAATCTGTGGACAGCCTTCCTGACCGCGTTCTTCGCGGTGCTCACCACCCTGGGGCTCACCGCCCCCGCGGCGCCCGCGGAGGCCGCCGTACAGCAGCCCGCCGACCAGCCGGTGAAGGGCGGTCAGCCGCCGGTCGCCGCCGAGGAGCGGGGAGGAGGGGAGGCGGCACCCGCGGTACGACGGGCACTGCCGGAGAGCGCGCGGCCGGCGGACACGTCCCGGCCGCCGACCATCGAGCAGCGTATCCGCGCGGAGGCGCACGGCTCGTCACCTTCGGTCCGGCGGCTGCCCGTCGACACCCGTACGGACGCCGAGGTCGCGCGGGACAACAAGGCGGCGGCCGACGCGGCGCTCGCGGCGTGAGAATCCGGGATTCCCTGACGACTCCCGGCATCCGCACCGCGCACAGCGCCCGCGTGACCAGTTCAGCCCGCGCGACCCGCTCCACCTGCCTGACGAGCTTCACCCGCGCGACGAGCCTCACCACGGTGATCCGCTCCAGCCGCGCGACCCGCTCCGCCAGTGTCGTCGCCGTCATCGGTGTCATCGGTGCTGTCGGTGCCATCCCCGGCACACGCGAGACCGGTGCCACACGTGGTGCTCACACCACGCGCGACACCCGCGTCACCCGCACCACCGTCCTACGGATCACCGGTCACCCGTCACTCACGTGCGGTTGTCGCGATCCTTCGCCCCTTTTCCCTTGGTCTGATTCGCCTTTGCCTCCGGGTCGAGCGCACCCTGGCTGCCGTCGACGGACGACAGCGACGAGTTGTGCGCGGAGACCTCGGTAGGAGGCGGCGGCTCCACCAGCCAGTCAGGATTGGCCTGCTTGTCCCACCACTTCCACGCGGCGTAAGCGCCACCGGTCAGCAGACCGAGGACCGCCAGGCCCTTGGCGAGCCGTCCGCACCTGGCCCGTCGCTCATGCTTCCTCACAAGCTTCTGGACCTCCTGCACCGTGACCTGACCGCGCAGCGCGGCGAGAGCGGCGGCGGAACGTGCCGCTGCCTCCCCTGCCACCGGCTGTGCGACGGAGACGGCGTGCTCGACACGTGGCACCGTGTAGCAGGCCGCCTGCTGCGCCGCCTTGCGCGTCCGCGCGGCGGCACGCTGTGCTGCCATGTCGAGGTTCGGGGGTACATGCGGCGCCACATGGACGCCGTACTGAACACGAGCCTGCTTCGCGGCCTTCGACACCTTCGGTGCGAGCCGGACGCGGGCCTCTTCGGCGTACAACGCGGCCTGTTCCTTGGCCGTATCGGCGTAGGGTGCCACCGCTTCCGCGGCGTGCAGCACGCTCTCCTTCGCCGAATCGGTAGCGGCGCGCACGCTGTCCATGCGGGTCACAGGATCCTCCTCCTCGGTGGCGGTCAGGGGCTTGGGGGTTTCCCCCGTTATTTGGACAAAGATCCGTCTGTCCACCCAGATCGAAATCATGCCTCCCGCCTGCCGGACCGGCATGCGGTGCGGGCATCCGGGTCAACCGTCGCCCGGTCGTCGCCTGCCCGTTGCGTGTTCCCCCCGCGCGGCCGCTGATTCCCCGTCACCGGGCGCCGCGAGCGCTTGAGGGGTACGGGGCGGGCGGCGCGCCCGCCGTCCGTGCGAGGATCGACAGGGTCAGATCAGACTTACGGAAGGCAGATCGTGGCCGAGCAGCTTTACGCCACCCTGAAGACCAACCACGGCGATATCGAGATCCGGCTCCTGCCGAACCACGCGCCGAAGACGGTCAAGAACTTTGTGGAGCTCGCCAAGGGCGAGCGTGAGTGGACCAACCCGGCGACCGGCAAGAAGTCGAACGACCGCCTGTACGACGGGACCGTCTTCCACCGGGTGATCAGCGGTTTCATGATCCAGGGAGGGGACCCGCTGGGCAACGGCACCGGTGGTCCGGGCTACGAGTTCGAGGACGAGTTCCACCCGGACCTCTCCTTCGACAAGCCCTACCTCCTGGCCATGGCGAACGCGGGCCCCGGCACCAACGGCTCGCAGTTCTTCGTCACCCTGGCGCCCACCGCGTGGCTGACCCGCAAGCACACCATCTTCGGCGAGGTCACCGACGAGGCGAGCAAGAAGGTCGTGGACAGCATCGGAGTCACCCAGACCAACCCGCGCACCGACCGCCCGGTCGAAGAGGTCAAGATCGAGTCGGTCGTCGTCGAGTCCCGCTGAGGACGCGCCCCCGGTATCGGATTCACGTTCGGGGAACCTCCCGCCCTGCCCGTCCGTAGTGGTTACATACCGGACGGGGAGGGCGCGGTGCGTTGTGCGCCCTCCCGCCGCAACGAGTACCGAGGGGACAGATGGACCAGCAGCCCGGGGGACCGGACCGGCACGCCGCCGACGCGACCCCCCACTGTTACCGGCACCCGGACCGTGAGACGGGCATCCGCTGTACCCGCTGCGAGCGCCCCATCTGCACGGACTGCATGATCAGCGCCTCGGTCGGATTCCAGTGTCCGAACTGCGTCCGGGAGGGGACCGGATCGGGCATGTCCCCGACGTCCACCCGCCCGCGCACGATCACCGGCGGGACGATCTCCGCCGACCCCCGGCTGATCACGAAGATCCTCCTGGGCCTGAATCTCGCGGTCTTCGTCGCCGTCCTCTCGGCGGAACAGCGCGTCGTCGGTGAGCTGGATCTCATCGGGCACGCCTTCAACCCGGAGATCGGCGAGGTCGTCGGGGTCGCGGACGGGCAGTGGTACCGGCTGTTCACCGCGATGTTCCTGCACCAGGCCGTATGGCACATCGCGTTCAACATGCTGGGGCTGTGGTGGCTCGGCGGGCCGCTGGAGGCGGCGCTCGGACGCGTGCGCTTCGTCGCGCTGTATCTGATCTCCGGACTGGCCGGCAGCGCCCTGACCTATCTGATCGCCGAGCCGAACCAGCCGTCGCTCGGTGCCTCGGGCGCGATCTTCGGTCTCCTCGGCGCCACGGCCGTACTGATGCGCCGGATGAACTACGACATGAAGCCGGTCCTCGGGCTGCTGGCGCTGAACCTGGTCTTCACATTCCTCTGGTCCGGGATCGCCTGGGAGGCACATCTCGGCGGTCTCGTCGCGGGGACGGCGATCGCCGTCGGCCTGGTGCACGCGCCGCGTGAACGCCGGGCGCTGGTCCAGTGGGGCACCTGCGCGGTGGTGCTGCTCGCGACCGTGGCCGTCGTCGTGCTCAGAACGACTCAGCTCACCTGAGGGCCCGGCCGGGCTCCCCGGATCCCGGTGTTCCGGGGTCCTGAGGGCTCTCGGAGACGGTGAAGCACACAGTTGTCCACAGCGTGTGTCGGATCTTGTGCATTCTGTGGGGGAACATCAGTGCCCCTTGTCGCTGATCTGGGTTTTCCCAGCAGGGACAAGGGGCGAGACGCTTCATCACAACGGCCGAAGCGGGTGATCCAGTCACACCGGCGTCAACCTGCCGTGGAGTTATCCACAGATCGTCAGACCTTTTCCCCCGGCTGTGGACAGCACTGTGGATAAGTCTCTGGGCAGAGCTTGACGCCGGCCGCGACCGCTACTTCCACTGCGTGGAGACACCGAAGCCGGCGGCGATGAAACCGAAGCCGACGACGATGTTCCAGTTGCCGAAGGCGTCGATCGGCAGCGATCCCTCGGTCACGTAGAAGACGACGATCCATGCCAGCCCGATGAGGAACAGGCCGAGCATGACCGGCGCCACCCAGCTCCGGTTGGACAGCTTTATCGTGGTCGACTGCTTCGCCGCGGGGGGCGGAGTGAAATCGGGCTTCTTGCGGATACGTGACTTCGGCACGAGGGACTCTCCTGTCGATGCGCTGCGTGACCGCGCAGGTAACTGAAACGGTGTGCCGGGGTGAGGAGCAGGGGGAACACTGGCTCCCCCGGGCGTCCGTTAGCGTAGTGCTTCCGTGGCGCCTAAGGAGATAAGGGTACGTTGAGCAATTCTGCCGACTTCCCCGAAGGGCCGGTCCGCCGGAGGTCCTGGCGACCGGTCCGGCTGCTCACGGCCGGGGTCTTCGCCCTCGCCGGCCTCATCTTCGTCACGAGCTTCAACACGGCGAGGGGCACCAACCTCCGTACGGACGACTCCCTGCTCAAGCTCTCGGACCTGATCCAGGAGCGCAGCGACAAGAACGCCGAACTGGAGGAGTCCACCGGCGCCGTGCGCGAGGACGTCGACAGGCTCGCCAACCGCGACGACGGCTCCACCAAGGCGGAGGACGCCGAACTCCGTCAACTGGAGGACGCGGCGGGCACCAGGAAGGTCTCTGGCCAGGCCCTCACCGTCACCCTGGACGACGCCCCGCCGGACGCCACGGCCAATCCGGGCTACCCCGAGCCCCAGCCCAACGACCTGGTCATCCACCAGCAGGATCTCCAGGCAGTCGTCAACGCCCTCTGGCAGGGCGGCGCGCGCGGAATCCGCGTCATGGACCAGCGGCTGATCTCCACCAGCGCGGTGCGCTGCGTCGGCAACACCCTGATCCTCCAGGGCCGGGTCTACTCACCTCCGTACAAGATCACCGCCGTGGGGGACCAGGGCCGGCTCCGGAAGGCGCTGGACGATTCGCCCGCGATCCAGAACTACCAGCTGTACGTACAGGCGTACGGCCTCGGCTGGAAGGTCGACGAGGAGGGCGGGACGACACTCCCCGGCTACACGGGCGCCGTGGACCTCCATTACGCGGAGCCGGTGAAGTAGCCGGGCCCGGCGGCACGCCCCGGCGGCCCCGGGAAGAAAAAGAGGCTCACGGCACACCTGGCCCATGCGCCGCCCACGTGACCCCCCGGCCCCTTAGTCTGGTTCGCGCACGCCGGTACGGCGGCGGCGCGAACGGGGAACGGTACGGAACGGAAGGGACAGCATGTACGGCTGGATCTGGCGGCATCTGCCGGGCAACGTGTGGATGCGGGCGGTCATCGCGCTCGTGCTGGCCCTGGCGGTCGTCTTCATGCTGTTCCAGTACGTCTTCCCCTGGGCGGAGCCGATCCTCCCGTTCGGGGACGCGACGGTGACCGGCGCCGGAGGCAGGACATGAGCGGCGCCCGCGTTCTGGTCGTGGACAACTACGACAGCTTCGTCTTCAACATCGTCCAGTACCTCTACCAGCTCGGCGCTGAGTGCGAGGTGCTCCGTAACGACGAGGTGTCGACGGAGCACGCGCAGGACGGCTTCGACGGTGTGATGCTCTCCCCCGGCCCCGGCGCGCCCGAACAGGCCGGTGTCTGCGTCGACATGGTGCGCCACTGCGCGTCCACCGGCGTTCCCGTCTTCGGGGTCTGCCTCGGCATGCAGTCGATGGCGGTGGCGTACGGCGGCGTGGTCGGCCGCGCCCCCGAGCTGCTCCACGGCAAGACCTCGCTCGTCACGCACGAGGGCAAGGGCGTGTTCGCCGGACTGCCCTCGCCGTTCACCGCGACGCGTTACCACTCGCTGGCCGCGGAGCCCGCCGAGCTGCCGGACGAGCTGGAGGTCACCGCGCGTACGGCCGACGGCATCATCATGGGGGTGCGCCACCGTGAACTGCCCGTCGAGGGCGTGCAGTTCCACCCCGAGTCCGTACTGACCGAGCACGGTCATCTGATGCTGGCCAACTGGCTGGCGCAGTGCGGCGATCCGGGCGCCGTGGGCCGGTCGGCGGGCCTGGCGCCGGTGGTGGGCAAGGCGGTCGCGTGACCGCACTCCGTCCCGAGCACGACGCGGGATACGGCGCCTCGTACGAGCAGCGGGAACCGTACGAGGGAGCCGGCGCGTTCGAGGCGGCGGTGGACGGACTCGCCGATCCGTTGAACGATCCCCTTCCCGGACAGGCGCCCGTGCCGCCCCCCGCCGCGACTCCCCCCGCGTTTCCCTCGCCCGCGCCGCCGCCCGGCCCCTGGACGGCGGGTGACGGAATATCCGGGCCGCCCCAGGCGGAACGGGAGTGGTCGGGGTACGGGCCCTACCCGTACGCGACGGAGGTGCCCGCCGGATACGGGCAGGACTGGGCCTCGCAGGTCGCCCCGGAGCCGGTGTCCCTGCCGCTCCCTCCGGAGGCGCCGACGCCCGTGCCGACGCCGACACCCGCGCCCGTGCCGACGCAGGGACCGATTGCCGCACCGACCCCTCTCCGGGCGCCGCTGCCGGATGCCGCGCCGCCCTATGTCCCTGCCCAGGACGACGGGACCACGGTCCTCCGTACGGAGGACGCCGAGAGCGCCGGGGATGCCACGGCGGTGATGCCGGCCGTCCCCGCATCCGGCCCGGACCGGCCGAGGCGGTCCGAACCGGCCACCGGGGGCCGTGCGGAGCGCCGTAAGGCGGCCAAGGGCGGCCGTGGGCGCGGTCGTGGGCGCCCGGAGGGTGCCGGGAGCCCCAGGGGCTCCCGGAGCGCCTCAGCGCCCTCCAGGCCGCTCTCCCGCGTCGAGGCGCGGCGTGCCGCCCGCGCTCTCAAGGACAGTCCCGGAGTGATTCTCAGCCGCGCCCTCGGCGAGATCTTCATCAGCCTCGGCGTTCTGATGCTGCTGTTCGTCACGTACCAGCTGTGGTGGACGAACATCCAGGCCGATCTGTACGCGGGAAAGCAGACGGACAAGATCCAGGACGGCTGGGCGAAGGGGCGTCAGCCCGGGGCGTTCGAGCCCGGCCAGGGATTCGCGATCATGCACATCCCCAAGCTGGACGTGGTCGTGCCGATCGCCGAGGGCATCGACAAGGCGAAGGTCCTGGACCGCGGCATGGTCGGCCACTACTCGGAGGGCAGGCTCAAGACGGCGATGCCCTCCGACAAGCAGGGCAACTTCGCGGTCGCGGGACACCGCAACACCCATGGCGAGCCGTTCCGTTACATCAACCGTCTGAAGCCCGGCGACAAGATCATCGTGGAGACGCAGGACTCCTACTTCACGTACGACATGGCGAGCATCCTTCCGCAGACCTCGCCGTCGAACGTCGGCGTCATCGGGCCCGTGCCGCCCGGCTCCGGGTTCGCGGAGCCGGGGCGATACATCACGTTGACGACCTGTACGCCGGAATTCACCAGTACGTATCGAATGATCGTGTGGGGCAAGATGGTTGAGGAACGGCCACGCGGTAAGGGAAAGCCCGACGCTCTCGTCGGCTGAACGAATCACGACGGAGACCAGGGACCGGGGGACGGGTGCTGTGGCAGCGGCAGGAGAGCACGACGACGGGCATGTGAACACACCCGGCGAAACAGGGAAAAACGATACATCCGCGACAACGGGGGTGGCCGACCCCGAGCGTGCGTCCGCGGAGGGGGACCCGGCGGCCCCGGCCGTGGAGCCCGAGCCCCCGGCCGAGCCTGAGTCCGGGCCTGAACTCGAGCCCGCTCCGGCCGTGCGCCGGGCTCCTACGCGGAGCCGTACCGCCTCCGTGGTCAGCGTCTTCGGCGAACTGCTCATCACCGCCGGTCTGGTGCTCGGTCTCTTCGTCGTCTACTCGCTGTGGTGGACCAATGTGCTGGCCGACCGCGAGGCCACGAAACAGGGCAACCAGGTACGCGACAACTGGGCCGAGGGCCGAGGCGGTCCCGGCGCCCTCGACGTCAAGAACGGGATCGGCTTCCTGCACGTGCCCGCCATGAAGAACGGCGAGGTCCTCGTGAAGAAGGGCACGGACCTGAAGTCCCTCAACAACGGCGTCGCCGGCTACTACACGGACCCGGTCAAGTCCGCGCTGCCCTCCGCCGAGCGGGGAAACTTCTCGCTGGCCGCCCACCGCGACGGGCACGGCGCGAAGTTCCACAACATCCACAAGCTCAAGACCGGTGACGTGATCGTCTTCGAGACGAAGGACACCTGGTACGTCTACAAGGTCTTCAAGGACCTCCCGCAGACCTCCAAGTACAACGTGGACGTGCTCAAGCCGGTCCCCAAGGAGTCGGGCAAGAAGAAGCCCGGCCGCTATCTGACCCTCACGACGTGCACGCCCATCTACACCTCCGACTACCGCTACGTCGTCTGGGCCGAGCTGGAGCGCACGGAGAAGGTCGACAAGGACCGCACCAAGCCGGACGAACTGCGCTGAGCCCCGCGCGGTCCGCGCCGGACGCGCCGTCCCCGGCGGACGCGCCGTCCGCGACGGACAGACGGACGGGCGGACGGGCCGTACAAACGGCCGGACAGACGGCCGTACAGGCGGGCCGGACCACGAAGAAGCCCCGGCGTCCTCTCCAGGACGCCGGGGCTTCTTCACCTCCTCAGGAGATGACGACCTCAGCCGTCGCCCCCGAATCCACCGTTGCCGCCGATGAACCCTCCGTTGTCGCCGCCACCGTTGTCCCCGCCGCCGTTGTTGCCGCCACCGACGGGTGTCACGAAGAGCGTCACCGCGCTGCCCTTGTCGACCGGCTGGTTGCCACCGGGGTTGCTCGCGATCACCCGCGCGTTGGGGTCGTTCGGCGAGTTCGGCGCCAGTGCGGCCGTCAGACCCACGCTTTCCAACTGGGCCTTCGCCTCGGCGAAGGTCTTGCCCGCGAGGTCGCCGGGGACCTGCACCTTCTCCGGCTGCTTGGGCCCCTTCGACACCTGGAGCGTGACCTGGCTGCCCTTGGGCGCCTTGCTGTTGCCCGCCGGGCTCTGGCCGACGACGGTGTTCGCCGGCTTGTCGGAGTCCACGTCCGTGCTGGCAACCGTGAAGCCGAGCGTCTCCAGCTGGCTCTTCGCCGCGTCGAACGTCTGGTCCGTGACGGGCGGCACCGGGACCTGTGCCTGCTTGGCGACGGAGAGCGTGACCGTCGCGCCCTTCTCGGCCTCGGAGCCGCCGGACGGCTTCTGACTGACGACCGTGCCGGGGTCCTGGTCGCTCTCGACCTGCTTGGTCTCGACCCTGAAGTCGGCTTCCTGAAGGGTCTTCGTGGCGTCCTCGACCGTCTCGTCGGCGACGTCGGGCACCTGGACCTTGGGCGCGCCCTCGGAGACGACGACCTGGATGGTGTCGCCCTGCTCCATCTTCTGGCCGGACGCCGGCTGCTGGGAGCAGATGGCGCCCTTGGGCTGGTCGCAGCGGTCCGTGCCGGACTGGGCGACCTCGACCGACGCGTTGCTCGCCAGTCCCTTCGCCTCCTCCAGCGTCTCTCCCACGAGCTGCGGCACGGTGATCTGCTCCGAGCCTCCGCCGTCGCCGCCGAAGACCGCCTTGCCGATCAGGATGGCGCCCGCGAGCACCAGGACGCCGGCGACGATCAGCAGGATCGTCGAGGTGTTGGACTTCTTCTGCCGGCGCCGGTCCGGACGGTCGTCGTAGTTGCCGTAGCCACCGCCGGCGTCCGGGTTGACCGGCGGCATCATCGACGTCTGGCCGCCGCCGGGCGGGGCCGTGCGCAGGGCCGTGGTGGGCTGGTCGTCGGAGCCGCCGTAGCCGCCCGCGTAACCGACCGAGCCCATCGCCGCTGTCGCCGCGACCGGCTGGCCGTCGAGGCAGGCCTCGATGTCGGCCCGCATCTCGTCGGCGGACTGATACCGGTAGTCCGGGTCCTTGACGAGGGCCTTCAGCACGATCGCGTCCATCTCGGGCGTGATCTCGGGGTCGAAGGTGCTCGGCGGCTGCGGCTCCTCCCGTACGTGCTGGTACGCGACCGCGACCGGTGAGTCCCCGATGAAGGGCGGGCGCACGGTCAGCAGCTCGTACAGCAGACAGCCGGTGGAGTAGAGGTCGGAGCGCGCGTCGACCTGCTCGCCCTTGGCCTGCTCGGGGGAGAGGTACTGCGCGGTGCCGATGACCGCGGAGGTCTGCGTCATCGTCATGCCGGAGTCGCCCATCGCGCGGGCGATGCCGAAGTCCATGACCTTGACCTGGCCGGTACGCGTGAGCATGACGTTGGCGGGCTTGATGTCGCGGTGGACGATCTGGGCCCGGTGCGAGTACTCCAGCGCCTGGAGGATCCCTACGGTCATCTCCAGCGTGCGCTCGGGCAGCAGTCTGCGTCCGGAGTGCAGCAGCTCGCGCAGAGTGGACCCGTCGACGTACTCCATCACGATGTACGGGATGGACACCCCGTCGACGTAGTCCTCACCCGTGTCGTAGACAGCGACGATCGCGGGGTGGTTGAGCGAGGCGGCCGACTGGGCCTCTCGGCGGAACCGGGCTTGGAAGGACGGATCGCGGGCGAGGTCGGCCCGCAGCGTCTTCACAGCGACGGTGCGGCCGAGCCGGGTGTCGTGCGCGAGGTACACCTCGGCCATGCCACCACGGCCGAGCACCGAGCCCAGCTCGTACCGGCCGCCGAGGCGACGCGGCTCTTCCATACTGTTCCAGCCCTCTCCGTCTGTCCCGACCGCACCGGTGTGCGGTCCGGCGGTGTGCTGTTCGCGCATACGCTACCGGGCACGCCGCATCCGGTCCGACCGTCCCTGGTAGCTGATACAGGACTGGTACTTCAATGGCCACATATCGGTCGTTAATGCTCGTGTTCCCGGTGGTGAGGTAAGTCACCCGTGGGACATCGGCGCCCGAATTCCGATTCCGTCGGCATTCCACGGTCGGCACCGTCGGGTTCGGTGTAAAGGGAAACTTCTCCACTTCCTCGGAAGGTCTCCCCGCCGGGTCCGACAATGGCCCGGACAGTGTGCGACTGTCCGGGCCATTACCGAATGTCCTTGATTACTTCTTGCTGTCGATCACGGCCTTCATGACGTCCTTGGCGATCGGCGCGGCGAGACCGCCGCCGGAGATGTCGTCACGGACCGCGTCGCTGTCCTCGACCACGACGGCGACCGCCACCGGCGACCCGTTCTCGCCCTTGGCGTAGGAGACGAACCAGGCGTACGGGTTCTTGCTGTTGTTCTCGCCGTGCTGCGCGGTGCCGGTCTTGCCGCCGACCGTGACGTCGGGGATCTTGGCGTTCGCACCGGTGCCCTCGTTGACCACCGTCTCCATCATCTCCTGGAGCATCTGCGCGTGCTCCTGGCTGACGGGCTGGCCCATCTCCTCGGGCTCGGTCTTCTTGATCACGTCCAGGTTCGGGGCTTCGAGCTGGTCGATCATGTACGGCTTCATCAGCTTGCCGTCGTTGGCGATGGCGGAGACGACCATGGCCATCTGGAGCGGGGTGGTGCGGGTGTCGAACTGCCCGATGGAGGAGAGCGCGGTCTGCGAATCGTTCAATTCCTCGGGGAAGATCGAGGCGTTGGCGCGGACCGGTACGAACTGCTCCTCGTTGAAGCCGAATTTCTTCGCGGTCTCCAGCATCTTGTCCTTGCCGACGTTGAAGCCGAGCTTGCCGAAGACGGTGTTGCAGGAGACCCGCAGCGCTTCCCTGAGGGTCGCGTCCTTACAGGGGATGTTTCCCTCGTTCACCAGCTCGGTGGTCGTTCCCGGCATGGTCCACGGAAGCGGGGAGTCGGTCTTCGCGTCGATGTCGTCGACGACACCGTGCTCCAGCGCCGCGGCGGCCGTGACGACCTTGAACGTGGAGCCGGGCGGATACGTCTCGCGCAGCGCGCGGTTCAGCATCGGCTTGTCGGCGTCCTTGCCGAGCGAGTTCCAGGCTTTCTCGTCCTTGCCCGCGTAGCCGGCGAAGGACGAGGGGTCGTACGACGGGGTGGAGGCGAGCGCGAGGATCTTGCCGGTCCCCGGCTCCAGGGCGACGACGGCGCCCTTCTTCTCGCCGAGCCCCTCGAAGGCGGCCTTCTGGGCGGCGCCGTTGAGGGTGGTGACGACGTTGCCGCCCTTCGCCTCGTCGCCGGTGAACATCGCCATGGTGCGGTCGAAGAAGAGCTGGTCGTCGTTGCCGGTGAGGATGCCGTCCTCGAGATTCTCGATCTGCGTGGCACCGAACGCCTGCGAGGCGTAGCCGGTGACCGGCGCCCACATCGGGCCGTCGAGATAGGTCCGCTTGTACTTGAAGTCGGTGTCGTCCGTCTTGGTGGAGCCCGTTATGGGCTTGCCGTCGACGACGATGTTGCCGCGTTCCTTGGCGTACCGCTCGATGAGCACCCGGCGGTTCTTCTCGTGGGTGTTGAGCTCGTCGGCCTCGACGTACTGGAGCCAGTTGGTGCGCACCAGCAGCGCCAGCACGAGCAGTCCGCAGAAGATCGCGATGCGGCGCAGGGGCTTGTTCACGGTCGGACCACCTGAGTCATCTCGGCGTCGGGTGATGGTGCGGGCGTCGGCGCGGGGCGGCGGGCGGTGTCGCTGATACGGATGAGGATGCCGATCAGCGCCCAGTTGGCGATCACCGAGGAACCGCCGGCCGCGACGAACGGCATCGTCATACCCGTCAGCGGGATGAGGCCCATGACGCCGCCGGCGACGACGAAGACCTGGATGGCGAAGGCGCCGGAGAGGCCGATCGCCAGGAGCTTGCCGAAGGGGTCGCGGGCGGCGAGCGCGGTCCGTACGCCGCGCTCCACGATCAGGCCGTAGATCAGCAGGAACGCCATCATGCCCGCCAGTCCGAACTCCTCGCCGACGGTGGAGAGGATGAAGTCGGAGTTGGCCGCGAAGCCGATCAGGTCGGAGTTGCCCTGGCCGAGCCCGGTGCCGAGCGTGCCGCCGGCGCCGAACGACATCAGCGCCTGGCCGATCTGGTCGCTCTGCTCCCAGGTGGACTCGGCGAAGGGGTTGAGCCAGAACTCGACGCGCTGCTGGACGTGCGGCTCGAACGTGGCGACACCGACCGCGCCCGCGGCCGACATCACCAGACCGAAGACGATCCAGCTGGTCCGCTCCGTGGCCACGTACAGCATGATCACGAAGAGACCGAAGAAGAGCAGCGAGGTACCGAGGTCGGTCTCGAAGACCAGGATCAGGATCGACATGGCCCAGACCGCGAGGATCGGTCCGAGGTCACGGCCGCGCGGCAGGTAGAGGCCCATCACCCGGCGGCTGGCGAGCGCCAGGGCGTCGCGCTTCACCATCAGATAGCCGGAGAAGAAGATCGCGATGATGATCTTCGCGAACTCGCCGGGCTGGACGTTGAACGGGCCGATGCTGACCCAGATCTTCGCGCCGTTCACCGCCGGGAAGAAGACCGGCAGGATCAGCAGGACCAGCGCCACCGCCATGGAGATGTAGGTGTAGCGCTGGAGGATGCGATGGTCCTTGAGCAGCAGCAGGACGGCGACGAAGAGCGCGATGCCGATCGCGGAGTAGAGCAGCTGCTTGGGGGCGTCCGGGGTGAACGCCCCGAAGGCGCGCTCGGCGCGGGCGATCAGCCGCGGCGACTGGTCCAGCCTCCAGATGAGGACGAGCCCGAGGCCGTTGAGGAGGGTGGCGAGGGGCAGCAGCAGCGGGTCGGCGTACGGGGCGAACTTGCGCACCACGAGATGGCCGACACCGGCCAGCAGCCCGATGCCCAGGCCGTACCCGATCATGCCGCTGGGCACTTCGTCGTTGACCGCCAGACCCACGTTCAGATACGCGAGAACGGGGATGGCGACGGCGAAGGCGAGCATCGCGAGCTCGGTGTTGCGGCGGCTCGGTGCTTCGATCGCGCCGATGGTGGTCGTGTTGGTGACAACGCTCATGGTGGTGAAGGCCCCTTACGGCCGGCTACTGCTTACCGCAGTTCGAGGCCAGCTTCTGCTCCTCCTCCGAGAGGCTGGGGCCCGGAGTGGGAGACGCTTCTTTCGGCTTGGTGTCGGTGCTGGTCCCGGTCTTCGGCTTCGTCCCGGTCGTACCGCCGGCCTCGCCCTCGCCGGTGATCGCGTTCGCCGCGCGCTCGGACTCACGGCGCTGTTCGTCCTTCTTGCACGCGGCGGCCTGCTTGGAGAGGTCCTCGATCTTGGTGCGCGCGGAGGCCTTGCTGCCCTCGGCGATCGTGTCCTCGACCTGCTTGCGCTGGTACGGCGGCAGGTACTTGAGTTCGATCTTGGCGAAGTCCTCTTCGACCTTCGACAGCGAGACCCACGCCAGATCCTGGCTGATGCCGCGGTAGAGCGCGACGTGCTCGTCGTTGGCGCCGACGTAGTACTGGGTCTGGGTCCAGCGGTAGCCGCCGTACAGACCGCCTCCCACGACCACCAGCGCGAGCGCGACGAAGAACGAGCGCTTGAACCACTTTCCGCCGGAGCGCTGCTTGACGAAGTCGTCGTCGTTGTAAGCGCCGAAGCCGGCGTCCGGCGGCATGCCGCCGTAACCGGCTCCGTCTCCGCTGCCCGGCGGGCCGAAGCCCCCCGGCGGCGGCTGGTGCTGCTGCGGTACGGGGCGGCCCAGGCCGGCCGCGCGGCCGGCGGGCGTCTGCATCGACGGGTCGCTCTCGGCGGCGTGCAGCTGCTGGTTCTCCGCCACCGCGCCGACGACGACCGGGGTGTCGTTGAGCTGCCCGGCGAGGGTGTCGTTGGACTCGACGTCCAGGACGTCGGCGACGATGCAGGTGATGTTGTCGGGACCGCCGCCGCGCAGAGCGAGCTGGATGAGGTCCTGGATGGTCTCCTGCGGGCCCTGGTAGCTCGCCAGGGTCTCTTCCATGGTCTGGTGCGAGACAACGCCGGAGAGGCCGTCGGAGCAGATCAAGTAGCGGTCGCCCGCGCGGACTTCGCGGATCGAGAGATCGGGCTCCACATGGTCGCCGCTGCCCAGCGCGCGCATCAGCAGGGAGCGCTGCGGGTGGGTGGTGGCCTCTTCCTCGGTGATGCGCCCCTCGTCGACGAGGCGCTGCACCCAGGTGTGGTCCTGCGTGATCTGCGTGAGCACGCCGTCGCGCAGGAGGTAGGCGCGGGAGTCGCCGACGTGTACGAGGCCGAGGCGCTGGCCCGTCCACAGGAGGGCGGTGAGCGTGGTGCCCATGCCCTCCAGCTGGGGGTCCTCCTCGACCATCACGCGCAGCTGGTCGTTGGCGCGCTGGACCGCCGTACCGAGCGAGGTGAGGATGTCCGATCCCGGCACGTCGTCGTCGAGCTGCACGAGCGTGGAGATCACCTCGGACGAGGCGACCTCACCGGCGGCCTGGCCGCCCATGCCGTCGGCGATGGCCAGGAGCCGGGGACCGGCGTAGCCGGAGTCCTCGTTCCCCTCCCGGATCATGCCTTTGTGCGACCCGGCGGCGAAGCGCAGAGAAAGACTCATGCGCGCCTCTCCTGTCGGTTCGCCAGCCGAATGTGGCGCCAGCCGGTCTCGAGCCACACTGCCCACCCTCCGGTCGGGAGCCTGCCGCGGTCCCACGTCAGGACCGCCGCGGCTCGCTCGCTCCGCTCGCTCATTGTCGTACTACTTCCGCAGCTCGATGACGGTCTTGCCGATGCGGATCGGCGCGCCCGGCGGAATCGGTGTCGGGGTGGTGAGCCGGGTCCGGTCGAGATACGTGCCGTTGGTGGACCCGAGATCCTCGACGATCCACTGACCGTCCCGGTCCGGGTAGATCCTGGCATGCCTGCTGGACGCGTAGTCGTCGTCCAGCACGATCGTTGAGTCGTGCGCCCGTCCCAGGGTGATGGTCTGTCCCTGGAGGGCCACCGTGGTGCCGGTGAGGATGCCCTCCGAGACGACCAGCTTCGTGGGCGCCCCCCGGCGCTGCCTGCCGCCCTGCTGCCGCTGTGCGGGCGGCGCGGGGTTCTGGCGGGCGGCGCCCTGCGGCGGCCGTGCGTCGGCGTTGCGGCGTGAGCCGCGCTGCGTGACACGTGTGCCGAACAGATCGCTCCGAATGACCTGGACGGCCACAATCACGAACAGCCACAGAACGGCTAGGAAACCTAGCCGCATGACCGTCAGGGTCAGCTCTGACATTGCCCCCGCTTCACCCTTCGGCTTGCCGGTAAACGATGGTGGTTTGGCCCACGACGATCCGCGAGCCGTCGCGGAGCGTAGCGCGGGTGGTGTGCTGTCCGTCTACCACGATGCCGTTGGTGGACCCGAGATCCTGGATCGTCGAGGGCGTTCCGGTCCGGATCTCGCAGTGCCGGCGCGAGACGCCGGGGTCGTCGATCCGCACGTCGGCGTCGGTGCTGCGGCCCAGCACCAGCGTGGGGCGCGAGATCTGGTGGCGATTGCCGTTGATCTCGATCCAGCGGCGGACCTGGGCTCCCGGCATCGCCCCGGGAGGCGGTGTCGAGGGCGGCTGCGCGGCCTGTCCGGGGCGCCCGGCGCCCGGCGGGGGCGTCGAGGGCATGGGGGGCGGGGACGAGGGCGGGTAGCCGTAACCACCGGGCGCCGCGGGCGGCGGGGCCGCGGGGCCCCGCCCGGGTGCGGGCGCGGGTCCCGGGCCGTGCTCGGGGCCCTGTGACGTACTCGACGCCAGGGTGCGGCTGCGCACCCGGTACAGACCGGTGTCGAGGTCGTCGGCCTTCTCCAGATGGACCTTGATCGGGCCCATGAAGGTGTAGCGCTGCTGCTTCGCGTAGTCGCGGACGAGCCCGGAGAGTTCGTCGCCGAGCTGTCCCGAGTACGGGCTGAGGCGCTCGAAGTCGGGCGCGCTCAGCTCCACGATGAAGTCGTTGGGGACGACGGTGCGCTCGCGGTTCCAGATCGTGGCGTTGTTGTCGCACTCACGCTGAAGGGCGCCGGCGATCTCCACGGGCTGGACCTCGGACTTGAACACCTTCGCGAAGGTGCCGTTGACCAGACCTTCGAGTCGCTGCTCGAATCGCTTCAGGACTCCCATGGGGCACCTCCTCCGTCGTTGCCGTCCTGGTACTGCTTACTGATCGTATCCACGCGTCGGGAAATCGGCTGGTTCCCCTTGTCTGCCCCGTCGATGAGTGTCACCTCTCACACGGATCGTAGAGGCGGCCTCAGGACAGTGTCCCGCACGCGGGGTGCGCTCAGGAGGAGTGGGGGGAGGCCGCTCGAGGTTGCTTGTTCCCCGGCCGGGTTGCCGAGACAAACCGATGTGATTCCACGCTGTGCAGCGTGCTAATCTTTTCGATGTCGCCAGGCGATCACACCAGCAGGTGAGAGGCCCGACGGCACACCCAATGCGCGGGTGGCGGAATAGGCAGACGCGCTGGATTCAGGTTCCAGTGCCCGCAAGGGCGTGGGGGTTCAACTCCCCCCTCGCGCACCAGGAGAGACCGAAGGAACGGGTCTCCGCCAAGGACGAAAGTCCAGGCGGAGGCCCGTTTCTCGTATGTCCGGATCCCGCTGTTCCGACGTGTGGCCGGTGGTGTCCCTCGGTGCCGTCGGTGCGCTGTGTGGTGTGCGGGGCTGAGGTTGATCGTGATGCGAGGGTGATGAGTTGTGCGGTGACGCATGTCACCGCGCGGGTACGCCGACACCGCCGCGGGGGTCTGCGCACGGATCGACCCGCACCCGGGGCGGCCCCGGGTGCGGGTCGATCGGTCGCTCGCGCCGAGTTCCCGGCGCGTCAGGCGTCTCAGGCGTCTCAGGCGGCGAGGCGGGCGGCGAGGGCCTTGGCCTTCCGCGCGGCCTCCTCCTGCGCTTTCGCCCGGGACGCCTCGGCGAGCGGGATGAGGTCGGTCATCGCGGGCACCTGGTGGGCCAGGGTCAACTCCGGGACGATGAAGTCGACCTCGACCCCGAACATCTCGTTGAGGACCTTCTCCAGATAGGTCTGGACGAACTCGAAGTCCTCGCGCGGGGTGCCGGCCGCGTACGAGCCTCCCCGGCTGGCGACGACCGTGACCGGCCTGCCCTTGATCAGGCTGTTCTCGCCGGAGTTGTGACCGCTGATGATCACGTGGTCCAGCCATGCCTTCAGGGTCGACGGGATCGTGAAGTTGTACATCGGGGCGCCGATGAGTACCGCGTCCGCGGCCGCCAGCTCGGCGGCGAGCTCCGCGCGCAGCGCGTTCTCGGGGCCCGCGACGACGGCGGCGATGTTCAGGTGCGGCAGGGGTGCCGCCGCGAGGTCGCGGTAGACGACCTCGCCTTGTGGGTGCTGCTCGCGCCAGCTTTCTACGAAGGCGGCGGTGACTTCGCGGGAGGCGGATCCCTGCGGGGAAACGGCGGAGTCGATGTGCAGCAACGTGGCCATGGGGCTCTCCAGGGGGTGACGACGGATGAACGGACACACGGGTGGGCGGTGCGCGCGGACCGGCGGATGCCGGTGCTCGCGTCGCCGCGCTTTCGTACGTACCTATTGATAACACAGCAGCTTACTTTTCATTAGGTCTCCCTGGGATTCGCAGTACTCTGGTGGGCATGGAGGGACGCTCGGACGACACGTGCAAGCCGGCAGACGTGGGGATGACCCGCGTCTTCGAGCTTTTCGGCAAGAGGTGGACCGGGCTGATCGTGTCCGTCCTCATGCAACGCCCTGTGCACTTCGCGGAGTTGAGGCGAGCGATCCCCGGCATCAGTGAGCGCATGCTGTCCGACCGGCTGACCGAGCTGGCCGGCGCGGGCCTGCTGGTGCGCGAGGTCGACGAGGGACCGCCGCTGCGGGTCGCGTACCGGCTCACCGACGCGGGGACGGCGATGGAGCCCGCGCTGCAGGAACTGGGGCGGTGGGCCGAGAAGCATCTGGCCGGCGAGAGCGGGTGCCCGAGGGCGGACCGGGGCCTGCCCGAGAAGTAGCCCCCGCCCTTTCACTCTGCGGACCACGCACCGGCGACACCACCGGGAGCTGGGGGTTCTGGGGTTATCCACAGGGGGAGACGGCCGTGGGACACGGGAGTACCGTCGTGGGTAGTTGATGTTGGGCGAGCACGGGGGAGGCGGCTTTCCATGGGTGAGGCCGGTTCGGTGGTGACGGACGAACGCATTCCGGTGGTGCCCGGTTTCGCGCGCCGCCTGGCGCCCGGCGGGGCGGGAAGCACGCCGAAGGACGCGGGGAAGGCCCTGCGGGAGCGGGTGCCGAGGTCCTCGCACGATTCGCTGGTGCTCTCGGCCTCGCGGCCGGACGCGGTGCGCGCCGTCGAGGAGTCGAACCGCGGCCGGGTGCCGGAGCTGGCGCCGCTGCGGGTGGGCCGGATGGCCGCCTCGCCCTTCGCGTTTCTGCGGGGCGCGGCCGGTCTGATGGCGCACGACCTGGTGGGGACACCGGTGACGGGTGCGGGCGCGCAGATCTGCGGTGACGCGCACGCGGCGAACTTCGGGCTGTACGGGGACGCGCGCGGCCGTCTTGTGATCGATCTGAACGACTTCGACGAGACCGTGGTCGGGCCCTGGGAGTGGGACGTCAAGCGGCTCGCGACCTCGCTGGTGCTCGCCGGGCGGGAGGCGGGCGCGGACGAGGAGACGTGCCGCCGGGGCGCCCGGGACGCGGTGGGGGCGTACCGGCGCACGATGCGGCTGCTGTCGAAGCTGTCGGCCCTGGACGCGTGGAACGCGATCGCGGACGAGGAGCTCGTCTCCCACACGGACGCGCGCGATCTGATGGGGACGCTGGAGCGGGTGTCGGAGAAGGCGCGCAAGAACACGAGCGCGCGGTTCGCCGCCAAGTCGACGGAGATCGTGGGCGAGGGCGACGGCGAGGGACCGGGTGCGGGCGGGGCGGGGCAGCGGCGGTTCGTCGACGCGCCTCCGGTGCTGCGGCGGGTGTCGGACGGGGAGGCGGCGGCGGTCGCCGCCGCGCTGGGTGAGTACGTGGACACGCTCTCGGAGGACCGGTTGCCGCTGCTCGCGCGGTACGCGATCCACGACGTGGCGTTCCGCGTGGTCGGCACCGGCAGTGTCGGGACCCGTTCGTATGTGGTGCTGCTGCTGGATCACCGGGGCGAGGCGCTGGTGCTTCAGGTGAAGGAGGCGCGGGCGTCGGCGCTGCTGCCGTTCGTGGAGGCGGCGGGGTTCCCGGCGTCGGAGGTGGAGCACGAGGGGCGCCGGGTGGTGCTCGGGCAGAAGCGGATGCAGGTCGTCAGCGACAACCTGCTGGGCTGGACGACGGTGGACGGCAGACCGTTCCAGGTACGGCAGTTCAGGAACCGCAAGGGCAGTGTGGATCCGGCCGCGCTGCCGGCCGACCAGGTAGACGACTACGCGCGGATGACCGGCGCGCTGCTGGCCAGGGCGCACGCGCACAGCGTGGACCCGAGGCTCGTCGCGGGCTACTGCGGCAAGAACGAGGATCTGGACGAGGCGGTCGCGGCCTTCGCCGTCGCGTACGCGGACCGGACCGAGGCGGATCACGCGGAGCTGGTGACGGCCGTCAGGAGCGGGCGGATCGCCGCTGAGCTCGGGGTGTGAGGGCGGCACGGTCCGAAAGACGCGTTCCGGGGCCGGGCGGGGCCGGGAATCGGCGGGGCTCGGCGGTTCCCGGGGGGCCTTTGGCCAGGGATGTGAAGGAGGGGGTCGGGTTCGCCCGTAGGCTGGACGGGTGACGCAGGACGCCTTCCGGGAGCCGACGATCCGTAACGACGACGAGCAGGACGTGCCAGACGTGCCGGACGCGACGACGGATGCCACGACGGATGCCGCCGGGGGCGCGCAGGGTGTGGAAGGCGCGGCGGGGGCTGCCACGGGGGGCGTGGATGCCCCTGAGAGCGCCGGGGACGCGGTCGGCGGGGCCGAGGGTGATGACGGCGCCGCGGGCGCGCGGTCGGGGACTGAGCGGCCGGAGGCACGGCTGGAGCGGGCCGTGCGGGCGGCGGAGCAGGCGCTGATCGAGTTCGAGATCGCGCTGGAGACCTTCCGGGTCGAGGTGGAGAACTTCTCCCGGCTGCATCACCAGCGGCTGGGCCCCATGTACGCGCGGCTGGACGAGCTGGACGCGATGATCGCCGAGGCCCGTGCCTCCCGGTCGGGCGACCCCGAGGATCTGCGCAAGGCGCGTGAGGCACGGGCGATGGTGCAGCCGATGCCGGGCATCGAGGAGCTGTTCCACGACTGGCTCGACTCCGACGGTCTGTCGCCCGAGGCCGCCGCGATGCTGACCGACCAGTCCGTGCAGCCGCCGAAGCGGGTACGGCCGACGGACGAGGCCCGCAAGCTCTACCGCGACCTGGCCCGCAAGGCGCACCCGGATCTCGCGCAGGACGACGCCGAGCGGGAGCGCCGGGACGAGTTCATCACGCGCGTGAACGCCGCCTACGGACGCGGGGACGAGGGCCTGCTCCGGCAGCTCGCCGACGAGTGGGCGGCGGGGCCCGTGCCGAAGGAGCCGCGCCTGAGCGAGAACGAGGAGCTCTACGCCCGGCTGGAGTGGCTGGCCCAGCGCAAGGAGCTGCTGTCGCTCGTGGCGCAGGAGCTGGAGAAGAGCGCGATCGGGGCGATGCTTCAGATGGCGCCGGACGACCCCGACCGGCTGCTGGAGGAGATCGCCGAGCAGCTGCTCGCGGAGGTTTCGGCACGCGAGTCCGAACTGGCCCGGTTGGTACAGGGATAGCGGCCCGCGTGCGCGAGGCTGTACCTGCTGTATCTGTCGCACCCGGGGACCCACACGTACGAGAGAAGGCACATCACATGAGTTTTGCCCAGCTGCCCGCGGTCGACGCCGCGGCGGTCCCGTCCGACGGTCTGGTGCTCGACGTCCGTGAGGACGACGAATGGGCGGCGGGCCATGTCGAGGGCGCGCTGCACATCCCGATGAGTGAGTTCGTGGCGCGGCTCGGTGAGGTGACCGAGGCGGTGGCCGACGGCCGGAAGGCCTTCGTCATGTGCCGCGTCGGCGGTCGGTCCGCGCAGGTCACGCAGTATCTGGTGCAGCAGGGCATCGACGCGGCGAACGTCGACGGCGGCATGCAGGCGTGGGAGGGCGCGGGGCGCCCGATGGTCACCGACAACGGCGCCCAGCCGTTCGTGCTCTGACGCCTGACGCCTGACGCCTGACGCCTGACGCCTGACGACTCACGGCGACCGGTAGACCTCCTGGCCGCCGTGGCGCCCGGGCCACCGACCGGCGTGCCGCCGGTTCGATCGTGACGGGCCGCGCCCGCCCGCCTCGGCGACGGGCGGGCCGTCCGCGAAAGTCGTCCGGAACCGGCCTATCTGCCGCTCGCGGCTTGTTGCCTCCGCTCGCGTGCTCTCCGGCACGGGGTCCGGTGCCGATGTCACCAGCGGACCCCGTGGGACGCCGGGCGCCGGGCGTCACCTCCCGCCGTGGGGCGGTCCGCTGCCGTCAGCGGTCGAAGTCCAACTCGACCTCGGCCGTGGCCGGACGGGACTGGCAGGCCAGTACGTAGCCCGCTTCCGTCTCCTCCGGCTCCAGCGCGAAGTTGCGGTCCATCCGCACCTCGCCCGAGACGAGGAAGGCCCGGCAGGTCCCGCAGACGCCGCCCTTGCACGCGTACGGCGCGTCCGCCCGGCTGCGCAGCACCGTCTCCAGCAGGGAGTCCCCCTCCTGGACCGGCCAGCTTCCCGAACGCCCGTCCAGCGTCACGGTGAGCGTGCTGCCCGCAGCGGGGCTCGCGGCGCCGGTGGACGGGGGCAGGGCGCCCTCGTCGACGTGGAAGATCTCCTGGTGGATCATCCCGCGCGCGACGCCGAGGCCGCGCAGGGCCCGCTCCGCGCCCTTGACCAGACCGAGCGGGCCGCACAGGAACCAGCCGTCGACCCCGTCCACCGAGAGCAGCGCCGGCAGCAGTCCCGCCAGGCGCTCCTCGTCCAGCCGGCCCGACGGTAGCCCGGCCTGCTGCTCCTCCCTGGACACGACCGTGACCAGCTGGAAGCGGTCCGGAAAGCGGTCCTTGAGGTCGGCCACCTCCTCCAGGAACATCGTCGAGGCCACGGTGCGGTCGCTGCGGATCAGACAGAACCGGGCGTCCGGCTCCCGGGCGAGAAGCGTTGTGGCCATCGAGAGCACCGGGGTGATCCCGCTGCCGCCGACGATCGCGGCGAAGTGGCCGGGGCGCGGCGGGAGTACGAAGCGGCCGGTCGGCTCCATGACCTCGACCGTGTCGCCCACGGCGAGTTCCTTGAGGGCGTACGTCGAGAAGTCGCCGCCCTCGACCAGCCGGATGCCCACCCGCAGCACCGGGCGCTCGCCGGCGGGCGCGCAGATCGAGTACGTACGACGGATCTCCTCGCCGTCCACGGTCCGGCGCAGCGCGATGTGCTGCCCCGGTGTGTGGCGGAACCTCTCGTCCAGCTCGGGCGGCACGGCGAACGTGACGGTCACCGAGTCGTCCGTGAGCCGCTCGACCTCGCTGACTCGGAGCGGATGGAACATCTACAACTCCTTGAAGTGGTCGAACGGTTCACGACACGACGAGCAGCGGCGCAGCGCCTTGCACGCGGTGGAGGAGAACCTGCTCAGCAGCTCGGTGTCCGTCGAGCCGCAGTGCGGGCAGCGGATGGAGAGGCTGAGCGGCACCGGTCCGTCCGTGCTGTGCGGGCGGGGCGGGGCGATGCCGAACTCCGCGAGCTTGCGGCGGCCTTCGGCGCTGATGTCGTCCGTCGACCAGGCGGGGGAGAGGACCGTGACGACGGAGACGTCCGGTATCCCCCTCTCGTGCAGCACCCGTTCGATGTCGGTGGACATCGTCTCGATGGCGGGGCAGCCGGTGTAGGTGGGGGTCAGCTCGACCCGGACCCTGCCCGGTCCCGGGACATGCACGGCGCGCAGCACACCGAGCTCCTCCAGCGTCAGCACGGGCAGTTCGGGGTCGGGGACGGAGCCGGCGAGCGCGCGCAGTTCGCTCTCCAGCGCTGTCGGTCCGGCCGGTGCGGTGCCGGCGGGACCCGTCACCTCCGACGTGCCCGAAGGGTCTGTCCTGTCTCTCGCGCCGGTCACCATGACGCTCCCGGATGGCTGCGGTGCAGGTGCTGCATCTCCGCGAGCATCCGGCCGAAGGACTCGGTGTGCAGGCCCTGCCTTCCCGCGCCCGCCGTCCACGCTCCGGTGCGCGGTCCCTCGGGCACGGTCAGCGTCGCGCGCTTCAGCACGTCGGTGATCGAGGAGAGCCAACGCTCCTCCAGTTTCCGCCTGTTGACGCCGTCCAGCCCGTCGCCGTAGCCCTCATCCTCGGCGCCGCTCCCACCCTCGACCGGCTGGAACATCTCGCCGGTGAACCGCCACAGCGCCGCACACGCCCGCCGCATCCGCTCATGGCTCTCGGCCGTGCCGTCACCGAGCCGCAGCGTCCACTGCTCGGCGTGGTCCTGGTGGTAGTCCACCTCCTTCACGGCCTTGGCGGCGAGCCCGGCGAACGGTCCGTCCCCGGTCGCCAACTCCTCGTACAGCAGCCGCTGGTAGGTGGAGAAGTAGAGCTGGCGCGCCATCGAGTGGGCGAAGTCGCCGTTGGGCTGCTCGACCAGCTGGAGATTGCGGAAGGCGCGCTCCTCACGGAGATAGGCCAGCTCGTCCTCGTCCCCCACGAGGGAGTACAGGACCCGCGCCTGGCCCAGCAGGTCCAGCGCGATGTTGGCCAGGGCCACGTCCTCCTCCAGCTCGGGCGCGTGTCCCGCCCACTCCCCCAGCCGGTGCGAGAGGATCAGGGCGTCGTCGGCGAGGGCGAGCGCGGAGCCGGTCGGGGTGCCGGTGCCGGTGCCGGTCACAGGTGACGCACCCCTTCCGGGATCTCGTAGAACGTCGGGTGACGGTACGGCTTGTCACCGGCCGGCTCGAAGAACGAGTCCTTCTCGTCCGGCGAGGACGCCGTGATCGAGTCGGAGGGGACCACCCAGATCGACACCCCTTCGCTGCGCCGGGTGTAGAGATCGCGGGCGTTGCGCAACGCCATCTCCGCGTCCGGGGCGTGCAGGCTCCCCGCGTGCGTGTGCGAGAGCCCACGGCGGGACCGTACGAAGACCTCCCACAGAGGCCACTGGGTCGAACCGCTCATGCCGTCGCCTCTTTCTCCGTCGGGCCGGCGCTCTTGGCGCCGCCGTGCTTCGCCGCGTACGCCGTCGCCGCCTCGCGCACCCAGGCGCCTTCCTCGTGGGCGCGGCGCCGCTGGTCGATCCGCTGTTCGTTGCAGGGGCCGTTGCCCTTCAGGACCTCGCGGAACTCGTCCCAGTCGATCGCCCCGAAGTCGTGCTGCCCCCGCGCCTCGTTCCACTTCAGGTCCGGGTCGGGGAGTGTGAGACCCAGCGTCTCGGCCTGGGGAACGCATATGTCCACGAACCGCTGCCGCAGCTCGTCGTTCGAATGCCGCTTGATCTTCCAGGTCATCGACTGCGCGGAGTGCGCCGATTCGTCGTCCGGCGGGCCGAACATCATCAGCGAGGGCCACCACCAGCGGTTCACCGCGTCCTGCGCCATCTCGTGCTGCGCGGGCGTGCCGCGGCTGAGGGCGAGCAGTGATTCGTACCCCTGGCGCTGGTGGAAGGACTCCTCCTTGCAGATACGGACCATCGCGCGCGCATACGGCCCGTACGAGCAGCGGCAGAGCGGGACCTGGTTCGTGATCGCCGCGCCGTCCACCAGCCAGCCGATCGCGCCGACGTCCGCCCAGGTCAGCGTCGGATAGTTGAAGATCGACGAATACCTCTGGCGGCCGGCGTGGAGCTTGTCGAGCAGCTCGTCCCGGCTGGTGCCCAGCGTCTCCGCCGCGCTGTAGAGATACAGCCCGTGCCCCGCCTCGTCCTGCACCTTGGCCATCAGGATCGCCTTGCGCCGCAGCGAGGGCGCGCGCGTGATCCAGTTCGCCTCCGGCTGCATGCCGATGATTTCCGAGTGCGCGTGCTGGGCCATCTGGCGGACGAGCGATGCGCGGTAGGCCTCCGGCATCCAGTCGCGGGGCTCGATGCGCTCGTCGGCGGCCACCGCGGCGTCGAACGCCGCCTCGTGTGCCTCTGCCGTCGTCTCCACCGTTGCCTCCACAGCCGTCCCCGCGGTCACTGCCGTCATCCGGGCCCCCTACCGACCGATCGTTCGGTTCATGGACTTCAATGGTCGGTCGGCGGCCCGTAGGGTGTCAACCCTGTGGATAACCGACTGTGGGAAGACGGGGATCGGGGCGGGATGGATTCGAACGACGACAAGGGTGGGAACCCGGAATCACCACCGGGTCCACCAGCGGGCGCACCAGCGGCTCCACCGGCCGGGATAGCCGGGCTCTCCTTCCCGTACCAGGTGGTCGCCGCGGTCGCCCTCGCGGTCGTCGGACTCGTCGCCGTGGGCCATGTGGCCATGGTGTTCCTGCACGTCGCGCCCCAGAACACCGTCTCCAAGGAGTACAGCGAGCAGGTCGGCGACTGGATCTATCCGGAGTTCGAGCAGAACTGGAAGCTGTTCGCCCCCAATCCCCTCCAGCAGAACATCGCCGTCGAGGTGCGCGCCGACGTGACGAAGACCGACGGGTCGCGCGACACGACCGGCTGGATCAATCTGACCGCCGAGGACGCCCGGTCGATCCGCGGCAACCCCTTCCCCAGCCATGTCGACCAGAACGAGCTGCGCCGGGGCTGGGACTTCTTCGCCAACTCCCACGACGACAAGGCCCGCCCCAACGGTCTGCGCGGGGAGCTCTCCGAGAAGTACATACGCAGGATCGTGATGCTGCGCCTGGAGTCGTACGATCTCGGCGGTCCCGTCGGCCGTATCCAGCTCCGCTCCGCCTCCCGGGTCGTCCAGGCGCCCCCGTGGAGCGACGAGAAGACCGACACCAAGCCCGGCTACCGCGTCTTCCCGTGGTGGACCGTGACCCCGGCCGATCTCTCCGACGGCGTGCGGAACGACGGCCCGGGCGACGGTTCCGGCGACGGCCGTACGGAGGCCACCGGATGAACCGCCCCGCCCACGCGGGGACCGTCACCCGTCAGGCCGCGCTCGCCCTCCAGCGCGTCACCTCCGGGCCCCTCGGCCCCCACCAGAGCGCGGTCGTCCGTATCGGATTCGCCGCCGCCTGGCTCCTCTTCCTCCTGCGTGAGCTGCCGAACCGGCGTGAGCTGTACGGGCCCGGCGGCCCGTGGAGCTGGGACCTCGCCCAGCAGCTGATCGCCGGCAACAGCGCGTTCACCACGCTGATGTGGTCGGACAGCGCCGTCTGGTTCGAGATCGTCTACGCCGTCGCCGTCGTGTCCAGCGCCCTGCTGATGCTCGGCTGGCGCACCCGCGCCATGTCGGTGCTCTTCATGGTCGGCGTGCTGTCCCTCCAGAACCGCAGCATCTTCATGGGCGACGGCGGCGACAACGTCATCCATCTGATGGCGATCTATCTGGTGCTCACACGCTGCGGCCGGGTCTGGTCGCTGGACGCACGCAGGGAGGCCCGCGCCGCGCGCCTGGTGGCCTCCGGGGGGACCGCGCCGGTGGACCGGGCCGGGCCCGTCCTGTGGGTCGTGCTCGGCGTGGGACTGCTGGGCACGCTGCTCGACACGACCGGCGGCGAGTGGTGGATGACCGCCCTCCTGTGGACGCTGTGGCTCTCGCAAGGGCTGTGGTGGGCGGCGAACCGTTACGCGCCGAGGAGTGAGCCGCGCGCGCTGCTGGAGGTCGTCGCGAACCTGGCGCACAACGCCGCGCTCTTCGTGATCATGGCGGAGGTCTGTCTGATCTACGCCACGGCCGGCTGGTACAAGATCCAGGGTTCGCGCTGGCAGGACGGCACCGCGCTCTACTACCCGCTGCACCTGGACTACTTCGCCCCCTGGCCCGCGCTCGCCGACATCCTGGCGTCCAGCGGTCTGATCGTGATGGTGCTGACGTACGGCACGGTCATGGTGCAGGTCGCGTTCCCGTTCACGCTCTTCAACCGGCGGGTCAAGAACGTCCTGCTGGTGGCCATGATGCTGGAGCACGCGGGCATCGCGGTCCTGCTGGGGCTGCCGTTCTTCTCGCTCGCCATGATCGCCGCGGACGCCGTGTTCCTGCCGACGAGCTTCATGGTCCGGCTCGGCCACGCGGCGACGCGGCTGCGACGGCGGTTCACCGGAGGGCCGGTGCTCAAGGACGCCGACGGGGCGACCGTGCCGGACCAGCGCGAGCCGGAGGACGCGGGGTCCGAGGCGAAGGCGCCTCCCGCGCCGCCCGGCGTGGACGCGGACCGCTCACTCGTCCGGTGACAGCGCTCCTTGCCGCGCCGCCTACGCTGGGCCGATGAACGATGTCGATACCGCGAACGCCCTGCGGCTCTGGCAGGAGAGTGCCCCCGGCGCCGTGGTGCTCGACGGTTTCCACGCGCTGAAGCACGCCCTGCGCTTCGGCGCGGACGTGCGGCTCGCGGTCACCAGCGACAAGGAGGCGGCGCTCGCCCTCGCGGCCGAGCTCGCCGGGGATCTGACCGACACGCTGCGGCGCTCCCTGGTCGACGTCTCCGCCGACGAACTGCGGGAACTGGTGCCCAAGGCGCACCCCACGCGGGTGGCCGCCCTGGCGGTCAGGCGTGAGCGTACGGAGAACCTGGCCGCGCTGGAGGCGGTGGACCGTCGCTCACCCGTCGTCGTCCTCGACAATCCGCGCAATCTCGGAAACGTCGGGGCGGTGGTCCGGCTCGCGGCCGGATTCGGGGCGACCGGTGTGGTGACCACCGGGGAGCTCGATCCCTGGCATCCGAACGTCGTCCGCGCCGGCGCCGGACTGCACTACGCCACCGCCGTGGAGCGGCTGTCACCCGACGAATTCCCACCGGGTCCGCTGTACGCGCTGGATCCGGAGGGGGAGGACATCCGGTCGGTGACCCTCCCCGACGACGCGCTGCTCGCCTTCGGCTCCGAACGGCACGGACTCTCCGCCGGACTGCGGTCGCGCGCCGACACGTTGCTGGCCCTGCCGATGCGGCCCCAGGTCTCCAGCTACAACCTCGCCACCAGCGTGGCCATGGCGCTCTTCCACTGGGGCGGGCCGAACTGACCCGCGCCCGGCCGCCGTTCGACGGCCGGGCCCGGGTGCCGGTCTCACGCCTGGCGGCGGACCTCCACCGTACGGAAGCGGTTGGCCACGAACGCCGCGTCGCTCAGCGCCGCGTTCGCCGCCGGATTGCCGCCGGAGCCATGGAAGTCGGAGAAGGCCGCGGTCTGGTTCACATAGACGCCGCCCGTCAGATTGAGCGACAGCTGGGCCAGCTCCTCCAGACAGACGTCCTCGACCGCGCGCTCCGTCTCCGGCGAGGTCGTGTACGCCCCGACGGTCATCGCGCCCTTGTCGCGGACCGTACGGCGCAGCAGCTCCAGCGCCTCCTCGGTCGACTCCACGGCGACCGCGAAGGAGACCGGGCCGAAGCACTCCGAGAGATAGGGCGCCTCCGAGCCGTTCGCCCCCGCCGCCGGGTCCCACTGCTTGCGCGAACCGTCGGACTTGACGATCACCGGCGTACGGACCACCGCGTCCGGGAAGTCCGGATTCGCGATCACACGCGAGGCGAGCGCCACGTCACCGAGGTCCCCGGCCGCGTCCAGCCTGCCCTTCACGTCGGGGTTGACCAGGGCGCCGAGCAGCCCGTTGGCCCGGGCGTCGTCGCCCAGCAGACCGCTCACCGAGGCCGCCAGGTCGGCGACCACCTCGTCGAAGGCTTTCGGGCCCGTGTCCGTGGAGATGCCGTCGCGCGGGATGAGGAGATTCTGCGGGGTGGTGCACATCTGGCCGCTGTAGAGCGAGAGCGAGAAGGCCAGATTGGCGAGCATGCCCTTGTAGTCGTCGGTGGAGTCGACGACGACCGTGTTGACGCCCGCCTTCTCCGTGTAGACCTGCGCCTGGCGGGCGTTGGTCTCCAGCCAGTCGCCGAAGGCGGTGGACCCGGTGTAGTCGATGATCTTGATCTCGGGCCGGACGGCCAGGGTCTTGGCGATGCCCTCGCCGGGCCGCTCGGCGGCCAGCGCGACCAGATTCGGGTCGAAGCCCGCCTCCGCGAGGACCTCGCGGGCCACCCGCACCGTGAGCGCGAGGGGCAGCACCGCGCGCGGGTGCGGCTTGACGAGGACCGGATTGCCGGTGGCCAGAGAGGCGAACAGGCCCGGATAGCCGTTCCAGGTCGGGAAGGTGTTGCAGCCGATGAGCAGCGAGATGCCGCGCGGCGCGGCCGCGAAGGACTTCCGCAGCTCCAGGGGGTCGCGCTTGCCCTGGGGCTTGGACCAGTCCGCGTCCTCGGGCGTGCGGGTCTGCTCCTGATACGCGTACGCCACGGCCTCCAGGCCGCGGTCCTGCGCGTGCGGCCCGCCCGCCTGGAACGCCATCATGAACGCCTGTCCGCTGGTGTGCATCACGGCGTGGGCGAACTCGTGGGTGCGGGCGCTGATCCTGGCCAGGATCTCCAGGCAGACCAGGGCGCGCGTCTCGGGTCCCGCAGCGCGCCAGGCGCTCATGCCCGCGCGCATGGCGGGCAGCAGGACGTCGACGTCGGCGTGCGGATACTCGACGCCGAGCTCAGGGCCGTACGGCGAGGTCTCGCCGCCCGTCCAGCCGTCCGTACCGGGCTGGTCCAGGTCGATACGCGTGCCGTGCAGGGCCTTGAACGCGGCCAGGCCCTCGGCCGGCGCGCTCTCGCCGTACGCCTTCGGGTGCTCGGGGTGCGGCGACCAGTAGGCACGCGTGCGAATCGCGTCGAGGGCCTGGTCGAGCGTGGGCCGGTGCTTCTCGTTGAGCTGCTGGGGGCTGAGCTGGGCGGCCATGAGGACCAACTCCTCGTCGAGCTGGGCGGGACAGGGACATGAGCGACAGGGGGACATGGGCAACGGACAGAGTTAGAGTAACCGAACGATCGGTCGGGACAAGGGGGGCTGTGGAAAACCCGCGCTTTCCCGCCGCGTGGAGGGTGTCGTTCCGGTCAGTTCCGGCTGACCACCACCCCAGACCGGTCTCCTTGGGGAGGTCGCGTACCGCGGCGAATGTTCATACAGGAGGATCGGGGTCATGACAGCAATCGAGCGCTCCCGCGTCGTCGCGGTGGTCGGCACCGGCACGATGGGCCAGGGAATCGCCCAGGTGGCCCTTGTCGCCGGCCACCCCGTGCGCCTCTACGACGCCGTGCCCGGCCGCGCCGAGCAGGCGGCGGGCGCCGTCGCGGCCCGGCTGGACCGGCTGACGGAGAAGGGCCGGCTGGACCCGGAAGCCCGCGACAGCGCCAAGGCCAGGCTGCTGCCCGCGGCCGACCTGTCCGAACTCGCTGACGCGGCCCTTGTCGTCGAAGCCGTCCTGGAGCAACTGACGGTCAAGCAGGAGCTGTTCGCGAAGCTGGAGGAGATCGTCGGCGACGACTGCCTGCTCGCCACCAACACCTCCTCCCTCTCCGTCACGGCCGTCGCGGGCGCCCTGCGCCGCCCCGGCCGCTTCGTCGGCCTGCACTTCTTCAACCCCGCGCCGCTCCTGAAGCTGGTCGAGGTCGTCAGCGGCCACGCGACCGAGGAGACCACGGCCACGCGCGCGTGGGAGACGGCGGCGGCCTGGGGCAAGACCCCGGTGCGCTGCGCCGACACCCCGGGCTTCGTCGTGAACCGCCTCGCCCGCCCCTACTACGCCGAGGCGCTGCGTCTGTACGAGGAGCGGGCCGCGGACCCCGCGACCATCGACGCCGTCCTGCGCGAGTGCGGCGGCTTCCGGATGGGTCCCTTCGAACTGACCGATCTCATCGGCCAGGACGTCAACGAGGCGGTCACCCGCTCCGTCTGGGACTCCTTCTTCCAAGACGTGAGGTTCACGCCCTCCCTCGCCCAGCGGCGCCTGGTCGAGTCGGGCCGGCTCGGCCGCAAGTCGGGCCGGGGCTGGTTCTCCTACGAGGACGGGGCCCCCGCCCCCGTACCGCGGACCGAGCCGCCCGCCGAGGCGCCGTCGTCCGTCATCCTCCAGGGTGAGCTGTTCGTGGCGGCGGCGCTGCCCGAGCTGATCGAAGAGGCCGGGATCGAGGTCATAGTCAAGGACGACGCCGACCCCGAATACCCCGGCTGGCTCGAACTGCCCTGCGGCACCCGGCTCTTCCTCACCGACGGCGAGCCGGCGGACGGCTCCTACCTGCGGCTGATCCACTTCGATCTCGCGCTCGACTACCGCACCGCGACCCGGATGGCCCTCGCGCCGTCCCCCACGGTGTCCGAGGAGTCCGTCCGTACGGCCGTCGGCCTCTTCCAGGCGCTCGGCAAGCAGGTCTCCGTGATCGCCGACGTCCCCGGCATGATCGTGGCCCGCACCGTCGCGATGCTCGTCGACTTCGCCCTCGACGCGGAGGCGCGCGGGGTCGCCTCCGCCGAGGACATCGACACCGCGATGCGGCTCGGTGTGAACTACCCGCGCGGACCGCTCGACTGGGGGGCGGAGCTGGGGGCGGCCCGCACGCTCTATCTGCTGGAGCGGCTGCACCAGGAGTATCCGACCGGCCGGTACGGGGCCTCCCAGGCGCTGCGCCGCCTCGCCGCCGCCGAGACCGCGACGGCGGCCGAGGCCGACCCGGCGGCGGAGACCACGTGGGCCACCGGCACCGTGTCGGAAGGGGCGGGCTCATGACCACCGCCAAGCGGGACACCTACACCCCGGAGACACTGCTGACGGTCGCCGTCGGCGTCTTCAACGAGCGCGGCTACGACGGCACCTCCATGGAGCATCTCTCGAAGGCCGCCGGTATCTCCAAGTCCTCGATATACCACCATGTGGCGGGCAAGGAGGAGCTGCTGCGCCGGGCGGTCACCCGGGCCATCGACGGGCTCTTCGGGATTCTCGACGAGCCGGACGCGGGGCGGGGCCGGGCCATCGAGCGGGTCGAGTACGTGACGCGGCGCACCGTCGAGGTCCTGATGGCGGAGCTGCCCTATGTGACGCTGCTGCTGCGGGTGCGGGGCAACACCAGGACCGAGCGCTGGGCCATGGAGCGGCGGCGGGAGTTCGACCAGCGGGTGGCCGGCCTGCTGAAGGCGGCGGCGGCCGACGGCGACCTCCGCGCGGACATGGACATCCGGCTGGCGACACGGCTGCTCTTCGGCATGATCAATTCGCTGGTGGAGTGGTACCGGCCGCAGCCGATCGGCGGCTACGACAGCGACCAGGTGGCCGAGGCGGTCGTACGGATGGCGTTCGACGGGCTGCGTAGGGAGCCCTCGTAACACCCGGACGGCGCCGGAGCCGCCCCCGGTTTCGGGAGGTGACCGCCCCCGGCCTCAGGGCGTGGGCGGGCCCTGCTGGTCGAGATCGGTCTCCTCGAAGACCAGCAGGGTGCGGGTGGACAGCACCTCCGGGATTGACTGGAGCCGGGTCAGGACCAGCTCCCGCAGCGTCCGGTTGTCCGGCGCGTGGACCAGCAGCAGCACGTCGAAATCGCCGCTGACCAGGGCGATGTGCGTGGCACCAGGCAACTCCTGGAGCTGTTCGCGCACGGTGCGCCAGGAGTTCTGCACGATCTTGAGCGTGATGTACGCGGAGGCGCCCTGACCTGCCCTTTCGTGGTTGATCCTGGCGCCGAACCCCCGAATGACCCGGTCCTCGATCAGCCGGTTGATCCGGGCGTACGCGTTGGCCCGCGAGACATGGACGCGCTCGGCCACGGACCGTATCGAGGCGCGGCCGTCCGTCTGGAGGATGCGCAGGATGGAGTGGTCGATCGCGTCGAGCGGCCGGGGCGGCGGCTGCTGCCCGGTCCGGTCCCAGTCCTCGGCCATTTGTTCAGCCGCCATGTCCCCCACCTCTCCACTCTTGGACACCTTGTGCCCATCCCAGGCTGTGCAGAACCGTTTGTCCACAGGCTGAAGGCGCCAGTAGCCAAAATGGCGCGGCAACCGAACAATCGGTAGGTGAGGCGCGCCACACTCACGCGCCGCCCATGCCCCGCTCCCATGAGGAGGTGCACGCGTTGAAGAAGAGCAGCACGACGGTCCAGGAGCCCCCGGGTGCCGTCGTCCACCGGTCCACCCCGCCCCCACCCTGGCAGCCCTTCACGGACCCCGCCCCACTGCTCCCCGACCGCGAGCCGTACCGCGTCCTGGGTACGGAGGCGATGGCGGACGCCGACCCCGAGCTGCTGCTGCGGCTCTACGCGGAGCTGGTCCGCGGCCGTCGGTTCAACGCGCAGGCCACCGCCCTCACCAAGCAGGGCCGGCTGGCCGTCTACCCGTCGAGCACCGGCCAGGAAGCCTGCGAGGTCGCCGCGGCCCTGGTGCTCCAGGAGCAGGACTGGCTCTTCCCCAGCTACCGCGACACCCTCGCCCTCGTGGCCCGCGGCCTCGACCCCGTCCAGGTCCTCACCCTGCTGCGCGGCGACTGGCACACGGGCTACGACCCGCACGAGCACCGCATCGCCCCGCTCTCCACGCCCCTGGCCACGCAGCTCCCGCACGCCGTCGGGCTGGCGCACGCCGCGCGCCTCAAGGGCGACGACGTGGTGGCGCTCGCCCTGGTCGGCGACGGAGGCACCAGCGAGGGCGACTTCCACGAGGCGCTGAACTTCGCCGCCGTATGGAAGGCCCCCGTCGTCTTCCTCGTGCAGAACAACGGCTTCGCCATCTCCGTCCCGCTCGCCAAGCAGACCGCGGCCCCGTCGCTGGCCCACAAGGCCGTCGGCTACGGAATGCCCGGCAGGCTGGTCGACGGCAACGACGCGCCGGCGGTGCACTCGGTCCTCTCCGAGGCGGTCCGGCGGGCCAGGAGCGGCGGCGGCCCGACCCTGGTCGAGGCCCTGACCTACCGCATCGAGGCTCATACGAACGCGGACGACGCGACCCGTTACCGCGGTGACGGCGAGGTCGAGGCGTGGCGTGCGCACGACCCCGTCCGGCTGCTGGAGCACGAGCTGACGGAGCGCGGGATGCTCGACGAGGATGGGATCAGGAAGGCGGCCGACGACGCCGACGCGATGGCCGCGCGGCTGCGCGACCGGATGAACGCCGAGCCGGAGCTCGACCCCATGGATCTCTTCGCGCACGTCTACGCGGAGCAGACGGCGCAACTGCGCGAGCAGGCGGCCCAGCTGAGGGCCGAGCTGGACGCGTCGGACGAGTCCGCCGGGCCGGCCGGCGACGCGGCGGGACAGGGTGGAGCGCGATGACCACCGTGGCCCCCAGGGCGGCCAGGACCGACCGGCCCGCGAAGCCGGCGACCATGGCGCAGGCGTTGCAGCGCGCGATGCGTGACGCGATGGCCGAGGACCCGACCGTGCACGTCCTCGGTGAGGACGTCGGCACGCTCGGCGGTGTCTTCCGGGTCACCGACGGACTCGCCGCCGAGTTCGGCGAGGACCGCTGTACGGATACGCCGCTGGCCGAGGCGGGCATCCTCGGTACGGCTGTCGGCATGGCGATGTACGGGCTGCGGCCCGTGGTGGAGATGCAGTTCGACGCCTTCGCGTACCCGGCGTTCGAGCAGCTGGCCAGCCATGTCGCCAAGACGCGCAACCGCACGCGCGGGGCGCTGCCCCTGCCGATCACCATCCGGATCCCGTACGGCGGCGGCATCGGCGGCGTCGAGCACCACAGCGACTCCTCCGAGGCGTACTACATGGCGACGCCGGGCCTGCACGTCGTCACCCCCGCCACGGTCGAGGACGCCTACGGGATGCTGCGCGCGGCCATCGCCTCCGACGACCCGGTGGTCTTCCTGGAGCCGAAGCGGCTGTACTGGTCGAAGGCGCAGTGGTCCCCCGAGGCACCGGCGACGGTCGAGCCGATCGGCCGGGCGGTCGTGCGGCGTACGGGACTGAGCGCCACCCTCGTCACCTACGGCCCCTCCCTCACCGTCTGTCTGGAGGCGGCGGAGGCCGCCCGCGCGGAGGGCTGGGACCTGGAGGTGGTGGACCTGCGCTCCCTGGTGCCCTTCGACGACGAGACGGTCGTCGCCTCCGTACGGCGCACGGGACGCGCGGTGGTCGTCCACGAGTCCACCGGTTTCGGCGGACCCGGTGGGGAGATCGCTGCCCGGATCGGTGAGCGGTGCTTCCACCATCTGGAGGCGCCCGTGCTGAGGGTCGCCGGATTCGACATCCCGTATCCGCCGCCGATGCTGGAACAGCACCATCTACCGGGTGTGGACCGGGTGCTGGACGCGGTTGCGCGGCTTCAGTGGGAGGCGGACAGCTGATGGCCCAGGTGCTCGAATTCAAGCTGCCGGATCTCGGCGAGGGGCTGACCGAGGCCGAGATCGTCCGCTGGCTGGTGGCGGTCGGCGACGTCGTCGCCATCGACCAGCCCGTCGTCGAGGTCGAGACGGCCAAGGCGATGGTGGAGGTGCCGTGTCCCTACGGGGGCGTGGTCACCGCGCGGTACGGCGAGGAGGGCACCGAGCTGCCGGTCGGCGCGCCGCTGCTGACGGTGGCGGTGGGGGCGTCGGAGCCGGCCACCCCGGCGGGTCCCGCCGCGGATTCGGGTTCCGGTTCGGGCGCCGGGGCCGCCTCGTCCGGCCCGGCGGAGACGTCGGGGAACGTGCTGGTCGGGTACGGGACCGGGGCTCCGGCCGCCCGGCGGCGCCGCATGCGCCCCGCGACGGTGGTCGCCGCGCCTCCGGCGCCGGCCGCCCCGGTCGCACTCGTCGAGCCGGCACCCGAGCCCGCAGCGGCACCGGCACCCTCAGCCACGACGCCCGCCCCCGCGCCCGAGCGGTCCGGGCCCGTCCCGGTCATCTCGCCGCTGGTGCGGCGGCTGGCCCGGCAGAACGGGCTCGACCTCCGGACACTGACGGGATCCGGCCGGGACGGGCTGATCCTGCGGTGCGACGTCGAGCAGGCCATCGAGCGCATCGAGCACGCCTCACAGACCCAGGCACAGGCACAGACCCAGGCCCGGACAGAGACCCGGACCGACGCCGCGACCCCCGCCTCGCCCTCGTCCGCCCCCCCGGCCGGGGCGGTCACTGAGCGCGTACCGCTGCGCGGTGTACGCGGCGCGGTCGCCGACAAGCTCAGCCGCAGCCGGCGCGAGATCCCCGAGGCGACCTGCTGGGTCGAAGCGGACGCGACGGAACTGATGACCGCCAGGACCGCCGCCAACGCGGCCGGCGGCCCGAAGATCTCGCTCATCGCGCTGCTGGCACGGATCTGCACGGCCGCGCTCGCGCGCTTCCCGGAGCTCAACTCCACGGTGGACACCGAGGCCCGGGAGATCGTCCGACTGCGCGACATCCACCTCGGCTTCGCCGCGCAGACCGACCGGGGCCTGGTCGTCCCCGTCGTACGGGACGCGCAGAACCGTTCGGCGGAGTCCCTGAGCGCGGAGTTCGCGCGGCTCACGGAGGCCGGCAGGTCCGGGACGCTGACCCCGGGAGATCTGACGGGCGGCACGTTCACGCTGAACAACTACGGCGTCTTCGGCGTCGACGGCTCCACGCCGATCATCAACCACCCCGAGGCCGCCATGCTCGGCGTCGGCCGCATCGTCGCCAAACCGTGGGTGCACCAGGGCGAGTTGGCCGTACGCCAGGTCGTCCAGCTCTCCCTCACCTTCGACCACCGGGTGTGCGACGGCGGCACGGCGGGCGGCTTCCTCCGGTACGTGGCGGACTGTGTGGAACAACCGGCGGTGCTCCTGCGCACGTTGTAGGGCGGGCCCGGCACCGGGACCACGATCACGGTCCGGGCCAGTCCGGCATCACGGCCCTACCTCGCAGTCCAACATCACGGTCGTACATCACGGTTCGGCACACATGCGTCGGACACCCGATCGCGGACCATACTTCAGCCATGACCACGACCGCCCATGACGCCATCGTGCTCGCCGGAGGTTCCGCGAAGCGGCTCGGCGGAATCGACAAGCCCGCCGTCAGCGTCGGCGGCCGGGCCCTGCTCGACCGGGTGCTCGGCGCCTGCGGCGACGCCGGACGGACCGTCGTGGTGGGCGGCCGGCGGCCCACGGTGAGGCCGGTGCGCTGGGCGCGCGAGGAGCCGCCCGGCGGCGGCCCGGTCGCCGCGCTCGGCGCGGGCGTACGGCAGGTCGAGGCGGACACGGTGCTCGTGCTCTCTGCCGATCTGCCCTTCCTGACAAGGGAGACGACACACCGCCTCCTGGACGTGCTCGCGGCGGACGCCGAACGCGAAGGCGCGCTGCTCACCGACGCGGACGGGCGCGACCAGCCGCTGGTCGCGGCGTACCGCACCGAACCTCTGCGCCGTGAGATCGCGCTTCTCGCCACCGAGTACGGCAGCCTCGCCGGGCTGCCGCTCCGACTGCTGACGCATGAACTCGACCTCGCCCGGCTCGCCGCGGATGCCGACCCGCTCGCATCCTTCGACTGCGACACCTGGGAAGACATCTCCGCGGCGCGGGCACGCATCAGGGAGCATGGAACCGTGCTGGATGAATGGATTACCGCAGTCAAGGACGAGCTCGGCCTCGAACTCGACGTCGACATCAAGGACTTGCTCGATCTCGCCCGCGACGCCGCGCACGGGGTGGCCCGGCCGGCGGCGCCGCTGACGACCTTCCTGGTCGGGTACGCGGCGGGCCGTGCGGCCGCCGGCGGCGGAGGTCCCGAGGCGGTGGCCGAGGCGTCGCGGAAGGCCACGGCGCTCGCCCTGCGCTGGGCCGACGAGACGGACGCGACGGCAGCGGGCGCCAAGGACGAGGGTGGCGGCAAGGACGGGAGCGGCAAGGCCGAGGGTGACGGCAAGGCCGAGGGGGCCGAAGCCGGATGACGGCTCAGGACCGCGAGGTCGACGGCGTCGAGGACGTCCTCGCGCTGTTCGCCAGGCAGCCGGAGGCGGGACCGGGCGAAGAGCCGAGTGCCGCGCCGGGCCGCGACCCCGACCACAGCTCCGCGCCGTCCAGGACGGCCGGCGGCAGGCACGGCGCATCGCCGTGGGCGGAGGCCCGCGCGACCGCGGCCTGCTCCGGCCGCTCGGCGGCGACGGCCCCCCCGGCGCCCGCCACCCCGGGCCCCGCACCCGCCACCCCGTCCCCCACCGCCTCCCGAACCACCACCCCCGGGCCGGCCATACCCGGAGAAGACCCCACCGCCTCCTCCCGCACGCGCCGGGTCCCTCTCGAACAGGCCCTGGGCCACGTCCTCGCCGAGCCTCTGACCGCCCTCACCGACCTGCCGTCCTTCGACACCTCCGCCATGGACGGCTGGGCGGTCTCCGGACCCGGCCCCTGGTCCCTGCGCCAGGTGGAGTCCGGCGAAGCCGCGTCGGGCACCGCCCCGACCGACGGCATCCTCGCCGGACACGCCGCCGTCACCCCGCTCCCCGACGGCGCGGCCGTACGGATCGCCACCGGAGCCCGTGTCCCGCCCGACGCCACCGCTGTCATCCGCAGCGAGCACGCCCGCACGGACAGCACCGGCCATCTCCACGCCGATCGCGAGGTGGTCCACGGCCAGGACATCCGCCCGCGCGCCCAGGAGTGCCGCTCCGGCGACCAACTCCTGCCCGCCGGCGCCGTGGTGACCCCGGCGGTGCTCGGCCTGGCCGCCGCCGCCGGTTACGACGAACTGCTCACCGCCCGCCGCCCGACCGTCGACGTCCTCGTCCTCGGCGACGAACTGCTCGTGCGGGGGCTGCCCCACGACGGTCTCATCCGCGACGCGCTCGGCCCCATGCTCGCGCCCTGGCTGCGCGCGCTCGGCGCCGAGGTCGTCGACACCCGGCGGGTCGCCGACGACGCGGGCGCCCTGTACCGGGCGGTCACCGAGTCGGAGGCCGATCTGGTCCTCACCACCGGCGGTACGGCCGGCGGCCCCGTCGACCACGTCCACCCCGTCCTCGCCAGGGCGGGTGCCGAACTGCTCGTGGACGGCGTCGCCGTACGCCCCGGCCACCCCATGCTGCTGGCCAGACTCCCCTCCGGCCGCCACCTCGTCGGTCTGCCGGGCAACCCCCTCGCGGCCGTATCGGGCCTGCTGACGCTGGCCGAGCCGCTGCTGCGGGCACTCGGCGGGCGGGAGCAGCCGCCGCCGTACCACGCTCCCGTACGGGACGAGGTGCACGGCCATCCTCACGACACCCGTCTCGTTCCCTTCGTCCACCGCGACGACCGGCTCGTGCCGCTGCGCTACAACGGTCCCGCCATGCTGCGCGGGATCGCCGTCGCCGACGGGCTCGCGGTCGTCCCGCCGGGCGGCGCGCGTCCGGGCGACGAGCTGGAAGTCCTCGACCTGCCCTGGGCCGCCTGGGCCGATGCCACCGCCTCGATCGATGACGGGTGTTTCACGTGAAACTTCCCGGCCACGACGCCATGGCGCGTCACGCCGACGAACACCTGGTCACCAGCCGGGTGAAGCTGCCGCGCCGGATCGTCGACCGGCCGTTGCGGCAGGTCAGCAAGCGGCTGTTGATGGCGCTGGGGGTGCTGGCGACCACCGTCTTCATCGTCTGGATCGACCGCACCGGCTACCACGACAACTCCGACGACTCGGTCGACTTCCTCGATGCCGTCTACTACGCCACCGTCACCCTCTCGACCACGGGTTACGGCGATATCGTCCCGTACAGCGACGCGGCCCGGCTCATCAACGTCGTACTGGTCACACCGCTGCGTGTGCTCTTTCTGATCATCCTGGTCGGTACCACTCTTGAGGTCCTCACCGAGCGCACCCGGGAGGAGTGGCGGCAGAACCGCTGGAGGTCCAACTTGCGTGACCACACCGTCATCGTCGGCTTCGGCACCAAGGGCCGGTCGGCGATGCAGACCCTCTGCGCCACCGGGCTCAAGAAGGACCAGATCGTCATCGTCGACCCCAGCGCGAAGGTGATCGAGGCGGCCAACGCGGACGGCTTCGTGGGCGTCATCGGCGACGCGACGCGCAGCGACGTACTCCTGCGGGCCGAACTCCAGCGTGCGCGGCAGGTGGTGATCGCCACTCAGCGGGACGACACGGCGGTGCTCGTGGCGCTGACCGCGCGTCAGCTCAACCGTGGGGCGAAGATCGTCGCCGCCGTACGTGAGGAGGAGAACGCTCCGCTGCTGCGCCAGTCCGGCGCGGACGCCGTGATCACCAGCGCCAGCGCGGCGGGCCGGCTGCTCGGCCTCTCCGTGCTCAGCCCCGTCGCGGGCACGGTGATGGAGGATCTGATCCAGCAGGGCAGCGGCCTCGATCTCATCGAACGCCCGGTGATAAAGGCCGAGGTGGGGCGGAACGTGAGGGAGACGGACGATCTGGTGGTCAGCGTGCTGCGTGGGCACCGGCTCCTGGGGTACGACGACCCGTCGGCCAGCCCGCTCCAGCTCACCGACCGGCTGATCACGATCGTGCGCGCGGATCCCAATCCGGAACAGAGCAAGTCGGACTGACCGGCGGCGCCGAAGCCGAAGCCGAAACCCAAACCGAAGCCCGAGCAGCCGGCGCCGAAGCCGAAACCCAAACCGAAGCCCAAGCAGCCGGCGCCGGCGCCGACTTCGACGCCCGGAGACCCCGAGCCGGGACCCCCGCGAATCCGGCCGGGGGCCCAACGAGCCCCGGCCCGGGCCCGATCGCGGGCCCCGCGCAGAGCCCTCGACCGGAGCGGTACTGCGGAGAGAACCGGGGGGTAGCCTCCCGACCATGTATGCGATCACGATTCCGGAACCCGGTGGCCCCGAGGCGCTCGTCTGGGCCGAAGTGCCCGATCCCGTACTCCTGGAGGGCGAAGTCCTCGTCGATGTCGTCGCGAGCGCGGTCAACCGCGCCGATCTGCTGCAACGCCAGGGCTTCTACGATCCGCCGCCCGGCTCGTCCCCCTACCCCGGTCTGGAGTGCTCCGGCCGCATCAGCGCGCTGGGCCCCGGCACGGAGGGCTCGGGCTGGTCGGTCGGCGACGAGGTGTGCGCCCTGCTGACGGGCGGCGGTTACGCCGAGAAGGTCGCCGTCCCCGTGGGCCAGCTCTTTCCCCTGCCCGACGGCGTGGACCTGGCGACGGCCGCCGGGCTTCCCGAAGTCACCGCCACCGTCTGGTCGAACGTCTTCATGATCGCCCATCTGCGGCCCGGCGAGACGCTGTTGGCGCACGGCGGGGCGAGCGGCATCGGCACGATGGCGATACAGCTCGCGAAGTCGGTCGGCGCGCGCGTCGCCGTCACGGCGGGCGGGCCCGAGAAGCTGGCGCGCTGCGCCGAGTTGGGCGCGGACATCCTGATCGACTACCGGCAGCAGGACTTCGTCGACGAGCTGAAGAAGGCCACGGACGGCGCCGGCGCGGACGTCATCCTCGACATCGTGGGCGCGAAGTATCTCGACCGCAATGTGAAGGCCCTGGCCATCAACGGCCGCCTCGCGGTCATCGGTCTCCAGGGCGGGGTGAAGGGTGAGCTCAATCTGGGCGCCCTCCTGGGCAAGCGCGCCGCCGTCACGGCGACGTCGCTGCGCGGGCGTCCGCTCGGCGAGAAGGCGTCGATAGTCGCCGCCGTACGGGAGCACGTCTGGCCGCTGATCGGCGCCGGGCAGGTGCGGCCCATCGTGGACCGGACGTTCCCGTTGTCGGAGGCGTCCGAGGCGCATCGCGCGCTGGAGTCGGGCGACCACGTGGGCAAGATCCTGCTGCTGCGCCCGTAAACGGGACAGCGCTCCTGGGTCGGTCTCCGAGACTCCTCGGAGACCGACCGAACACCGGACACACAAGACAGGGGCCTCGGGACCAAGACAGAGGCCTCGGGACGGAGCCTCCGACCCGGAGCGTCAGAGATACGGCCCCGACCGGATCGCGCCGTGCGCGCCCGGGTCCTCCCCGTCCTCGCCGTCCTGCGACGCGCCCGGCGGCAGCGCCCGGCGCATCTGCTCCAGCTGCGCCCGTGCCGCCATCTGCTGGGCGAACAGCGCGGTCTGGATCCCGTGGAAAAGGCCTTCCAGCCAGCCGACCAACTGGGCCTGCGCGATGCGCAGTTCGGCCTCCGACGGGATGGCCTCGTCGGTGAAGGGGAGGGACAGCCGTTCCAGCTCGTCGACGAGCTCGGGCGCGAGTCCGTCCTCCAGCTCCTTGACCGAACCGGCGTGGATCTCCTTCAGCCGTACCCTGCTCGCCTCGTCCAGAGGAGCGGCGCGCACTTCTTCGAGCAGCTGCTTGATCATGCTGCCGATACGCATGACCTTCGCCGGCTGCTCGACCATCTCCGTCACCGGGATCTCGCGCGGCTCGTCGTCGTCGTGTCCGCCGCCGAGCGCCATTCCGTCCTGTCCCACCACGAGGACATGGGGGTTGCTCTCCTGCGACCGTTCGTTCCTCGGCATTTCCATACTTTCATTGTCTCGCACCTGGGTGCCGACGCGCGGTGAGCCCCCGTAGGTGAGGAAAACCCTCTCCCACGGGGGCTCGGCGGCTCCGCGGACCGGTGTCAGACCGCCGCTCTGCGCGCCAGCGCGCCCCGCGAGCGCGTGACCAGCGCGGCCAGGAGCGCCGCGCCGAGCGGGACCATGACGAGCAGCACGCCGAGGGTCTCCCACGGGATGACCACCGGTACGAAGGGAGCCGAGGCCTCCTGCCCGTTGGACCATCCCTCGTCCAGCATCCGCTCGTACAGCCGGTCCTCCGCGCGGCGCTCGGTGAAGCGCAGCCCGATCGCGGGCAGGATTCCGGACGCCGAGCCGAGGACGACACCCATCGCGGCCACCACCCCGCACTGGAATCCGCTCAGCGCCTTGCGGACCCGGGGCGGCGCCCCGACGGCGGCGAGGGTCTTCAGGTCGGGCTCGGCGTCGGCCTGGGCGAGGCCCGTGGCGATACCGGCGGCGCCGATGGTGATCAGGCCCGCGAAGACGGCCAGTGCCAGGAGTGTGGCGTTGTTCTCGGGGACGAAGCCCTTCTCGATGGTCAGGAGGGGATCGCTGCCCGTCTTGGCGAGTTCGCTGGTGAGCTTCTGTTCCTGGGCGCCGCTCGGCAGCTTCTCGGTGGTGAAGAAGGAACCGAACGGGACGGTGGCCATTCCCGCCTTCTCGGCGACGTCCCGGGGCACGATCACCGTGACCCCGTACGAGTTCTCGCCGCCGGAGAACTGGTGGGCGGGGATCGACTTGACCGTGCCCGGCACGCTCTCGCCGTCGGAATCGCCCGCCTGGTCCGCCTCCTTCTGCTGGGCGGCGGTGATCAGGCGGACGTCGATCGTCCCGTTGACGCCGCTCCTGGGCGCCGCCACATCGAGCGCGCCGCCCTTGTCGAGGGAGCCGGTGCCTTCGGGGGTGAGGAGACGCTTGTTGAAGGAGACCGCCCGCCCGTTCGCCAGCGCCTCGCTCGCTTCCCGGTTGTCGATCTCCAGGACCTTGAGCAGCTTGTCGTCACCGACCAGGATCTCGCCGCCGGTGGTGCCGATGCCGCTCGTTCCCATTTCACAGCGCCAGTCCTTGGCCAGCTTGCGCTTCTGGGCCGTGGAGAACTTCGCCGCCGGGTCCTCGCCGCTGTCGTCGGACGTCCAGAGCGGGCACTCGTACGCCTTCGGCGTGACCACCTGGTAGTAGCCGCACTCCTCGCCGCCTCCGTAGGAGGAGCAGTTCTTCCTGCCGACGACGACACGGTCCACATCGGCGCGCACGCCCGTCGGAAGCAGCTTCTGCGTGTCCTCCCGCATCGACGGGACATCCGCCGCGGACTCCGGGGACAGCACCGCGACCGCGCCGTACGGCAGCTCCGGCAGGTACCGGGCCTCGGACTGGGCTTCCGAGCTGGCCGTGTACGTCGACACGGCCACCGTGCCCGCGACCGCCGCCAGCACCGCCGCCACGGCCGGAGCCGTACGGCCCCGGTTGCGCACGGCGTCGCGCAGCGCGAGCCGCGGCGAGAGCGGCAGCCAGCGCCCGATCCGGCCGAAGAGGCCGACCAGCGCGGGCGTCAGGGCCACCACCCCGAGCTCGGCGAGCGCGCTGCCGCCGGCGACGAACATGGCCTGGTCGGAGACCGTGGAGCCGTACAGCGCGATGCCCGCGCCGAGTACGACGGCGCCCAGGCCCAGGATCGGCAGCAGCCTGTTGCTCCTACGGATGCCACGGCGCCCGGTGAGCGAGGCGACGACGGTCTGCCGCGACGCGGTCACCGCGGGCACGATCGCGGCCAGCAGACCGGTGACGACCGCGACCAGCGCGATCGCGACCAGCTCCAGCGGACGCAGGTCGAAGCTCCCGAAGCGCTTGCCCAGGAAGTCCTCCAGCACCGGCTGGAGTGCGAAGGTCAGGACGATGCCCAGCACCGTGCCGACCACCGCGGCGACCGCGCCGATCACCAGACCGCCGCTGAGGACGATGGCCCTGATGTGGTGCCGGTCGCCGCCGTTGGCGCCGACCAGGCCGAGCTGGCGGCGGGAGCGGCGGGCGCCGACGGCGAACGCCGGGCCTGCCAGCAGACAGATCTCCAGCATCGCGAGGCCGACGATGGTGCTGACGACGGCGAGTTCGGTGGCGTTGGAGGTGGAGCCGCCGCCGTAGTCGGTCGGGCCGTTCTTCTCGTACAGCGGCACGTCGGAGTCCGGCGGCGGATCGAGCGTCACCGCGCGTGAAGTGACCACGGCGCCCTTGGCGTTGGTCTCCTTGACCATGTCCCACGTGTAACCGGCGCCGCCGGGGACCGAGACCAGATAACTGGTGAACGCCTGCCCGCCGGGCAGCTCCGCGGCCTCCAGCGCCTTGGCCAGCGGGGCGAGCAGCGTGCCCGGAAGGGCGTTGACCTGTGCGGTGTCCAGGGCGTCCGGCAGTTCGTACGCGCCGACGATCCGGTACGTGCGGTCGAACCCGTGCACGCGGAGCTTCGAACCGACGTGGAGACCGCTGCTCTCCAGGAAGGCGTTGGTCGCCGCGACCTCGTCGGCCTTCTCCGGGAACCGGCCGCGGTCGAGGACCATGATGCCCTCGGCCATCGGGTCGGCCGCCTTCAGCTCGCGGACCGAGGCGTTCAGCAGGCCGTGTGTCGTCCCGAGCTTGGCCGTGCCCTCCGAGTCGACGAGGGACTCCGTGTCCGGCGGGAGGGCGGACGCGACGTCCATCTCGCCCTCGGGCCACGGCCCGTCGTCGTCGGTCGTCACCGGCTCGTAGCCGTCGCCCTTGGGGGTCTGGAGGAGGGGGACCCCGCCCATGGTCGGGTCGGTGACGCGGGCGTCGGCCCGTCCGAGGTCCCGGTCCAGTTGCTGGGCGGCGGTCAGATCGGCGCTGCGCAGTGTCAGGTCGGCGGCGCTCACACCGAGGATCGGCAGGGCGAGCATGGCGAGGACGAGGAAGCTGCGTCCCTTGAAGCGCCAGGCGTCACGGCGGGCTATGCGGATCGCCGCGCGCCAGGAGTGGTACCAGTTCTTCACCGTTCGGCCGCCTGGCCCGTGAGGAGCGAGTCGGCGTGACTGCGCAGGGTCTGGTCGACGACGGCGCCGTCCCGGAGGAAGACCACACGGTCGGCCCAGGCCGCGAACCGCGGTTCGTGCGTGACCAGGACGCCGGCCGCGCCCTGGTCGCAGCGGCTGCGCAGCAGCGCGAGCACGGACTCGCCGGTCTCGGAGTCGAGGGCGCCGGTGGGCTCGTCGGCGAGGACGAGGCGGCGGTCGCCGACGAGGGCGCGGGCGATGGCCACGCGCTGCTGCTGGCCGCCGGACATCTCGTCCGGGAACCGGTCGGCGAGGTCGTCGAGGTCCATCTCGCGCAGCGCGGCGACCGCCTCGCCCCGGGCCTTGCGGGCCGATGTGCCGTCGAGTTCCCGGGGGAGGGCGACGTTCTCGGCGGCGGTGAGGGCGGGGATGAGGTTGTAGTCCTGGAAGACGTAGCCGATGCTGCGGCGGCGCAGGGCGGCGATCTGCTTGCGGCCCGCGGTGGTGAGGTCGGTGTTCTCGACGATCACCTGGCCCGAGGTCGGGGTGTCGAGACCGCCGGCGATGGTGAGCAGTGTGGACTTGCCCGAGCCCGACGGGCCCATCACGGCGACGAGTTCGCCGGGGAAGACATCGAGATTGATCCCGCGCAGGGCGTGGACCTCGGTGGCGCCACTGCCGTGGACGCGGGTCAGGTCCTTGAGTTGGAGCACGGGATGCGGTGCCTGGTCAGGCATGGGTGGTCCCCCTTGGGAGCGGATCTGGTGCGCGGACGCCGAGGTGAGTGGGTGCCTGCGGTGTGCGTGGTACGTGAGTGGGCGCGTGCGATACGGATGGGGCACTGGTGCGCGTGGGGTCAGCGGCCTCTGGAGCGGCCCAGGCCGATCCGGGAGGCGGGCGCCGGCTTCTCCGCCGGCGGCGCGGTGTCGGGCGACGGTCCGTCGTGGCCGGCGCCCGCGCTCTCCCGCTCCTTCTCCCGCTGCTTCTCCTTCTGCGCGTTCATCAGCGAGAGCCGGACGAGCCGCGCCTCGCAGTGGTCGAGCCAGCGCGCCTCGGCCTCGGTCTGGAAGATGAGCTGTTCCAGGACGAGCAGCCAGGCCACGTCGTCCCGGTTGTCCGGCGAGACGTCGGTGGCCTGGGCCTTGAGGCGGGTGTAGTCCTGCATCGCCTGCACGGTGTGGTGGCGCTGCGACTGGATCACGTCGCGGATGTCGATCCCGGGCGCGCCCACGGCCATCGCGAGCTTGATGGCCAGTTCGTCCCGTGGCGGACTGCGCCGGTCGACCGGTGAGCGGAACCAGTTCCGCAGCTCCTCGCGGCCGGCGTCGGTCACCGCGTAGAGCGCGTGCCCCGCCTCGTCCTCACCGTCCTGGACGACCATGCCGTCGCGCTCCAGACGGTTGAGCGTCGTATAGACCTGGCCGACGTTCAGGGGCCAGGTGGCGCCGGTGCGGGATTCGAACTCCGTACGGAGCTGGGAGCCGTAGCGCGGTCCCGATTCGAGGAGGGCCAGCAGCCCGTGGCGGATCGACATACTCAGTATGTATACCCGGTATGGCCGGGGCGGCAAGGGCCCTGAGAGGGACGTCACGCGTCCGTCGTAGGGAGGAGGTAAGGGCGACGCGAGAGGGAGGAGGGCGTCGAACACGCAGGTCGGATGGGGTGGATCAGGGTGCGGTGGGGTCCTCGCCGGTCAGCGGCGCCGCAGTCGCAGGCCCAGAAAACCGATACCGAGTCCCATCATCGCCATGCCGATGCCGAGGGTCAGCGCGGGGACGGCGCGGGCGACCGGCTGGGAGACCGCCTGGCTGTCCTGCTCCCGCGCGGTGGCGTTGTGGGGCGGTGTACGGGGTGGAACCGGCCCCTCCTCCGAGGCTTCGGAGTCGTCCGACAGAAGCTCCTCGTCCATGGCGTCACTCTCGTGGGGGCTCTCCGGCTCCCGCTCGCGCTTCCTCTTCGGAGTCTTCTCCGGGCCGGGCGTCCGGCTCTTCCCGGGCGTGGCCGAGAGCGTCGCGGAACGGCTGTGGGACGGCGAAGCGGAACCGGACGAAGGCCCTCCGCTCGTGCTCGGCCAGGGCGGCACGTAGGGCGCCGCGGACTCCGCGACGCCGGCCGACGACGACACGTCGGCACTCGCGGACGTCCGCCCGGGCCGGGGCCGTCCCTGCCCGGCCTCGTTCCCGGCCAGCGATGAGGTGGCGCTCGGGGGGTCCGACGGCTCGGCTCGCGGGAGCTCGCGGTCGTCCGCGTAGGCGGGAGGCACGCTCGACAGCAGGGCGGCGAGGGTGACCGCGACGGCGATCGCGGGCGCGGTCGCGATCGCGCGGGAGGTGCGGAGCCGTACGTGGAGCCGTGCGTGGAGCCGTAACATCACCGACTCAGCGTCACATGTGGTGACAGAAGCGGCATCTCGGCGACAGCCGGCCGTCCCGGCCGCCGTACACTCCCGCGCGGAACGCGCGGAACGCGCCGGCCGGGCCGCCGGCCGGGCCGCCGGCCGGGCCGGTTACTCCGGGTTGCCCGTGGAGATCTTGAGCTCGAACTCCTGGTCCCCGGGCAGCACCGCCGCGCCCTGCCTCGGGAACTGCTCGACCACGATGTCCTGCGCCTGCGTGGGGTCGTTGACCTCGGTCACCGTCCATGTCCACTTCGCGGACCGCAGGCACTCCTTGACGGAGAGGATGTCCTTGTACCGCAGGTCGGGCGCCTGGACCTTGGTCGGGTCGACCCCGTCCTCGTACGCGTCCGAGCACTTCTCCTTGTCGATGACGCGGTTGCGCTCCGGCGGCCGGTGGCCCTCGACCGCCGAGCCGCTGGGCTTGGCCTCGGAGCCGCCCTTGTCCTCGTCCCCGCCGGACGAGAACGCGAAGGCCAGCCCCGCGATCGCCGCGACGGCGACCACGACCGCCCCGATCACGACCGGCATGTTCCGCCTGCCGCCCCCGTTGTGGGGACCGCCGCCGGGCCCGACGTGACCGCCGTGCCCGCCCGGTCCCTGGCCCATCGGGGACGTGGGCGACATCGAGTACGAGGGCGCCGGGGTCTGGTAGCCCTGGTTGGGCTGCGGCGGGTAGCCGTACGTGGGAGGCGGCGTCTGCATCGGTCCCGGGGCCTGCGCGGCGGGCGTCGGCGGACCGTACGCCCCCGGCTGGTACGGCGTCTGCACGCCGCCCTGCGGCGGCTGCGTCCCCTGGTCGACCGGCGGGAAGACCGCCGAGCCCACACCCGCGCCGCTCACCGACGGGGCGCCCTGCACGATCACCGGCGCGCCGGTGTGGCCCTGCGGAAGCACCCGCGCGCACTCGTCGCGCATCGCGGCGGCGCTCGGAAACCGCTCGTTCGGGTTCTTCTTCAGCGCCCGTGCGACGAGCGCGTCCATCGCGGGAGTGATGGAGCGGTTGATGGAGGAGGGCGCGACCGGCTCCTCCTGCACATGCGCGTACGCGATCGCCAGCGGCGAGTCCGCCTCGAAGGGCAGCCGGCCCGTCAGCAGTTGGAAGAGCATGATGCCGACCGAGTAGAGGTCGGAACGGGCGTCGACGCCGCGTCCCAGCGCCTGTTCGGGGGAGAGGTACTGCGGTGTGCCGACGACCATGCCCGTCTGCGTCATCGACGTGACGCCCGACTGCATGGCCCGCGCGATGCCGAAGTCCATCACCTTGACGACGCCGCGCTTGGTCATCATCACGTTGCCGGGCTTGATGTCGCGGTGGACCAGGCCCATCTCGTGGCTGGTCTCCAGCGCGGCCAGAACGTCCGCCGTCACCTTCAGCGCGCGGTCGGCCGGCATCGCGCCGTACTGCTGGATGTCCGACTGGAGGACGGAGCCGAGCGGCTGCCCCTCCACGTATTCCATGACGATGTACGGCATGAGCGCGCCGTCCAGCTCGTCCTCACCCGTGTCGAAGACGGAGACGATGTTCGTGTGCGACAGTTTCGCCACAGCCTGTGCCTCGCGGCGGAAGCGCTCACGGAAGGACTGTTCGCGGCCGAGTTCGGTGTGGAGCGTCTTGATGGCGACCTGTCGGTCGAGCGCGGCGTCGTACGCGAGGTAGACGGACGCCATGCCGCCCTCGCCGAGAAGGTCACGAAGCTGGTACCGGCCGCCCGCGACCGAACCGCCCGCGTAGCGGCCCTGTGCGCCGTCGTGGCTCATGACTGTGCTTCCCCCTCGGCGCGGCGACGCGGTGATTCAGTGCTTCGCGCTGATCCGTGCTCACATGCTCCCGTATTTACGGGCCAAGTCTGCCGCAGGGCCCGGACACGTCAAGCCGGGTGCCCGTTCCGTGACCCTACGCACAACAAGAGTCTCGGAAGCGTTACAGGAAACGCATGGAATTCGCCCGTGCGCCGCAGTAGCGGGTTCGATGACCGGTCCATCTCCGATCGGCGTGCCGCGTGAAGGCTGTAGCGTGACCGGCACAGAGCAACGACCAGGATTCGTACCGGCTCCTGGTCCCACACCTTCATCCATCCCAGGCACCACCGCGACCCCGCGCCCGCGCGCGACACGCGGACAGATACGACGGCGAGGACTGATGGCACCCGAACCCGAAGCAGGCGGCGGCGGAGTGCCTGATGCTGCGGACTCATGGGGCGTCGGCGGGCTGGTCGGCGACGGCCGTTACCGGATGACGTACCGCCTCGGCCGGGGCGGTATGGCGGAGGTGTACGCGGCGGAGGACGTCCGGCTCGGCCGGACCGTGGCCGTCAAGCTGCTCCGCTCCGACCTCGCCGAGGACCCGGTCTCCAAGGCCCGCTTCACCCGCGAGGCCCAGTCGGTGGCCGGTCTCAACCACCACGCCGTGGTGGCGGTGTACGACTCCGGTGAAGATGTCGTGGGCGGCCAGACCGTTCCGTACATCGTCATGGAGCTCGTCGAGGGCAACACGATCCGAGATCTGCTGCTCAACGCGGAGGCACCGCCGCCGGAGCAGGCGCTGATCATCGTCTCCGGTGTGCTGGAGGCGCTCGCCTACTCCCACCAGCACGGCATCGTGCACCGCGACATCAAGCCGGCGAACGTGATCATCACGCACGGCGGCGCGGTCAAGGTGATGGACTTCGGCATCGCCCGTGCCCTGCACGGCGCGCAGTCGACGATGACCCAGACCGGCATGGTCATGGGCACGCCCCAGTACCTCTCCCCCGAGCAGGCGCTCGGCAAGGCGGTCGACCACCGGTCCGACCTGTACGCCACGGGCTGTCTTCTCTACGAACTCCTGTCGCTGCGCCCGCCGTTCACCGGTGAGACGCCGCTCTCGGTCGTGTACCAGCACGTCCAGGACATCCCCGTGCCGCCGTCCGAGGTCTCGGACGTGGTGCCGCCGGAGCTGGACGGGCTGGTCATGCGCTCGCTCGCGAAGGACCCGGACGACCGGTTCCAGAGCGCGGAGGAGATGCGCGGCCTCGTCCAGTACGGCATGCAGATGCTCCAGCAGCAGGGCAGCCACGTCGGCACGTGGAACACCGGGCCGGTCGACATGCACGAGGGCGGCACCCCGGCGATGGGCGTCGCCGCGACGAGCGCGCTCGGCCACCCGCCGCACGGCGACACCGCGCAGCGCCCGCTGCTGCCGCCGCAGAACCCGAACGACGGCGGTTACGACGGCGGCCACCACGGCAACGGGAGCGGCGGCCGGGGCAAGATGTGGCTCTTCGCCGTGCTCGCCGTGATCGCGATCGTGGCGGGCGCCGCGTACGCGCTGAACAGCATGAGCGGCGCGGGCACCGGGGACAAGCAGGACCAGAAGACCACGCAGAGCCCCACCAGCACGCCGAGCGAGAAGCCGACGAAGTCGGACGACGAGTCCTCGCCGTCCGAGGACGAGCCGGACACCTCGACGGGCGGCAACCAGCAGCCGGAGTACCCGACGGACAACACCCCGAGCGAGGACACGACGCCGTCCGAGGACCCCACGGACACGCCGTCCTCGCCCGAACCGGGCGACGACGAGGGCGCGACGGAGGGCGACACCGAGGGCACGTCCGAGGGGACCACGGAGGGCACGTCGGAAGGCACCTCCGAGGGCACCTCCGAAGGAACGTCGGAGGGCACCTCCGAAGGCACCTCCGAGGGGACGACGGAAGGCACCTCGGGAACGAACGAGGGCGCCACGAGCGATCCGGGCACCGTCGAGGGTGCCGTCGGCGGATAGCCGTCGCGGGAGCGGCGGCAGGGCCGCCGCTCACCCCGTGAACGCCTCGCCCACCTCCTCGTACCTCCGCGTCCACCAGACCGCCAGGGCCGACACCGCAGGGAACTGCGGGTCGGCCCTTCGGTCGTCCAGCAGATAGCGCCAGCGCAGTATCCAGAAGTCGTTGAGCCGCTCCCACCACACCCGGTGGACGGCTGCGGCCAGTTCGGCGGCGTCGGCCCCGGCCGCGAGCCGGTAGCCGCGCGCGTACGCCCGTACCTTCTCCAGGTCCAGCTCACCCGACGGGCGTACGAAGAAGATCGCCGCCGCCCGTACCGCCTCCTCGGCGCGCGGCTGGACGGAGAGCCGGTCCCAGTCGACGATCGCCGCCGGCTCGGTGCCCTGGTAGAGCAGGTTCAGCGGGTGGAAGTCGCCGTGCACCCAGCCGGTGGCGCTCTCGGCGCCCGGTGGCGGGCGGTGGTGGGCGTGGGACTCCAGGAGCCCGCGGCGCTCCCGCAGCCGGTGTTCGGCGAGGGAGTCGAAGCCGTCGCGCGGGGTGCGCCCACGGGCGAGGGCCAGCAGTTCGTCGATGAGGGCGAAGGTGTCGGCGGGGGTGGCGCTGTCGTACGCGCCGTCGTACGCGAGGCGGCACCCGGCCGGCTCCATCACCTGCTCCAGAGAGGTGTGTACGACCCCGAGGAGCGACCCGAGCCGGCCCGACGCGGCGGGTGTCAGCTGGGCGCCGGTGCGGTGCCGGCCCTCGATCCAGGGGTGCAGGGCGTAGCAGTGGCCACCGACGACGGCCACCGTGCCGCCCTCGGTGTCCCGTTCGGGCGGGGCGACGGGCACGCCGAGCGCCTGGAGCCGCCGGGTGGCGTGGTGCTGGCGGGCGATCGACTCGTGGTCGCCGTCGAGGTGGTGCTTGAGGAAGTAGGAGCCATGGGTCGTGGTGAGCCGGTAGCCGCGGTTGAGCAGGCCTTGGGCGACGGGTCGGCAGGACAGGGGTTCGCCGCCGTGTCTGTAGCGTCTGAGCAGGTCACCGAGGGGAAGGAGGCCGAAGGGCTGGTCGGCCACGGGTGGAGCGGTCGCGACATAGGGCATCGTCGCAGTCGTTGCAGATGAGCGCGGCACCCGTCAAATGATAGATCACTCAGCGTGTTGATCGTGTCGCGGTCCGCTTCCGGTGGTCCCGGCCGCCCCCGCGGTCGTTTCTCCCGCCCCGTATTCGAGCACGTGCACCGTCGTGAACTGCGGCGTCATGCTCATATAGACGGCGTCGAACGGCTCCCCGTCGACATGGTGCGGACCCCCGCCGAAGAGCGCCAGCTCGTGATCCGTCGGGGTGATCATCTTCGCGGTGCCGGTGAGCTGGACCGACCAGAGATCGCGCTCGCCGGTGTTGAAGTTGTCGGCGCCGTACGCGACCACGCTGCCGCTGCACGCGCGGTGGTAGCCCATCCCCCGGTGCATCCGCAGCACGACGCTGTCGTCCATGACGAGGTGACGGGCGGGGGCCACGAAGGGCATCGCCCGCATGCTCGTCGCCACCCGTCCGTACCGGACCCGGTTGAGCAGCTCGATGGCGCGCAGATCATCGGTGGACATGGGTTCCACTCTCAGTCACCGAACGCCCACGGAACAGGGCAGCCCGCCCCGGATACGGGGGACCTTGGTCCTTATCGGGCCTTTAGGGAACCGGGGCCGCAAAGGGCCCTTCGGCAGGTTTCAGCGCTGCTCGGCCTGGATCCGGGCCACATAGGCGGCGGCCTGAGACCGGCGCTCCATCCCCAGCTTGGAGAGCAGGCTGGAGACATAGTTCTTGATCGTCTTCTCGGCGAGATGGAGCCGCTCACCGATGGCGCGGTTGGTCAGGCCCTCGCCGATGAGATCCAGGATCTTCCGCTCCTGGTCGGTGAGGTTGGCCAGCCTCTCGTCGCCCTTGGGGGTGTTGCCCTCGCGCAGCCGCTGGAGCACCCGCGCGGTCGCGGCCGGGTCCAGCAGGGAGCGGCCCGCCGCCACGTCCCGTACGGCGGTCAGCAGCTCGTCCCCCCGGATGGCCTTGAGCACGTAGCCCGAGGCGCCGGCCATGATCGCGTCGAACAGCGCCTCGTCGTCGGAGAACGAGGTCAGCATCAGGCATTTGATGCCCTCGTCCCTGGAGCGGATCTCACGGCACACCTCGACCCCGCTGCCGTCCGGCAGCCGTACGTCGAGCACCGCGACATCGGGCCGGGTCGCCGGGATCCTCGTCAGCGCGTCCTCGGCCGTGCCCGCCTCGCCCACGACGTCGATGTCGTCCTCGGCGGCGAGCAGCTCATGGACACCCCGCCGGACGACCTCGTGGTCGTCCAGAAGAAATACGATGATTTTTCCCTTTTCAGGCACGACTTCAGTCAAACACACTTCCCTCTATCCCCGTCGTGGGCCGCCGGGATAACGTGCCGTTGTTCCGGCGGCCTGCAAGGCTGTGACCAGTGGTTGTCCCCAACTTTTTCGATTTACTTGGAAATCCAAGCAAAATCGCAGGTCAAGGGGGTTTCGCAGGAATGCGACCCACTGGGTAACGTGCCTGTGACAGGGCGCTCGCCGGGGCACCTGTCACGCCTGTCCCGGCCGGGCCGCACCCACCCCGTGCGCGCGTCCGGAAGCAGGCGAGCCGCACTGGTTCCCGGCGGATCCCGGGGACCGGACCGACGGAGGAGCACGCACGTGACCGTGGAGAGCACTGCCGCCGCGCGAAAGCCGCGACGTAGCAGCGGCACCAAGCGCGCCGGCGCCAGGACGACGCCGCAGCCGAAGGCTTCCGAGCCCCAGCTCGTACAGCTGCTGACGCCCGAGGGCGAGCGCGTGAAGAACGACGAGTACGACGGCTACGTAGCCGACATCACCCCCGACTCCCTGCGCGGTCTCTACCGCGACATGGTCCTCACCCGCCGTTTCGACGCCGAGGCCACATCCCTCCAGCGCCAGGGCGAGCTGGGCCTGTGGGCGTCGCTGCTCGGCCAGGAGGCCGCCCAGATCGGCTCGGGACGCGCGCTGCGCGACGACGACTACGTCTTCCCGACCTACCGGGAGCACGGCGTCGCCTGGTGCCGGGGCGTCGACCCGACCAATCTGCTGGGGATGTTCCGCGGTGTGAACCACGGCGGCTGGGACCCGAAGACCAACAACTTCCATCTGTACACGATCGTCATCGGCTCGCAGACGCTGCACGCCACCGGCTACGCGATGGGCGTCGCCAAGGACGGGGCGGACTCCGCCGTCATCGCCTACTTCGGCGACGGCGCGTCCAGCCAGGGCGACGTGGCCGAGTCGTTCACCTTCTCGGCCGTCTACAACGCGCCCGTGGTCTTCTTCTGCCAGAACAACCAGTGGGCCATCTCGGAGCCGACCGAGAAGCAGATGCGGGTGCCGCTCTACCAGCGCGCACAGGGCTTCGGCTTCCCGGGCGTCCGGGTCGACGGCAACGACGTACTGGCCTGTCTGGCCGTGACGCGCGCCGCGCTGGAGCGCGCCCGCAGCGGTGAGGGCCCGATGCTCGTCGAGGCCTTCACCTACCGCATGGGCGCGCACACCACGTCCGACGACCCGACGAAGTACCGGCGGGACGAGGAGCGCGAGGCGTGGGAGGCGAAGGACCCCATCCTGCGGCTGCGCGCGTATCTGGAGAAGGAGTCGGCCGCCGACGAGGCGTTCTTCGCCGCTCTGGAGGAGGAGAGCGAGGCGCTCGGCAGGCGGGTGCGTGAGGCGGTGCGGGCCATGCCCGACCCGGACCACATGGCGATCTTCGAGCATGTCTACGCGGACGGGCACGCGCTCGTCGACGAGGAGCGGGCGCAGTTCGCGGCGTACGAGGCGTCCTTCGACGACGCCGGCGCCGGTTCTGCCGAGGAGGGCAAGTAGCCATGACCGTACAGAAACTCCCCCTCGCCAAGGCGATCAACGAGTCGCTGCGGGTCGCGCTGGAGACCGACCCCAAGGTCCTGATCATGGGCGAGGACGTCGGCAAGCTCGGCGGCGTCTTCCGGGTCACCGACGGTCTCCAGAAGGACTTCGGCGAGGACCGGGTCATCGACACCCCGCTCGCCGAGTCGGGCATCGTCGGTACGGCGATCGGCCTCGCGCTGCGCGGCTACCGGCCGGTCGTGGAGATCCAGTTCGACGGCTTCGTCTTCCCCGCGTACGACCAGATCGTCACGCAGCTCGCGAAGATGCACGCCCGCGCGCTCGGCAAGATCAAGATGCCGGTCGTCATCCGGATTCCGTACGGCGGTGGCATCGGCGCCGTCGAGCACCACTCGGAGTCGCCCGAGGCCCTGTTCGCGCATGTGGCGGGGCTGAAGATCGTTTCCCCCTCGACGTCCGCGGACGGCTACTGGATGATGCAGCAGGCCATCCAGAGCGACGACCCGGTCATCTTCTTCGAGCCCAAGCGCCGCTACTGGGACAAGGGCGAGATCGACACCGAGGCCATCCCCGGCCCGCTCCACAAGGCCCGGGTCACCCGGGAGGGCACGGATCTGACGCTCGCGGCGTACGGTCCGATGGTCAAGGTCTGTCTGGAGGTGGCGACGGCCGCGGCGGAGGAGGGCAGGTCGGTGGAGGTCCTCGATCTCCGCTCGATGTCCCCGATCGACTTCGACACGATCCAGACGTCGGTGGAGAAGACCCGCCGGCTGGTCGTGGTCCACGAGGCTCCCGTGTTCTACGGCTCCGGCGCGGAGATCGCCGCCCGCATCACGGAGCGCTCCTTCTACCACCTGGAGGCTCCGGTGCTGCGGGTGGGCGGATTCCACTCCCCGTATCCGCCGGCGCGCCTGGAGGAGGAGTACCTGCCGGGTCTGGACCGGGTGCTCGACGCCGTCGACCGCTCGCTCGCGTACTGAGGAGTGCCGTGACCATGACTGCTGACACTTCTGCCCGCTACCGGGAGTTCAAGATGCCCGACGTGGGCGAGGGACTCACCGAGGCCGAGATCCTCAAGTGGTACGTACAGCCGGGCGACACCGTCGTCGACGGCCAGGTGGTGTGCGAGGTGGAGACGGCGAAGGCGGCCGTCGAACTGCCCATCCCCTACGACGGGGTGGTGCACGCGCTGCGCTTCGACGAAGGCACGACCGTCGACGTCGGGGCGTCGATCATCACGGTGGACGTGGCGCCGGGGAGCGACGAGGGAACGGCCCCGGCCGCCGCCCCGGCTCCCGCTCCCGCGGCCGAACCGGCCGCCGGGCCGAAGGGGCGCCAGCCGGTCCTCGTGGGCTACGGCGTCTCGGAGGCGTCCACGAAGCGGCGTCCGCGCCGGGGCGCCGGGGCGGTGCCCGAGCAGGCCGCCGCGGCCGCGGCGATCCAGGCGGAGATGAACGGCGTGGCGTCCGCGCCGGTCGCCGGGACACTGTCCCGCCCGCTGGCGAAGCCGCCGGTGCGCAAGCTCGCCAAGGACCTGGGGGTGGACCTGACGACGGTCACGCCGACCGGACCGGACGGGATCATCACCCGCGAGGACGTCCACGCGGCGACGGCTCCGGCGCCCGAGGCCGAGGCGCCGGCCCCGGTGACCGACGCGCCTGCCGCGCCGGTGACAGCCAGCCGGGAGACCCGTATCCCCGTCAAGGGCGTACGGAAGGCGACGGCGGCGGCGATGGTGGGCAGCGCGTTCACCGCGCCGCACGTCACGGAGTTCGTGACGGTCGACGTGACGCGCACGATGAAGCTGGTGGAGGAGCTCAAGTCCGACAAGGACATGGCGGGTGTACGGGTCAACCCGCTGCTGCTCGTCGCCAAGGCGCTGCTGGTGGCGGTCAAGCGCCACCCCGAGGTCAACGCGGCCTGGGACGAGGCGGCCCAGGAGATCGTGGTCAAGCACTACGTGAACCTCGGCATCGCGGCGGCGACCCCCCGCGGCCTGCTGGTCCCGAACATCAAGGACGCGCACGACCTGACCCTGCCGCAACTCGCCCGGTCCCTGGGCGAACTGGTGTCCACGGCCCGCGAGGGCAAGACGACCCCGGCGGCCATGCAGGGTGGCACGGTGACCATCACGAACGTCGGCGTCTTCGGCGTCGACACGGGCACCCCGATCCTCAACCCGGGCGAGTCGGCGATCCTGGCGGTGGGCGCGATCAAGCTCCAGCCCTGGGTCCACAAGGGCAAGGTCAAACCCCGCCAAGTCACCACCCTGGCGCTCTCGTTCGACCACCGCCTGGTCGACGGCGAACTGGGCTCCAAGGTCCTCGCGGACACGGCGGCGATCCTGGAACAGCCGAAGAGACTGATCACCTGGGGCTGACCCCGACCGCCGACGGAACACCACGACGGAAGGGCCGCGACTCCACCGGGGTCGCGGCCCTTCGGTCGTGCGTCAGCCGCGTGCCGCGAGGCGGCGTTGGCGGGCTGTCTCGTAGAGGATCACCGACGCCGCGTTCGAGGCGTTCAGGGAGCTGGCCGAGCCTGACATCGGGATGTTCAGTACGTGGTCGCACAACTCGCGCCAGCTTGTGCTCAGGCCCGATGTCTCGTTGCCGATCAGCAGCAACACCGGCTGGGTGAGATCGAATCGGTCGGCGTCGGCCTCGCCGTGTTCGTCCGTGCCGATCACGGCTACCGGGCGTCCCTCCGCGCTTTCCTTCGACAGCCACTCCGCGACCTCGTGGTGCGAGGGGCTCCGGACGACCGGGAGCGCGAACAGGGAGCCTGTGGTGGCGCGTACGGACTTCGGGTCGTAGACGTCCGCCGCGTGGCCGGTGACGATCAGGCCGTCCGCGCCGAAGGCGTCGGCCGAGCGGATGATGCTGCCGATGTTTCCCGGCTGGGTGGGGCGGTCGAACAGGACGCCCAGGAAGGCGTCATGGACGCGGATGCGGCTCAGCTCGTCCGGCCGCATCTCGACCACGGCGAGCACCTCGGGCGGACCGTCCGCGCGTTCGCCCAGTTCGGCGAGGAGTTCGGGGGCCATCGCGACCCGGTCGGTGCTGATGCCGCGCAGCAGCTCCTCCGCCCACCGCGAGAGCGGCCGGCTCGCGTCGTACAGCAGGGCGCGGATGGTCCAGCCGTGCTCCACGGCCATCGTGATGGGGCGTACGCCCTGGACGAGGAACTCGTTCTGGCGCTTGCGCTTGTTGCGGTTGGCGAGCAGCGCGTGCCACTGCTGGAAGCGGGCGTTGCGGGTTGTGATCCGCTGACCGGCCACCCGTCCTCCTCGATGTCGGTCGACGTCTGACCGAGGAAGGTTACAGGGGGCGCGCCGGGCTCAGTCCGTAGACGGGGACGCCGTCGACGGTGCTGCCCCGGGCATGGATGCAGGCGTGCTTACGCATGAACCGCAGGCACTCGTTGACGCGGTGCTCGGTGAGGCCCGTGCGGGTGGCGATGGACTCCAGGGACTGCCGCAGCTCGCCGTCGGCGGCGAGGGCGGGCGCGATGGTGACGGCGACGGCCCACACGTCCTCGGTCACCGACATCCGCGACTTCCAGTCGGCGAGGACGGCGTCGGGGGACGTGGCGCGCGGGGGCGGCGTGGCCGGGCGGTCGGGGATGAGGGTGTCGAGCCGGTCGGCGATCCGTTCCATGGCGCGGGCGGTGGCTTGATGGGCGGTGAGCATTTCCCGTCGGGTTTCGAGCGTTTCGCGTTGTACGGCTGCGAATTGCTCGTCGAGCCGTATGTTCCGCTCCTCCAGCCGGACGATGGCATCGGCGACCTGTGGGGGGAGGGTGTAGGCGACGGGGGCGGGGGCCAACGGCTGCGCCTGGGCTTGGGGGAGGGTGTAGGAGCCGGTGCGCTGAACCGTAACGACCATCTCCGTGATCCACTTTCTGAACGGCTGAGTCTCCGGTTTCGATGTCGCGGAGAGCAGCATGATGAGACCGTTCAGGTTCACCATGTTCATCGATCGCTTGAAGCCATGACCTGCGGGAACAGGTGACTCGTAACGTGTCGTTAGGCTTCCGAGATGGGTTCGGAAGGCTTCCGGGACATGGTCCATCAGAGTCTTTCGCGGATTGGTGTACCCCAGTTCACCGAGTACATCCGCCGCCGGGAACCAGTGACTTCCGTCCGGCATCGTAAGTCTCCGGATTCGGGCCCCCGTCGCTCCGAAGACGAAGTCACTGATGTCGATCGCCTCGTACCGCGTGGCCACGGCCGACGTCTGGCTGTTCTCTGTCATTTCGAACCACCTCCAAGGTGGAACGTAATAGCGAACAAACCCGAACTATGAGGAGAGAGCCGGATATTCACCACTGGGGGTGAGGAGTGACCGTTTCTGCGGCCGCCAGCCTCCAGCTACCGGCAACAACAAGGGCGCGGCCACCCCGTGGTGGCCGCGCCCCTTACCGCATCCCGCAGGGGGGTCAGTCGCGCTGTGCGCCCGCCGGGAGTTGGCGGAGCTTCATCGTCTTCGCGGTCGACGCGCCCAGGTAGTAGTCGAGCAGCTTCGCCGCGTCCGTGTAGCGGTTCGCGCCGTTCAGGATGACGCCCACGTGCGTCTTGCCGTTACGGGTGGCGGCGAAGATCAGGCAGGGGCCCGCGGCCGTGCCCGTGCCGGTCTTGATGCCGATCGCGCCCGAGTACGAGCCGAGGAGCTGGTTCGTGTTGTACCAGGTGTACGTGCGGGTGCCGCCCGAGCTTGTCGGTGTCGTGGTCTTGTAGCTCGTGGCCTTGACGACTCCGCGCAGGGTGGAGTTCTTCATCGCGTACTGGGCGATCGTCGCCAGATCACGCGGGGTCGTGTAGTTGTTGCCCGCCGCCGAGATGCCGTCGAACGAGTCGAACTTGGTGTTCTTCAGGCCCAGGTCCTTGGCCTTCGTGTTCATCTTCCCGATGAACGACTTCGTGCGCGCCGCCACCGTCGAGCCGGTGCCGATCGCGTCCGCCAGGGCGTACGCCGCGTCGCAGCCGGACGGGAGCATCAGGCCGTAGAGGAGCTGGCGGATCGTCACCTTGTCGCCGGTGCGCAGGTCCGCGGTGCTCGCGCCCTCCCGGACGACGTAGTCGCGGTAGGTCTGCTTGATGGTGACCTTGCGGTTGAGGTCGATGCCCTTGGTGTTGAGCACGACGGCCGCGGTCATGATCTTCGTGGTGCTGGCCATCTGGCGGCGCGTGTCGGCGGCCTTGCCGTACTTCTTAGCGCCAGTGGCGTTGTCCAGCAGGTAGGCGCCCTTGGCCGAGAGGGTCGGCAGGGCCGCGGCAGCTGCCTTGGCGGCGGGCGCGGACTCGGCGGCCTGGGTCGCCGGGGCGACCAGGGCCGTGCCCGTCAGCATGGCGCCGGCGGTGAGGGCTACCACGGTGGACCTACGTACGTTTCTCCGCACGCCGGGGAAGCTGGTTATCAAAGGAACGCTCCGATGTCGCGACTGCGCTGTCTGAGGTGAAGCCTGCTCAAGTCAATACGACTCACACCCTAAAAGGGGCGGTCCACTGAAAAGACATATGAGTGATCCGAAGGGATGTACGGCACGCCAGGGAAATCCGGCCGTTCCGCGATACGGACGGGATCACTCTCGCATCCCTGTTGTATCTAAGCTGTGCGCATGCCATCCGCGCCTGCCGCCACCTCCCCCGTGTCCGCCGTCCCCGTGAAACAGCCGCCCGCAGCCGACCGTGTGTACAGCCACATCAAGCAGGGCGTTCTCGACCGGCACTACCAGGGTGGAACCCTCCTTACGGAGGGCGAACTCGCCGAGGCCGTAGGGGTGTCCCGTACACCCGTGCGTGAAGCGCTGCTCAAGCTGGAGGTCGAGGGGCTGATCAAGCTCTATCCCAAGAAGGGCGCCCTCGTCCTCGCCGTCTCCGCGCAGGAGATCGCCGATGTCGTCGAGACCCGTCTGCTGGTGGAGGAGTTCACTGCCCGCAAGGCGGTCCCCGCGTCCGCGCGGCTCGTCGCTCGCCTGGAGGAACTCCTCGAAGAGCAGCGCCGCCACGCCGCCGAGGGCGACCTGGCGGCCGTGGCGGTCACCGACCGGTGCTTCCACGCCGAGATCGTGCGCAACGCCGGCAACGAGATCCTGTCGAAGCTCTACGACCAGCTCAGGGACCGGCAGTTGAGGATGGGCGTCGCCGTCATGGAGGCGCACCCCGACCGCGTGGAGACCAGCATCGTCGAGCACGCCGAGCTGCTGGAAGCGATCCGGGCCGGTGACGCCGAGGCCGCCGCGCGGTGCGTGCGCGCCCACGTCAGCCGCGTCAAGGTGCTCATACGGGGTGAGGACCGGTGAGCTCGTCCTCCTCCGGAGCGTCGGGGCCGTCGGGAGATTCGGGACCCTGGGGAGATTCGGAGCCGTCGGGAGGCGACCCGGGCGCGGCCTCGGAGCCGTCAGAAGGCGACCCCGGCGCGGCCTCCGGGCCCTCAGGGCCCTCCGGTTCGTCGGCGCCGTCCGGGGCCTCGGGCCCCTCCGGTCCGTCGGCGCCGTCCCGGGCCTCGGGTTCCTCGGGTTCCTCGGGATCGTCCGGTTCCTCCGGCCGCCGCCCCTCTCCCGCCCTCCCCGGTGACCCGCCCGGCGGCCGACGCGCCCTCGCCGTCTGGAGCATCGGCGTCGCCGTCTACTTCGTCGCCGTCATCTTCCGTACGAGCCTCGGCGTCGCCGGGCTCGACGCCGCCGACCGCTTCCACGTCAACGCCTCCGCCCTCTCCACCTTCTCGATCCTCCAACTCCTCGTCTACGCGGGGATGCAGATCCCCGTCGGTCTGATGGTCGACCGGCTCGGCACCCGCAGAGTCCTCACCCTCGGCGTGACCCTCTTCACCCTCGGCCAGCTCAGCTTCGCCCTCGCCCCCACCTACGGCATGGCCCTCGCCGCCCGCGCCCTGCTCGGCTGCGGCGACGCGATGACCTTCATCGCCGTACTGCGCCTGGGCGCCCACTGGTTCCCCGCCCGCCAGGGCCCGTTGATCGCGCAGTTCACGGGGCTCTTCGGGATGGCCGGCAATCTGGTGTCGACCCTCCTCATCGCCCGGCTGCTGAGCGGCCTCGGCTGGACGACGACGTTCGTCGGCAGCTCGATGGCCGGTGTCGTCGTCCTCGTACTCCTGCTGTGCTTCCTGAAGGACCACCCCGAGGGTCATGAACCGCCGCCCTCCGAGCACGCGGGCGCGACCTACGTACGGAAGCAGATCGCCGAGTCGTGGCGGGAGCCCGGCACCAGGCTGGGGCTCTGGGTGCACTTCACCACCCAGTTCCCCGCCATGGTCTTCCTGCTGCTGTGGGGCCTGCCGTTCCTCGTCGAGGCCCAGGGGCTGTCCCGGGCCGCGGCGGGCGATCTGCTCACCCTCGTCGTCCTCGTCAACATGGTGATCGGGCTCGTCTACGGGCAGATCATCGCCCGCCACCACGCCGCGAGAGCCCCGCTCGCCCTCGGCACGGTCGGTGTGACCGCGCTCGTGTGGGCGTCCACCCTCGCCTACCCGGGCGACCACGCGCCGATGTGGCTGCTGATCACCCTCTGCGTCGTCCTCGGCTCCTGCGGACCCGCCTCGATGATCGGCTTCGACTTCGCCCGGCCCGCGAACCCGCCGGCCCGTCAGGGCACCGCGTCCGGCATCGTCAACATGGGCGGTTTCATGGCCTCGATGACGACGCTGCTCGCGATCGGCGTGCTGCTGGACGCGACCGACGGCGACTACCGCGTGGCGTTCTCGTCCGTCTTCGTCCTCGAAGCGCTCGGGATCGTCCAGATCCTGCGGCTGCGGGCGCGTACGGCACGACGGGAGAGGGAGCGGCTGGTGGCGAGCCGGGTGGAGGCGGTGCACGTGCCCGCCTGAGCGCGTACGCACCCGCCTACGTAAGCCTGCCTACGTAAGCCCGCCTACGTAAGAAGGCACGGACACAGAAGGCACGGACACAGAACGCACGGACACAGAACGCACGGACACAGAAGGCGCGCGGCGCTACTGCGTGACCGCGAACTCCCGCAGGATCGCCGCCGCCAGCTCCGCGTCCCCGTCCGTCTTGATCCGGTCCGGCACCGCCGCGGCCCGCACCCGCCCGCACGCCAGCCGGAAGTACGTCTCCCAGTCCATCACCAGCGTCACCGCGGGGCCGAGCGAAGGAGAGCCGTCGATCGTGCCGCGGCCGTCCGCGTCGACCCGGACCGTCCGCAGGAACTCGACGGGTCCGTGCACGTCGAGGACGACCGCCGTGTTCGGCGGGGCGCCCGCGCTCTTCGCGACGACCTTCGGAAGGGCTTCGAGGAGCACGTCGCGGGTGACCAGCGCCCCGCCGGAGTCGAGGTTGCCGGGCTTGCTCAGGGTCGTACGCAGATCCTGCTCGTGCACCCAGATGTCGAACGCGCGGGCCCGCATGGCCTGTTCGAGCGTCTGCTCGGTGCCGAGGGGGGCGCGGACCATGGTGTGGGGTTCGCGGTTCTCGTTCCGCAACTGACGGTTGCGGCGGATGATCGTGTATTCGAGCTCGGAGGTCATCTCCGGAGCGGTGTGGTGGCGGCGTACGTCCACCTGCATCTCCATGTAGCGGGAGATCTCGCTCTGCACGTGGTACAGGTCGCGCGGCAGGGTGTGGATCGGGCGCGGGTCCCCGAGCATCTCGCACTCAAGACCGATGACGTGCGAGACGATGTCCCGCACCGACCAGCCGGGGCACGGCGTGCGCCGGTTCCACTCACCCTCGACGAGTGGCTGCACCAGCTCGGCTATGGCTTCAATGGAGTGGGACCAGGCGTCGGCGTAGGTTTGAAGGCTGGGATGGACGGTCACGGGACCCCTCGACGGTTCTGCGGTTAGCGGGCTGGGCTGCTGGCTGCGGGCGGCGGGCTGTGGGCTGCGTGGGAGGTTCGAAGGCCTAAGTTACGCTGCCCGTTGGCACCCCGGCAGTGCTTTCGTGTGACGATCGTAGGCCCGTGTAGAAGGCTCGAATGCCAGGACGGTGGTAGTGTGCGCGCCTCTCTCATCCAGATCGCAGTAGACCCGGACGAATCAGTCAATTCCCGTAGGCAACGCGCGGCCTCCTTGGTAAGGCAGCAGCGCGGCGCCGACCTCGTGGTCCTGCCCGAGCTCTGGCCGGTGGGTGCTTTCGCCTACGAGTCGTTCGCCGCCGAGGCCGAGACGCTGGACGGTCCGACGTTCCAGGAGATGTCGAAGGCCGCGAGCGACGCGGGTGTCTGGCTGCACGCCGGGTCCATCGTGGAACGCGCCCCCGAGGCCGTCCTGGACGGTGCGGCCGACCTCTACAACACCGCGCTCGTCATCGCGCCGGACGGCTCGCTCGTACGCTCGTACCGCAAGATCCACCGCTTCGGCTTCGACAAGGGCGAGGCGACCCTGATGGGCGCGGGCGACGAGCTGGTGACCGTCGCCCTGCCGGACGCGGTGATGGGCCTCGCGACCTGTTACGACCTGCGGTTCCCCGAGCTGTTCCGGGGGCTGCTGGACGAGGGCGCGCAGCTTTTCGTGGTCCCGGCGGGCTGGCCGGCCCGCCGCCGCGCGCACTGGACGCTGCTCGCGCAGGCGCGCGCGGTGGAGAACCAGGCGTACGTCCTCGCCTGCTCGACGGCCGGCACGCACGCCGGGGTGGAGCAGTCCGGACACAGCATCGTGGTCGACCCGTGGGGCGAGGTGCTGGCGGAGGCGGGGACCGGCGAGGAGGTCCTGACCGTCGAGTTCGACCCGGCGAAGGTCGCGACGACGCGTGAGCGGTTTCCGGTGCTGAAGGACCGTCTGCTGGGCGTGACGGCACCCGGCCGCTGAGTCCGCCGCCCGAGGGGCCCGCCTCCTTGAGGGGCGGGCCGGACTCAGCCCTCTTCCTTGGGCGGCGGGCCGGACTCAGCCCTCCTCGCGCTCCTTCTCCGCCATCCGGATCACACACACCGCGACCGCGATCAGCAGCGAGGGGTCGGCCTCGTCCCTGATCACGTCCACGGCGTACGTCTCCCGCACCCGGAACCACCGGCGTGAGACATGCGCCAGCAACTCGCCGTCGTACTCGATCGCGAACTCGCGGTCCAGGATCCGCCCGCTCACGTCCAGTTCGGTGCCGTCGGCGAGTGCGACCCGGTAGTGGTTGCGGAGCAGCGACAGCCTCTTCTTACGGATGGTGGCCAGCGGCTCGCCGTCCCGCTCGATCGTCATCGTGTCCCGCAGGCTCACCAGCTTCTGGCGGAGCGTGACCAGCACCCGCCCCTGCGGGTCCTTCAGCTCCAGGGTGTCGCGCAGCCGCAACGCCTTTCCGTCCACGAGGAAGGCCTGGCGGCCCTGCTCGTCCTCGATCCAGTAGTCGTCGCCGATGGCGAAGATCTTGTCGCGCACCAAGTACTTCATACGGGATCCGTACCCACCGGGTCCCCGGGCGACGGCGGGACCGCTTCACCTGTACGCGTACGGATGACGGCGCCCGTCGGCGGCACCGCCTTCTCCCGCAGCCCGGGGGCCAGCAGGAGCGTGACCAGGACGGAGGCCGCCGCCAGCACCGTGATGCCCGTCGCGGGCGAGGTCCGCTCGGCGACGGTGCCCGCGAGGAGGGCGCACACGCCCTGCATCGTGAGCATGCCGGAGGAGTGCAGCCCGAGCGCGTGCCCGCCCAGTTCGTCCGGGGTCAGGGCCATGAGGCGCTCCTGGGAGACGAGGCTCGCCGCGTAGCCGACCGTCGCGAGCGTCACGAGGGGTACGGCCAGCGGGAGCGCCGGGCCGAGGAAGAAGAACAGGTGCGGCACCGCGAGCAGCAGCAACAGCGGGACGGTGAGACGCGCGCGCAGGCGTCGCGGGACGAACCGGCCGATCAGGATGTCCCCGGTGAGCATGCCCGCCGCGCCGGCGGCGAAGAGCAGCCCCGCGTGCTCGGGCGCGTAGGGCACGTACAGGGACTCGCAGCCGACGACCAGACCGTTGGGGACCCAGAGCGCCAGATAGACGGTGCGGCGGGGCCGGGAGGACCACAGGCGCGCGTTGTTCCGCCAGGTCTGGGCGACCGAGGGGCGGCCGGTGGCGCGTGGCGGCCTCCTACTGAGGCCGAGTCGCGCGACGGCCGCCGCGGCGAGATACAGCCCGGCGCCGGTGAGCAGCGCGCCGCGCGGCGACAGCAACGCGACCAGCACACCGCCGGCCGCGAAGCCGCATATCTGCATCAGCCCGGCGGACATGTTGATCGCGGACCGGCCGAGGAGGTAGCCCTCCTTGGAGAGGACTTCGTTGAGGAGCCCGTAGCGCACCCCGCCGCCCAGCGCGGAGACCGTGCCGAGGCAGAGCACGATCGCGAGGACCGCGGGGACCGGCAGACCCGGCAGTGCCGTGGCCGCCGTGCCGAGGGCGAAGATCAGCGACAGCGTGGTCAGTGTGGCGCGCGGGGGCAGCCGGTCGGCCGCCGACAGGAGCATCGTCGCGCCGAGCACCTGCGCCAGTGAGGGGCCGAACATGGCGAGCGCGGAGAGCAGCGGTGAGCCGGTCGCGGTGTAGACGAGCGTGCTCAGCGCGAGTCCGCTCACGGTCTGGGCCGCCACCTGTGCGGCCGAGGTGAGGAAGAGCGGGGTGAACTCCGGGGTGCGGAAGAGCTCTTGGTAGGTGCGCATGTCCGGAGTCTCCGAGGCGCGCCGGAGCGGGCGTTAATGTTTCGCGGGAGGGCGAAACATGGCGGGGGCGGGAGGCGGGAGGCGGGACGGGATGGGCTGGTGGCAGGTCGACGCGGACACGCTCGCCGGGAGCCGGTTCGTGGTGTCGCCTCTTACGGAGGCGGTGGCGAGCCTGCGGGCCCTGGAGGACGGCCGGGCCGCGCACCCGGGCGAGCGCGCGTGGCTGGACGCCCATCTGCCCGCCTACCGGGCCCGGCAGGCCGAGGACCCGGTGACGGCCCTGCTCGTACGGGCGGCCTTCGGCCGCACATGGAACGCGGACTTCATCACCCCCACGCCCACCGGCCGGCCCCTGACCGGGCAGACCTTCGAGACCGAGCTGACGCGGATCCGGGACACCCCGCCCGCGGCCGTCCGCGCCGACCTGCTGGTCTCCCTGAACGGCCCGCTGCCCGCCCTGCTCGTCGGCCGCGACGATCTGCCGGAGCGGGCCGCCGAGGTCGTCGAGTGGGTGTGGGCGGAGACGGTGCTGCCGTACTGGCCGCGGCGCCGGCGCCTCATCGAGGCCGACATCGTCGCGCGTACGGCGCAGCTCAGCCGGGGCGGCTGGGCGAGCGCGCTGGGCGACATGCGCCGGGGGATGCGCTGGCTCGGCGGCAGCCGGCTCCAGATTTCCACCCGCGCGGACCGGTCGCAGGAGATCCCCGGTGCGCGGCTGATGTTCGTGCCGGTGACGCCCCGGCAGAGCTGGGTGTCGTGGGACGCCGACCGGTACGCCGTGGTGTACCCGTGCGCCGGGGCCCTGGCCCACGAGGGCGCCCGCCCGCCGGTGCCGGAGCCCCTGCGGGCCCTGCTCGGCCCCGGCCGGGCGGCCGTACTGGCGCTGCTCGGCTCCCCGAAGAGCACGACGCAACTGGTGGCACTCACGGGCCAGGCCCTCGGCTCGGTGGGCCGGCACCTCAGGGTCCTGCGGGACGCGGGCCTGATCGCCCGCCGCCGCTCGGGCCGGTCGGTGCTCTACTTCCGCACGGAGCCGGGCGAAACCCTCCTGCACGCGGCGAACCCACGCACCACGCCGCCCCCGGCGATGCCGGTTGCCCCGGACGCCCCACCCGGTGCCAACGCGCCGACGCGGGGGCGGCCGTCCGGCCCGGGTGGGCCTGGGCGGTAGCCCGTCGGGGGCGTCGAATCGGGCTACCGCCCGGGCCCACCACGCTGGCGCGGAAGCGACCGTCCGGCCTCGGTGGCCCGTCGGGGTACGCGGCCGTCCCGTCCAGCTCCCCCCGGCCCACCCGCCCGGCGCGGGGGCAGCCGTCCGGCCCCGGTGGGCGTGGGCGGGGTGGTGAGCGGCAGCTCGTCGGGGTGCCGGGCCGGGCTTCGCGGCCTTCGGGGCTGTGCCCGCGGGCGCACCCGGCCGCATGGGGCGGCCGTGGCCCGTCGGGGTACGCGGCCGTCCCGGCCAGCTCCCCCCGGCTCACCCGCCCGGCGTGGGGGCGGCCACCCGCCCACGCGCGGGCGGGTATCCGGCTCCGGTGGGCGTGGCCGGAGTGGTGAGCGGTAGCTCGTCGGGGTGCCGGAGCCGGGCTTCGCGGCCTTCGGGGCGGAGTTCCGCCCACTCGGCCCCGGTGGGCAGGGCGGTGCGGTGTGTGGCAGCTCGTACATCCGACTTTTGTCGGGGGCGCCGAGGCCGGGGATGCCGGCCGTCCGGGGCGGCGCCTCCGGGGCCAACCCGCCCGCGCGGGGGCGGCCGTAAGGCCCCGGCGGGCATGGGCGTAATGGTGAGCGGTAGCTCGTCGGGGGCGTCGAATCGGGCTACTGCCCGGGCCCACCACGCTGGCGCGGGAGCGATCGTGCGGCCTCGGTGGGCATGGGCGTTTCGGGGTGCGGGGCCGGGCTTCGCGGCCTTCGGGCTGTGCCCGCGGGCGCACCCGGCCGCATGGGGCGGCCGTGGCCCGTCGGGGTACGCGGCCGTCCCGGCCAGCTCCCCCCGGCCCACCCGCCCACGCGCGGGCGGCGGTCCGGCCCCGTTGGGCGTGGCCGGAGTGGTACGCGGACCCCCGCCCCGCCCGCGCGCGGGCAGCTACTTGGCCCCGGTGGGCAGGGGTGCCGTGGGACGCGGTAGCCCGTACATCTGGGGATTGTCGGGGCCCGGGGCCGGGCCCGGTGGCGGGGGGCGAGGTGGATGGCACCCTTGGAGCATGAACGACGCTTCCGCCTCCGCACCCCCTCCCGTACCACGCCGCCGCGCCCGTGTCCGTGCTCCCGAGCTGGTCGGGGCCGGTGGCTGGCTGAACACCGGGGGCAAGGCGCTCAGCCTCGCCGAGCTGCGCGGGCGTATCGTCCTGCTCGACTTCTGGACCTTCTGCTGCATCAACTGCCTCCATGTCATCGACGAGTTGCGCGAGCTGGAGCAGAAGCACAGCGACACGGTCGTGACCGTCGGCGTCCACTCGCCGAAGTTCGTCCACGAGGCCGAGCACGCCGCCGTCGTGGACGCCGTCGAGCGGTACGAGGTGCATCACCCCGTGCTGGACGACCCGGAGCTGGCGACCTGGAAGCAGTACGCGGTACGGGCCTGGCCCACGCTCGTCGTCATCGACCCGGAGGGGTACGTCGTCGCGCAGCACGCCGGCGAGGGCCACGCGCACGCCATCGAGAGGCTCGTGGAGGAGCTGGAGGCCGAGCACGCCGCGAAGGGCACCCTGCGGCGCGGCGACGGCCCCTACGTCCCGCCCGAGCCCGTCGCCACCGACCTGCGCTTCCCCGGCAAGGTGCTCACGCTCGACTCGGGGAACTTCCTCGTCTCCGACACCACCCGGCACCAGCTCGTCGAGCTGGCGGCCGACGGCGAGAGCGTCGTGCGGCGGGTTGGCGGCGGTGAGCGCGGATTCGGGCCGGAGTCGTTCAACGAGCCGCAGGGCATCGCCCAGCTCCCGAACGGCCGGATCGCGGTCGCCGACACCGTGAACCACGCCGTCCGCGAGTTCAACCCCGCCTCCGGCGCCGTCGAGACCCTCGCCGGCACGGGCAGCCAGTGGTGGCAGGGCTCACCGACCCACGGGCCCGCGCTCGACGTCGCGCTCTCCTCGCCCTGGGACGTGGCCTGGTGGGACGACCGGCTGTGGATCGCGATGGCCGGTGTGCACCAGCTGTGGACGTACGACCCGAAGACCCGCACCGTCTCGGTCGCGGCCGGGACGACCAACGAGGGTCTGGTCGACGGGCCCGCCGCCGAGGCGTGGTTCGCGCAGCCGTCCGGACTGGCCGCGACCGAGGACCGGCTGTGGGTCGCCGACTCCGAGACCAGCGCCCTGCGGTACGTGGAGCGGGACGGGGACGGCTACGCGGTACGGACCGCCGTCGGCACCGGGCTCTTCGACTTCGGCCACCGCGACGGCCCCGCCGCGGAGGCCCTGTTCCAGCACCCGCTCGGCGTGACCGCCCTGCCGGACGGCTCGGTGGCCGTGTCGGACACCTACAACCACGCCCTGCGCCGCTACGACCCGGCGACCGGCGAGGTCACGACGCTCGCCACCGATCTGCGGGAGCCGTCCGGCGCGGTGCTCGTCGGTGACGGCATCGTCGTGGTCGAGTCCGCCCGGCACCGGCTGACCAGGCTCCGGCTGCCGGACGAGGCCGTCAGCGTCGAGTCGGTCGCGCACCGCACGCGGCGCGCCGCGACCGATGTGGCGCCGGGGGCACTGCGGCTCGACGTGGTCTTCGAGGCGCCCAAGGGGCAGAAGCTGGACACCCGTTACGGTCCCTCGACCCGGCTCCTGATCTCCGCCACCCCGCCCGAACTGCTGGCGGAGGGCGCCGGTGCCGGGACCGACCTGGCGCGCGAGCTGGTGCTCGCGGACGGTGTCACCGAGGGCGTCCTGCATGTCTCGGCGATGGCCGCGTCCTGCGACGACGCGCCGGAGATCGAGTACCCGGCCTGCCATGTGCACCAGCAGGACTGGGGTGTACCCGTACGTGTCACCGCGTCCGGCACGGGCCGGCTGGGCCTGGTGCTGGCCGGTCTCGACGCGTCGGACTGAGGGGACCGAGAGGACGGGAGGGCCGGGAGAGGAGGCGGGCGTGGAGCGCCCCACGCCGCGTTCCTCGCCTAGCGCTCGCGCTCGATGACCGTCGGCGGCTGGACGACCGCCCGCCGACGCTTCGCCATGCTCGTGAAGGTCGCGATGCCGATGAGGCCGACCGCCATGAGGATCACCCCGACCAGGTCGAGGTTGACGCTCTCCGCCTCCCAGTCCGTCGCGAACGTGAGGATCGCCCCCACCGCGATGAGTGCGATGCATCCGCCAACGCCCATGAATCCCGCCTCCTGACACGATTGGTGGCCGTTCCCGGGCCGACCATGCGGGTACCCGGCCCGGCAACACCCATGCGGGCGCGGGGAGTCCGACCTTCCGGCCGGCGCGCGGACCGGCGCGCGGAACCGGGGGCGCGGACGCCGGCGGCGCTCCGGCCGACGCGGGCCGACGCGGGCCGAGGGCCGGCCGAGGGCGGGCCGAGGGCGGGCCGAGGTCGGCCGGAAAGCCGGACTCCGCGTCGGCGGAACGCTGCCCTCCGCCCGGCTCTCCGCTCAGCCCTCCAGGAACGCGGCCAGCGCGTTGGCCAGCAGGAACGGGTCGTCCGCACCGCACAGTTCACGCGCGCTGTGCATCGATACGATCGCCGCCCCGATGTCCACCGTCTTGATGCCGTGCCGGGCGGCGGTGATCGGGCCGATCGTCGTGCCGCAGGGCATCGAGTTGTTCGAGACGAACGTCTGCCACGGCACGCCCGCCCGCTCGCACGCCGCCGTGAACACCGCGCGCCCGCCCCCGTCCGTGGCGTACCGCATGTTGACGTTGACCTTGAGGATCGGGCCGCCGTTGGCACGCGGGTGGTGCGTCGGGTCGTGCCGCTCCGGGTAGTTGGGGTGCACGGCGTGCCCGGTGTCGGACGAGAGACAGACCGTGCCGGCCAGTGCCCGCGCCCGGTCCTCGTACGAACCGCCGCGTGCCAGCACCGAGCGCTCCATCACCGTGCCCAGCAGCGGCCCGTCCGCGCCGGTGTCCGACTGGGAGCCGCTCTCCTCGTGGTCGAAGGCGGCGAGGACCGGGATGTACGGCAGCGCCGTCCCCGACCCGCCCGCCGTCGCGACGGCGGCCAGCGCGGCCGTACCGGCGTGCACCGACAGCAGGTTGTCCATCCGCGGCCCGGCCACCAGTTCGCGGTCGCGCCCGAGGTAGGCCGGCGGCTCGACCGAGTGCGGCATGAGGTCCCAGCCGATGATGTCGGACGCCTCGACCCCGGCCTCCTCGGCGACGAAGCGGATCAGGTCGCCCTCCTCGGCCTCGCCGAGCCCCCAGATCGGCTGCATGTGCCGCTGCGGATTCAGCTTCAGTCCGTCGGAGTTGACGCCCCGGTCCAGATGGACGGCCAGCTGCGGTACGCGCAGGAGCGGCCGGTCCACGTTGACGAGCCGCTCGCGGCCGTCCCGCAGGGAGAGGCGCCCGGCCAGCCCGAGGTCCCGGTCCAGCCAGGTGTTGAGCAGCGGCCCGCCGTAGACCTCGACGGCGACCTGTCGCCAGCCGTACGCGCCGGTGTCGGGGATCGGCTTCACCCGGAGGTTGGGGGAGTCCGTGTGCGCGCCGACGATCCGGAACGGCGTGTGCGGCTCGGCACCCTCCGGGACGTACCAGGCGATGAGCGCCCCGCCGCGCAGGACGTACTTGCCGCCGGTGGTCCCCTCCCACGCGTCCGTCTCCTGGACCTGCCGGAAGCCGGCCTTCTCCAGGCGCTCGGCCGCGCTCGCCACCGCGTGGTACGGGGTGGGGCTGGTGGCGAGGAAGGTCATCAGGTCGTCGGTGTGGCCGCGGTCGAAGCGGGCGGATCTGCTCATGAGGTCACCATAACGAGACGGCCTCCGGGGCCGCCGACCCGGACGGCGGACCATTCCTGTCCGCTACACCGACATCGCGGGCGCGGTGCGAACTCCCGACCGGAGAGCGAGATCGCCGACCAGCCCGCCATCGGCCCGCCCGACGATCTCGCATACCTGCGCGGGCCCGCTCCCGCCCTCGACGTCAGAACCCTGCACGGGTCGGCACCCGCCCTCGGCGGAACGGCGCGGGCCCGCTCCCGCCCTCGCCGTCCGAACGGTGCGGGCGGGAGCGGGCCCGCTCACAGGCCGAAAGAGCGCGCCGGTCCTGACCCGCCCTCGGCGTCCGAACCCTGCGCGGGTCCGCACCCGCCCACGAGGTCGGAACGGCGTGCGGGTCCGCACCCGCCCACGGCGTCGGAACAGTGCGGGGGTCCGCACCCACCCACGGCCTCGGACCGGCGCGCCGGCCCTGACCCGCCCTCGACGGAACGGCGCGGGTCCGCTCCCGCCCACAGCGTCCGAACCCTGCACGGGTCCGCTCCCGCCCTCGGCGTCGGAACGGTGCGGGGGTCCGCTCCCGACCCCCGCGTCAGAACGCCGCTTCGTCCAGATCCATCAGCGAGTTGTCGACCGACTCGGCCACCGTGCGCTCCGCCGAGACCCCCGGCAGGACCGTCGCCGCGAAGAACTTCGCCGCCGCGATCTTGCCCTGGTAGAAGGGAACGTCCTTCGCGGACGCCGTCTCCAGCTTCTCCACCGCCACGGCCGCGCCGCGCAGCAGCAGATAGCCGACCACGACATCGCCCGAGGCCATCAGCAGGCGGGTGGTGTTGAGGCCCACCTTGTAGATGTTCTTGACGTCCTCGGCGGTGGCGGAGAGGTCGGTCAGCATCCTGCCGACGATCGCCTCCAGGTCGACGGCCGCCTTGGCGAGCGCGTCACGGGCCGGCGCCAGCTCTCCGCCGCCGGTGCCGACGGCGAGGAACTGCTTGATCTCCTCGGAGAGGGTGTTCAGCGCCTGCCCCTGGTCACGGACGATCTTCCGGAAGAAGAAGTCCTGGCCCTGGATCGCGGTGGTGCCCTCGTACAGCGTGTCGATCTTGGCGTCGCGGATGTACTGCTCGATCGGGTACTCCTGGAGATACCCGGAGCCGCCGAGCGTCTGGAGCGACTGCGCGAGCTGCTCGTACGACTTCTCGGAGCCGTAGCCCTTCACGATGGGCAACAGCAGGTCGTTCAGAGCGTGCTGCGCCTTGACGTCCTCGCCCTCCGCCTCCCGCTTGGCGATCTCGTCCTGGAGGGAGGCGGTGTAGAGCACCAGCGCGCGCATGCCCTCGGCGTACGCCTTCTGCGTCATCAGCGAGCGGCGTACGTCGGGGTGGTGCGTGATGGTGACCTTGGGCGCCCTCTTGTCCATGAACTGCGAGAGGTCCGGGCCCTGGACGCGCTCCTTGGCGTACTCCAGCGCGTTCAGATAGCCCGTGGAGAGCGCGGCGATGGCCTTCGTGCCGACCATCATCCGGGCGAACTCGATGATCATGAACATCTGGCGGATGCCGTCGTGCTTGTCACCGATGAGCCAGCCCTTGGCCGGGTGCCGGTCGCCGAAGGTCAGCTCGCACGTGTTGGACGCCTTGAGGCCCATCTTGTGCTCGACGTTCGTCGCGTACACGCCGTTGCGCTCGCCCAGCTCGCCGGTCTGCCAGTCGAACTCGTACTTCGGTACGAGGAAGAGCGACAGGCCCTTCGTGCCGGGGCCGGCGCCCTCGGGGCGGGCCAGCACGTAATGGAGGATGTTGTCCGACATGTCGTGCTCGCCGGAGGTGATGAACCGCTTCACGCCCTCGATGTGCCAGGAGCCGTCCTCCTGCTCGACGGCCTTCGTCCGGCCGGCGCCCACGTCCGAGCCCGCGTCGGGCTCGGTGAGCACCATCGTGGAGCCCCACTGCTTCTCGACGGCGATCTCGGCGATCTTCTTCTGCGCCTCGTTGCCCTCCTGGAAGAGGATGCCGGCGAAGGCCGGGCCCGAGGTGTACATCCAGATCGCCGGGTTGGCCCCGAGCAGCAGCTCCGCGTAGGACCAGATCAGGGAGCGGGGCGAGGTGGTGCCGCCGATCTCCTCGGGCAGGCCGAGACGCCAGTACTCCGAGTCCATGAAGGCCTGGTAGCTCTTCTTGAAGGAGGCGGGCACCGGAGCGGTGCTGGTCTCGGGGTCGAAGACCGGAGGATTGCGGTCTGCGTCGGCGTAGGAGGCGGCCAGCTCGGACTCGGCGAGCTTGGTGACCTCGGAGAGAATCGTCCTGGCTGTCTCGACGTCCATCTCCGCGAACGGGCCCGTGCCGTACAGCTTGTCGCGCCCGAGGACCTCGAAGAGGTTGAACTCGATGTCGCGGAGATTCGACTTGTAGTGCCCCATGGCGACGGCTCCGTAAGCGGTAGGGAGGCAGATTCCTCGTACCCGTACTCAGTACTGGCTCCGATGATGCTACCCGCCGGTAATAAGACGCAACCCCTACCGGACATCTGTGACGAGGACGACGAGGAGCGCATGCGGCCCAACGCGCCCATGGACGGGTCTTTCCTCAGTACTCTGGGGGCCATGTACGGCTACGACCAGAACGCTGGCGCTCAGCAGCAGTACGCACCCCCGCAGCAGCCGATGGGCGGCGGATACGGCGAGCAGCCGCTGTATCCCGAGCCGTCCCCTCCCTCGCTGGCGGACGCGGTGCGGGCGTTCACGACCGGGTCGCTCTCCGCGGAGGACTTCCAGCAGATCTTCGCGACGTCGAAGGTCTACTGCCCGCGCGGCGACAACCCCGGGTTCCTGGCCCTGCACAACACCCAGCAGCCCGTCATCCCGATGTTCAGCACGCTCAAGGAGCTGCGGCGGTACGCGGGCAAGGAGTCGAAGTACTTCGTGATCACGGGTGCCGAGGTGATCGACCTGCTGCCGACGGGGTACGGCTTCGTGATCGACATGGAGGGTGAGCACCGGATGGTGTTCGACGCGAAGGCCGTGGAGCAGATGGTCGACTTCGCGATGCGCCGGATGTACGGCTGATCCCTCCGCCGCTGATCCTTCCGCCGCTGATCCTTCCGCGGTCGGCCCCTATGCGGTCCGCCCCTCCGGGCCCGACCCCTCGCGCGACTGTTCTTCCGCACCGCTGACCGATGAACGGCTGACCCGATTCCCCTGCGTGACGCGCGTAACACGCGCGCGGAATATCCGCTGCCTTGTCAGATGTTCACCGTTCAACTAAATTGGAGCCAGAAGCCGAGGAGGCCCCCAATGCCCGCTGTGACCGTCGAAAACCCACTCACCCTTCCCCGTGTCACGGCGGCCGCCGACGCCGTCGCCCGGCCCGTGCTCGCCGTGTCCACCGCGCCCGGTGGCTTCGAGGGCGAGGGATTCCCGGTGCGCCGGGCGTTCGCGGGGATCAACTACCAGCACCTCGACCCGTTCATCATGATGGACCAGATGGGCGAGGTGGAGTACGCGCCGGGAGAGCCCAAGGGCACCCCCTGGCACCCGCACCGCGGCTTCGAGACCGTGACGTACCTGATCGACGGCACCTTCATCCACCAGGACAGCAACGGTGGCGGCGGAACGATCCGCAACGGCGACACCCAGTGGATGACGGCGGGCTCCGGCCTGCTCCACATCGAGGCGCCGCCGGAGTCCCTCGTGATGTCGGGGGGTCTCTTCCACGGCCTCCAGCTCTGGGTGAACCTGCCCGCCGCCGACAAGATGATGGACCCGCGCTACCAGGACATCCGCGGCGGCCAGGTGCAGCTCCTCACCTCGCACGACGGAGGCGCGCTGCTGCGGGTGATCGCGGGCTCGCTCGACGGGCACGAGGGCCCCGGCATCACGCACACGCCGATCACGATGATCCACGCGACGCTCCGGCCGGGTGCCGAGGTGACGCTGCCGTGGCGCGAGGACTTCAACGGTCTCGCGTACGTCCTCGCCGGGCGCGGCGCCGCCGGTCCCGACCGGCGGCCGGTGCACATGGGCCAGACGGCGGTCTTCGGCGCGGGGTCGTCGCTGACGGTCCGCGCGGACGAGTCCCAGGACTCGAACACGCCGGACCTGGAGGTCGTCCTGCTGGGCGGCCGGCCGATCCGGGAGCCGATGGCGCACTACGGCCCGTTCGTGATGAACAGTCACGCCGAGCTGAAGCAGGCCTTCGAGGACTTCCAGTCCGGCCGGCTGGGCACGGTGCCGGCCGACGCCGAGTAGGACGAGGTAGGAGCGCGCGGGTCCGGTCGGGGTGGGGCGGTCTCCGCCCCACCCCGATCCGCCGGACACCGGACACCGCGCCCCGGTCCGCCCACCGACGCGCCCGCCCCACCCGTGAGTGACACCCCGGCACCCACCCGGCCCCATCCGCGCGGCACCGCCCCGGTCGGCGTGGTCGGGTGGGCGGATGGAGAACTCGCGCGGGGGCCCGCCCGGCGTGCTGCCCCCCGAGGTCTGGCGGGTGGGTGCCTGGTGCGCCGTCGTGCTGCTCGTCGCCGGCGTCGTCACCGTCGGGGTGTGGATCGTCGTCACGTTCAAGACCGCCGTCACCCCCGTGCTGCTCGCAATCCTCGGGACCGCGCTGCTGCGCCCGCTCCACCGGCGCCTCGTCGCCATGAGGATGCCCAGGTCCCTGGCCGCCGGGCTGACCTGTCTGGCCGTGGTCGGGGTCGTCGGCGGGGCCGGATACGTCGTCGTCACCGCGCTCATCGAGACCGGCGACCAGATCGTCGACTCGCTCAAGCAGGCCGGGCAGGACCTCGGGGACCAGTTCGGGGTGGCCGGGACCTCGCTCGACGACGTCGCGTCGAACGCGAAGGACCTGCTGAGCAAGTTCGGCGGTACGGCCGCCTCCGGCGTGATCACCGGGCTCAGCGTCGTCGGCGAGCTGATCGCCACCGCCGTCCTGGCGCTGCTGCTGATCTTCTTCTTCCTCAAGGACTCCGACCGGGTCGCCGGCGCGCTGCGCTCCGTCGCCCCGCGCCGTACCGGCGACACCGTCGAGGCCATGGCCCGCAGGGCGTTCGGGGCCGTCGAGGGCTTCATGCGCGGTACGACCTTCATCGCGCTCATCGACGCCGTCTGCATCACCGCCGGTCTGCTGATCCTGCGCGTGCCGGGCGCCGTGGGGCTCGGGGCGCTGGTCTTCGTGGGGGCGTACATCCCGTACCTGGGCGCGTTCCTGACCGGCGCCGTCGCCGTGCTCGTCGCGCTCGCCGACCGGGGGGTGGCGATCGCCCTGTGGGTGCTCGGGGTCGTCCTCGCCGTACAGGTCCTGGAGGGGCATGTGCTCCAGCCGGTGGTGCAGAGCCGGACGGTGCAGATGCATCCGGCGGTGGTGATGCTGGCCATCGCGGCGGGGGCGAGCGTGGCCGGAATCCTGGGCACGCTGCTGGCCGTACCACTGACGGCGGCGGCCTTCGGGGTGCTCGCGGAGATCAGGGAACGGTACGAGGCGGGGACCCCGGGCCCCGGCCCGCCCGGCGCCCCCTGACCCGCCGAACGGGCGCGCTCACCGGACGTGGCCTACACCGTGGCCGTCCGGCCCGACTCGTAGATCTCGAACCAGATCGACTTGCCCTCGCCGCGCGGATCCACCCCCCACGCGTCCGCCAGCATCTCCATCAGCACCAGGCCCCGGCCGCTCGACGCCAGCTCGCCCGGCTTGCGCCGGTGGGGGAGTTCGTCGCTGGCGTCCGCGACCTCCACCCGCAGCCGGCGCTTGCCCCGCTCCCCCGCCGCCTCCGCGATCAGCACCGCGTCGCCGTCCGTGTGGACGAGCACGTTCGTGGCCATCTCGGAGAGCATCAGCACCGCCGAGTCGACCTGTTCCTCGTCCGCCCAGTCGTGCAGCAGATCCTTCAACTGCCGCCGGGCGTCCGCGACCTGCGAGGGCTCCGCCTGGGAGATCGTCAGCACCGCGCGGCGCGGATGCGGGCGCGCCGGTGCCGGACGCGTGCTGTCCCGTGAGAGCAGCATCAGCGCGATGTCGTCCTCGCGGCGGTCGGCCAGCGGGCCCGTCGTGTAGTGCGAGCCGGGGCCGTGGACCGCCTCCACCAGCGCGTCCGCGAGCTTCTCCAGCGAGGCGCCGGTGTTGCTCTCCAGCACGGGCCGCAGCCGTGTCCAGCCGCTCAGCATGTCGTGCCCGCCGGTCTCGATCAGCCCGTCGGTGCAGAGCATGATGGTGTCGCCGGGCTCCAGGACCACCCGCGTCGTGGGGTAGTTCGAGTCGGCCTCGATGCCCAGCGGCATCCCGCCCGCCGTCTGCCGGATACGGGCCGTGCCGTCCGCCGACCGGATCACCGGGTCGGGGTGTCCGGCCCGTGCGATGTCGAGCGTGCCCTTGTCCGGGTCGACCTCCATGTACAGGCACGTCGCGAAGCGCGCCAGGTTGTACTCGGCGTCCCGGTCCTCCTCGCTGTCGTCGAGGTGCGCGAGCCCGTGCGGGGTCGAGAACTCGTACATCCCGTGCAGGAAGCGCGACGCCCGGGCCAGTACGGCATCGGGCCGGTGCCCCTCGGCCGCGTACGCGCGCAGGGCGATCCGCAGCTGCCCCATCAGGCCCGCGGCCCGTACGTCGTGCCCCTGCACGTCCCCGATGACCAGGGCCACCTTGCCGCTGCCCGGCAGCGGGATCATGTCGTACCAGTCGCCGCCCACCTGGAGCCCGCCGCCCGTCGGCACATAGCGCGCCGCCACGCTCATCCCCGGGATCTCCGGCCCCAGCGTCGGCATCATCGTGCGCTGGAGCCCCAGCGACAGCTCGCGCTCCGTCTCCGCGACATCCGCGCGCACCAGCGCCTGCCCGAGCATCCTGGCGACCGTCGTCAGCACGGACCGCTCGTCGGGCGTGAACGTCACCGGGTGTTTGAACGCCGCCATCCAGGCGCCCATCGTGCGCCCGGCGACGATCAGCGGCACGAACGCCCAGGACCTGCGGCCGAAGCCCTGGACCAGCGGCCAGGTCGCGGGGTAGCGGTCCTGGTAGTCCCTGGGCGTCGGCAGATAGATCGCCCGCCCGGTCCGTACGACCTCGGCCGCCGGGTAGTCCGTGTTCACGGACATGTTCGTGAAGGGTCCCTCCGCGCCGTCCGGGTGCCCGTGGTGCCCGATGATCGTCAGATGCTCGCCCTCGACGCCGAAGACGGCGAGCCCGTCGGGGGAGAACCCGGGCATGGACAGCGACGCCGCGACCCGCAGCACCTCGGAGGTGGAGTGCGCCTCGGCGAGCGCCCGGCCCGCGTCGAGGAGGAACGCCTCGCGTGAGCGCCGCCAGTCGCCGGCGACGGGGCTCTGCCCGGTCAGCGCGCCCGGCTGGGGGGCCACGATCTCCTGGATGGTGCCGATCAGCTCGTAGTCCTCCCCGTACTCGTGCTGGGTGACGCGGGGCTTCGAGCGGGACCTGATGGTACGGATCACCTGCCCGTCCTCGTCCACGACCCGCGCGTGGGCCTCGGCGAGCGTCCCCTCGGCGACGGCGAGGCGCACGATGCCGTAGGTCTCGGTCCAGTCGACGGGGTGCAGGCGCGCGCGCATGGCGGCCTCGCTCAGGACCGTGGGCTCCGCGGGCAGCCCGAAGAGCCGCGCCGCCTCCGCGTCGAGAGTGACGTACCCGGCGGCGTTGTCCCAGCGCCACAGACCGGTCGCGATCGCGGCCAGTACCTCCTCGGTGCGCATTGGACCACTTTAAACCGGTACAGGTGCTATGCGCGGTGTCAAGCAGGCGTGCGGGTGGCCGGGCGTCCGCCGGGCGGGGACCGGCCGCCGGGCGGACCCCGTAAACAGGGGGGAGGCGCCGTTGGCCCTGCCGGTAACCTGGTGCGGCCAAGCCCATCCGCCAAGAGCTAAGACTGGATGAACGACGATGCATCGGTACAGGTCCCACACCTGCGGCGAGCTCCGCGCCTCCGACGTCTCCACCGACGTCCGGCTGAGCGGCTGGCTGCACAATCGTCGAGACCTGGGCGGCATCCTCTTCATCGATCTCCGCGACCACTACGGTCTCGTCCAGCTCGTCGCCCGCCCCGGCACCCCCGCGAACGAGGCGCTCTCCAAGCTCACCAAGGAGACCGTCGTCCGGATCGACGGCACGGTCTCCGCCCGTGGCGCCGACAACGTCAACCCGGACCTGCCGACCGGTGAGATCGAGATCGAGGTCGGCGAGGTCGAGGTCCTCGGCGCCGCGGGACCGCTGCCGTTCACGATCAACACCGACGACGGCGTCAACGAGGAGCGGCGGCTCGAATACCGCTTCCTCGACCTGCGCCGCGAGCGCATGCACCGCAACATCCTGCTGCGTACGGCCGTGATCTCCGCCATCCGGCACAAGATGACCGCGCTGGGCTTCAACGAGATGGCGACCCCGATCCTGACGGCGACGTCCCCCGAGGGCGCCCGTGACTTCGTCGTCCCCTCCCGGCTGAACCCGGGCAAGTTCTACGCGCTGCCGCAGGCCCCCCAGCAGTTCAAGCAGCTGCTGATGATCTCCGGCTTCGACCGCTACTTCCAGATCGCGCCCTGCTTCCGTGACGAGGATGCCCGCGCCGACCGCTCGCCCGGCGAGTTCTACCAGCTCGACGTGGAGATGTCCTTCGTCGAGCAGGAGGACGTCTTCCGGCCGATCGAGAAGCTGATGACGGAGCTGTTCACCGAGTTCGGCGGCGGCCGGGAGGTCACGTCCCCCTTCCCGCGCATCCCGTTCCGCGAGTCGATGCTCAAGTACGGCAACGACAAGCCGGACCTGCGGGCGCAGCTGGAGCTGGTCGACATCTCGGACGTCTTCGAGGGCTCCGAGTTCAAGGCGTTCGCCGGCAAGCACGTACGCGCGCTGCCCGTGCCGGACACCGCGGGCCAGTCGCGGAAGTTCTTCGACGGCCTCGGCGACTACGCCGTCGAGCAGGGCGCCAAGGGCCTGGCCTGGGTGCGGGTCGGCGAGGACGGCACGCTCGCGGGACCGATCGCCAAGTTCCTCACCGAGGACAACGTCAAGGTCCTCACCGAGCGGCTGTCCCTCGTGCCCGGCCACGCGATCTTCTTCGGCGCGGGCGAGTTCGACGAGGTCTCGAAGATCATGAGCGCGGTCCGCGTCGAGGCGGCCAAGCGCTCCGGCCACTTCGAGGAGGGCGTCTTCCGCTTCTGCTGGGTCGTGGACTTCCCGATGTACGAGAAGGACGAGGAGACCGGCAAGATCGACTTCTCGCACAACCCGTTCTCCATGCCCCAGGGCGGTCTTGAGGACCTGGAGACGAAGGACCCGCTCGACATCCTCGCCTGGCAGTACGACATCGTCTGCAACGGCATCGAGCTGTCGTCGGGCGCGATCAGGAACCACGAGCCCGAGCTGATGCTCAAGGCGTTCGAGATCGCGGGCTACGACCGCGAGACCGTCGAGCACGAGTTCGCGGGCATGCTGCGCGCCTTCCGCCTCGGCGCCCCGCCGCACGGCGGCATCGCGCCGGGCGTCGACCGCATCGTGATGCTGCTCGCCGACGAGCCCAACATCCGCGAGACGATCGCCTTCCCGCTCAACGGCAACGCGCAGGACCTGATGATGGGCGCGCCGACCGAGCTGGACGAGACCCGGCTGCGGGAGCTGAACATCCAGCTCCGCAAGCCGGTCGCGAAGTAGCCGCCGCCGCGTCTCCCGTTCACCGCAGGGCCCGGAACCGTACGGTTCCGGGCCCTGTGCGTGGCGTCTTCCTGCCATGGGGCAACCTGAAAGCCTCCCCGGCACGTTGACCGGTCGTGGACGACCGAACGGATTGGCGAGGGCGACGAGGCGATGGACCCGGGCGACAGCGACGGCGACTTCGAGGCTTTCGTCGCCTCTCGCGGGCCGCGACTGCTGCGGGTGGCCTGGCTGCTGACGGGCGACGCGCACCTGGCGGAGGACCTGCTCCAGACGACCCTGGCCAAGGTGTGGCCCAAGTGGCACCGGATCTCCGGCGAGCGGCCGGAGGCATACGTACGCACGGCGCTGGTCCATACGCATGCCTCCTGGTGGCGCAGACGCTGGCGCGGCGAGGTGCCGCACGGCGAAGTCCCGGACGCGGCGGGTTCGTTCGACGCGTACGAGAGCGTGGACCTGGAGCAGTCGCTGGCCGCCGCGGTGCGGTCGCTGCCGGTGAGACAGCGCGCGGTCGTCGTGCTGCGCTTCTTCGAGGACCTGAGCGTCGAGGAGACGGCGGCGACGCTGGGCTGCGCGCCGGGGACGGTCAAGAGCCAGTCGGCGAAGGCGCTGCGCGCGCTGCGGGCCGCGCTGCCCGTGCCGGTGGACGGGGGTGAGCGGGGTGTCTGAGCACGAGGTGTCTGAGCACGAGCGCCGGAGCCTTTACGGGGGCGGGCCCGAGGAGGGCGGAGGGCCGGGCCCGGCCGGGGACCCGGGTGAGGACGCGAGCCCGCCGGCCGAGGAGCGGGAGCTGCGGATCCTGCTGGAGCGTGTCGTACCCCGGCTGCACGCCCCCGAGGAGCGGCTGCGCCGCGTCCGGGAGCGGGCGGCCCGCTCCCGCCGGCGCCGCCGCGCCGCCGGCACGTCGGCGGCGGTGACCGGTCTCGTGGTGGCGGGCACACTCCTGCCGGGCTTCCTGCGCGGCCCGGACGAGGGCGCACCGCCCGCGAGCCCGGCCCCCACCGTCGCCACCACGGACTCGGCGGGCGGCCACGCGGTCCGCTTCCCGGACCTGGGCGATCTCACCCTGCGGCTGCCGCCGGGCTGGCAGGCGCTCGCGGTGCCGAGCGAACCCGAGTTCAAGAGCGCGCCCCGCGGGTTCGTCGCGAGCCAGCCCGTACCGACCGTGACGCCCGTCTGTCCGACGGAGCCGGAGACCTTCTGCGACCCCGTCAGGACGCTGCGGCCCGGGGGCGTCCTGGTCTCGCTGGATCCGAAGAACTACAGCGGGTTCGACACCGGTCCGAAGGATCCGTCCGTGCTCCGCGCGCTGGCGGAGCCCCAGGTGCTCTGCCGCAAGCTCGGGGGCACCGAGGAGTACAGCGCCCTGCTGCCCGGACCGGACCCCGAGGGCGGCGAGGGCATCCAAGTCAGTGTCTGTACCGCGGGCGCCGGGGCGAGTTCCCCGATCGTCGGCACGGTACGCGCCATGATCGCCGATGTGGACTATCCCGCCCCCGGGGCGCACGGCCCCGAACCAAGCCGGGCCCCGACCCCCCATGCCGAGAACGACCGGGCGGAGTGACGCCCGTGCGAACTGAAAGGTCACACATGTCTCACCGCGCACGCCCGCACCACGTGGCCGCGCTCGTGCTCGTCGGCGGTCTGCTGCTCGGTGGCTGCGGGGGAGGGCTCGGCGGCGCGTTCGGGGGCGATGGGGGATCGTCCGTCCCGACGGCGGTCGACGACAAGGCCGCCGCCGGGGAGGCGAGCGCCGACGGGAGCGGCGAGGCGGCGCGCGGCGGTCTCGGGCGCGCGGTGCCGGACGCCGGCGAGTCCAAGAGCCGGGTGGTACGCCCCAGACAGATCCCGGCGCTCGGCCCGAAGACCAGGGCGGCGATCCCCCGGTCCTCGCGCCAGGCCGTCGTGGTCACCGGCGACGCGCCCGACTCCAACCGCGCCACGCTGGTCCTCTACGAGCGGGACCCCGTGGAGGGCTGGCGCTCGGTCTCCGACCCCTGGCCGGCGCACAACGCCCTGAAGGGCTGGACCGACGAGCACCGGCAGGGCGACCTGCGCAGTCCGATCGGTGTCTTCGGCCTGACCGACGCGGGCGGCCGGCTCCCGGACCCGGGCACGAGACTGCCGTACGACCAGGGCCCGGCCTTCACGCTCGGCGGCGTGGGTTTCGAGGGCGAGCCGCTGGCCGGGTCGTTCGACCATGTGGTCGCGATCAACTACAACCGCAAGGCGGGCACCACCCCGCTGGACTGGACCCGCCCGCTGGGCGCGTCCAGGGGCGGCGGCATCTGGATCCATGTGGACCACGGCGGCCCGACACAGGGCTGTGTCTCGCTCCCGATGCCCCGCATGAAGGAACTCCTGCGCTGGCTGGACCCGTCGAAGCGCCCACAGGTGGTGATGGGCGACGTGTCCTCGCTGGGCCTCTGACGAGGCGCGCCGACCCGGACCGCTACGTCGTGCCGCCGGCCCGGGCCGGTATGGCGTGCCGCCGGCCGCCCCGCAGACGCGGCCGGGCTGGCGCCCGAGGACAGCTCCGGAGGAGCGACGTGTTCTCGGTGGGCTTCTGAGCCGACGAGGGGCGTCGCGCCGGACCGGGCCGGTACGTCGTGCCGCCGGACGGGCCGCAGACGTGGCCGGGCTGGCGCCCGCCGACAAGCCCGGCGCCCGCCGACAAGCCCGGTCCGAGGACAGCTCCGGAGTTCCGGAGAGCGACGTGTCCTCGCTGGACTTCTGAGCTGGGCGTCTGACGAGGGGCGTCGCGCTGGCCGGTACGGCGTGGTGCCAGACGGCCGCAGACGCGTCCGGTCCGGCGCCGGACGACGAGTCCGGCGCCTGAGGACAGCTCCGGGAGGAGCGACATGTTCTCGGTGGGCCTCTGAGCCGACGAGGGGCGTCGCGCCGGACCGGCTGGTACGTCGGGGCGCCCGGCGGGCCGCAGACGCCGGCCGGGCCGGCGGGCGGTGTTATGTGCGGCGCCCCCGGTACGGGGCCGGTCTAGGGGGCGGCCCAG